>JANMZX010000651.1:0-17897 GCA_031383745.1 Rhodoferax sp. | reverse complement strand
CGATGTGCGTCGTCTGGCCTTGCTCAAACAGCTGACCGACCTTGGCCATGCCATTGGCAGCCTCGCCCTGCTGGACATGCAGCAACTGCAGGGCGTGGCAGCGACCCATGCCAGTGTGACGGCGGCCGGCGACACCGCCGGACCCGCTCGGGACACCCCGGCACCCGCTCGCGCCTGGCGAATAGCGGTCGTCGGTACGGCCCTGGCTGCCCGGTTGCAGCGGCCCGCCGTGTTGTCCCGCCTGCCCCAGGCAGTGCAGTGGCTGGGCCCGTTCACCGACGCTGCGCAGGCGGCGGCCGCACTGCAGGGCGCATCGGTCGATGTGATCGTGTCGTACGAACCGCGCCTTCACCCAGGCTGGCTGGCGACCCTGAAGGCCGGGGCACCGGCACTGCCCGATGTGCCCCAGGCAGTGCTGTACCAGTTTGCCGCGGAGTCCACCTGTGCTGCACTGGCCGCCGCCGGCGTCACCCTGTTGCGCGAGCCGCAAAACGACACGGTGCTCGGGCAATGGCTTCAAGGCGTGCTGGCTCTGGCAGCGCAAAGCCGCCCAACAGCGCGCAACGCGCCGCTGTCTAGCCCGGCTGCGGCGGCGCGCCGCTGGGACGACGCGGCACTGCTCGAGTTTGCTGGCCAGTCGTCCAGGGTTGCGTGCGAGTGCCCGCGCCATGTGGCCGAGCTGCTGATCCAGTTGTCCCAATTCGAGGCCTACAGCGCCGAATGCGAGAACCGCAGCGCCACCGATGCCGACCTCCATGGGTACCTGCGGCAGGTAGCTGCCAGCGCACGGATGCGCTTCGAGTCGGCGCTCGAACACGTGGCCTTGCATGAGGGCATGATGCTCCCCGCGGCACCGCCTGTGCGAGCCCATGACACACTGGCTGTTGCGCGGATCTCCACAACACCATGAGCCGGGGTGCTGGCGATGCGCCTGCACGCCCGGCCCGGTATCCATGCTTCCCTCTTTTCCTGTCTGCCACCATGATCCGATACTTGCTTCCATTCCTCCTCGCCGCCATGCCACTGTCAAGCCACGCCATCGAAGAGCCCGACTACGAAGTCGTCCGCAAGCTCGACACCGTCGAGCTGCGCCAGTACGCGCCGTATGTGGTAGCCGAGGTCGTCCTCGACAGCACGGCCGACGAAGCCGGCAACCAGGCCTTCCCGATCCTGGCGGGCTACATCTTCGGCAAAAACAAGGGCGAGAAAAAGCTGGCGATGACGGCACCGGTGACCCAGACCGCGGAACCCGTGCGCATGGCAATGACTGCACCCGTGCCCCAGGCGGCCGTGGCGGGTGGTATCCGGGTGCAGTTCGTCCTGCCCAAGGGCGTGACCCTCGACACCGCACCGGAACCCCAAGACGCGCGAGTGCAACTGCGCCTGGTGCCGGCCAGCCAGTGGGCAGCGATACGCTACTCGGGGACGTGGTCGCAGTCCAACTACGACCAGCACCTGGCATTGCTGAAGGTTGCACTGGACGCGGCCGGTGTGGCGACCCGGGGCGAGCCGGTGCTGGCGCGCTACAACGCGCCGTTCACGCCGTGGTTCCTGCGGCGCAACGAGATCTGGCTCGCGGTGCGCTGATGCCGCAGCTTGAAATCCAGGACGCCCAGAATGAACCTGATCCTCGATCTACCGCGCCAGCGCGCGCGCCTGAGGACGGCACGGTGACGCAGTCTGCTGCCCGCCCTGGCCGCCCCCGGCGCCCGCCGCGTGCGTCCCTGGCCCACATCCCGAGCACGGGCGACTGGCCGCTGGTCAGCGAGGCGCGTTTCCTGCGCAACACGCTGGCGTTTGCGCAGCGCGTACACGCCAAATGCGGCCCGGTGTCGCGCGGCTGGTGGATGTTCGGGCAGTCGGTCTACCTGATGTCGGCCCAGGCCAATGAAATGGTGCTGTTTGACCGGGCCGGGCGCTTCTCGGCCAAGCTGGGCTGGGAGCGGGTCCTGGCCGACCTGTTCCCGCGCGGCCTGATGCTGCGCGACGCGGAGGACCACCGCTGGCACCGCCGGCTGATGCTGCCGGCGTTTCGCAAGGAGGCGCTGGCGCGTTACCTGGAGGCGATGAGCCCGCGCATCGACACGGCTGTGGTGCAGTGGGGTGCCGCCGGCGACCTGACCTTCTACCCGGCCATCAAGCGCCTCACGCTGGCGATTGCGGCCGATGTGTTTCTGGGCACCCGGCTCGATGCCGAGATCGACCGGATCAGCGCCGACTTTTCGGATCTGGTGGCGGCGTCGGTGGCGGTGGTGCGTATCCCGGTTCTGGGGCGCACCTATGCGCGCGGCGTGCAGGCGCGCGCGCGCCTGGCCGGTTTCATCCGCGAGCGTGTGGCCCAGCGCCGAGCCGGCCAGGGCACCGACCTGTTCACCCAGCTGTGCCAGGCGCGGGACGAGGCAGACACGCAGTACAGCGACGAAGAGATCGTGGACCACCTGATCTTCCTCATGATGGCCGCGCACGACACCACTACCAGCGCGATCACAACGATGGTCTACGCGCTGGCCCGGCACCCGCAGTGGCAGGACCGGCTGCGTCGCGAGGCGCAACGGGTCGGCTCGGTGGTACAGGGCGCGGGGCGCAGTGTGCCCACGCTGGACGACCTCGACCTGATGACCGACACCGAGCTGGTCTTCAAGGAAGCCTTGCGCCTGTACCAGCCCTTGCCCACCATCGCCCGGCGCGCGCTGGTGGATGTGGAGATCCATGGCAAGCGTATTCCGGCCGGCACGCCGGTGGCGGTGTTTCCGATCCAGGTGCACCGATCGCCCGAGTGGTGGACCAACCCGCTGCAGTTCGACCCCGAGCGGTTTGCGGCTGACCGCGCGGAACACCGGCGGCATCCGTTCGCCTGGTCGCCGTTCGGCGGCGGTGCCCATATGTGCCTGGGGCTGCATTTCGCCGAGATGCAGGTCAAGGCGGTGTTGCTGCCGCTGCTGCGCAACTGGCAGTGGAGCGTGCCTGACGGTTACGCGCCCGACTACGCCTACGCACCCATCGCCAAGCCGCGTGACGGCTTGCCGATCCGCCTGGTCCACGTGTGAGCGCCACATAGGCGCTCTGCGACCCTGATCGCCGCAAGCGGGCGGCGACATGGCTCTGCGCCGGATCGGGCCCCGGGTTTGCCGCGACAAATGGCGCGGGCCACATCGTTCCGGATTGATGGCCATCAAGCCGGATCCCGGGCTGCCGCGCACAATCGTCTGCAGGCGTCGCCCCGCTGCTCGCCGGTTCGCGGGCCAGGGTCATGGTCCACGGGCGCGCCGGCACTGAAAAGACGCTACATGCATACCTTGGACAACGCGCCCGGTTCCGCACCGAGTCCGACGCCACCAGGCGTTCTTGACCGACCGACACGGTACCTGTTCTTCACCGGCAAAGGCGGGGTGGGCAAGACATCGCTGTCCGCTGCCGCAGCGCTGGCGCTGGCCGACAGCGGCCGCCGGGTGCTGCTGGTGAGCACCGATGCGGCCTCCAACCTGGACGAGATGCTGGGCATCGCGCTGCGCAACACGCCTGTGCCCGTGCCCGGCGCACCCAGGCTGTCCGTGCTCAACATCGATCCCGACAACGCGGCCGAGTCCTACCGCCAGCGGGTGCTGTCGCAGATGGGTGTGGATACCAGCGAGGCCGAGCGCGCCACGGTGCGCGAGCAGCTGTCTGGCGCCTGCACCACCGAGATCGCGTCGTTCGATGAGTTCGCGTCGCTGCTGGCGGACGGCGATGCGCCCTTCGACCACATCGTCTTCGATACTGCGCCCACCGGCCACACCTTGCGCCTGCTCAGCCTGCCCAAGGCCTGGAGCGGCTTTCTGGATGGCAACGACCGCGGTGCCTCCTGCCTGGGCCCGCACTCGGGCCTGAAGATGCAGGAAGCGCGTTTCAAGGCGGCTCTGGACGCCCTGGGTGACGCGGCGCAGACCACTGTGGTGCTGGTCACCCGTCCGGACAAGGGGGCCATGGCCGAGGCGGCGCGCACCTCCGATGAACTGCGTCAACTGGGTCTGCATAACCAGCGCCTGGCGATCAACGGCGTGTTCCACGCCAGCGCACACGGGGACGCGGTGGCCAGTGCCGTCGAAGCGCTAGGGCAGCAGGCCTTGCACGACATGCCGCCTTCACTACGGGCATTGCCGCAGGACCACGTGCCGCTGCGGGCCTTCGATACGGTGGGGCTGCCAGCCTTGCGCGCGCTGCTGGGCGCTGGTCCCGCACCTGCGCCTGTCGACGCCCGCCCGGCTGCCGGGCCGACGACCGAACTGCCGGGCCTGGATGTGCTCGCCGACGAACTGGCGGCTGCCGGCCATGGCCTGGTCATGGTGATGGGAAAGGGGGGCGTGGGCAAGACCACGGTCGCCGCTGCGCTGGAGCTGGGCCTGGTCCGGCGTGGCAAGACCGTGCACCTGAGCACTACCGACCCGGCCGCGCACCTTGCCGGTACGCTGGAGGGCGTAGTGCCGGGGCTGCGCGTGGACCGCATCGACCCGAAGGCCGAGACGCAGCGCCACATCGACAAGATCATGGAAGCCAGATCGCCGGCGCTGGACGCCCAGCAACAGGCCCTGTTGCTGGAGGACCTGCAGTCGCCCTGCACCGAGGAGGTGGCGGTGTTCCACGCGTTCTCGCGCATCGTCAGCGAGGCGCGCAGTGCGTTTGTGGTGCTCGACACCGCGCCCACCGGGCATTCGCTGCTGTTGATGGATGCCACGGGGGCCTACCACCGCCAGATGGTGCGCGAGTTCGAAGGGCGCGGCACGTCGCGCATCGTCACGCCGCTGATGCGGCTGCAGGATGCGGCGTACACCCGGATCATCCTGGTGGCTCTGCCGGAGGTCACGCCGGTGTCGCAGGCGGCCGCCTTGCAGGAGGACCTGCGCCGAGCCGGCATCGAACCGTTCGCATGGGTGCTCAACAAGAGCGTGTTGGCCGCCGGATCCCGCGACCCGTTGCTGGTGGCGCGTCTGGACGGTGAACGCAGGCAGATGGACCGTTTGGCGGGTGGCCTGGCCAGACGCCTGTTTCTGCTGCCCTGGTTGGCCGTGCCGCCGGTCGGACTCGCAGGACTGTCCAGGCTGGTCGACGCACAGCAGGAGGTGTCCCGTGTGTGAACTGCTGGCGCTGTCGACCTCGCATCCGACGCAGCTGAACTTTTCCCTGCACACGCTGGCAGCACACGGTGGAGAAGGCAGTTCGACGCGCGACGGCTGGGGCGTGGCCTTCTACCAGGGCCGGGATGTAGCCCTGTTCCGCGAGCCGTCGGCTGCCGGCAACAGCGCGCTGGTGCAGTTTCTGGAGACCCGGGGCCCACCGACGACGCTGGCCATCTCGCATATCCGCCATGCGACGCGCGGCTCGGTGTCGTTTGCCAATACCCAGCCGTTCATGCGTGAACTTGGCGGGCGCACCCATGTGTTTGCGCACAATGGCGACCTGCCCGGCATCGAGCAGAGCGGGTCGCTGGTGCCTGGCGCCCACCGTGCGATCGGACAGACCGACTCGGAGCACGCCTTCTGTGCCTTGCTCGGGCGCATGGCGGTTTTGTGGGGCGGCCCCACCCCGCCGCCGCTGGACGGGCGCCGCGCTGCGGTGGCGGCGTTCGCCGCGGAACTGCGCGCGCTCGGGCCGGCCAACTTCCTCTATGCGGACGGTGACGTGTTGTTTGCACATGGGCACCGGCGCAAGCACAGCGGCAGCCCCCGGGCCGAACCACCCGGCCTGTGGATGGTGCAGCAACACTGCGTGGGGTCCGAACCCGCGCCGGACTGTGGCGCTGGCGTGTCGATGTCGGGCGGTGAGCGCCTGTCCTTGCTGATCGCCAGCGTGCCATTGACCGACGCGGCCTGGCGACCTTTTGCCGAAGGCGAGTTGTTGGTGGTGCGGGATGGGCAGGTGCTTGGCTGACTCCGGGCGCTGATCGACTTGTCGGCTGTCGCCGGTTGGTCGTCTGCCGATTCCTGGCCAAAGGCGAGCCCTCTGCATCGACGGCGCTCAGTGCACCGGCAGACGCCCCAGCTCCAGTTCCATGAAAAGCCCCGTGAACGTCGCCAGTTCGCGGTAGAACGTGGTTTCTGCGCCAGCCTGTACCGCACCCACAAACGGGCCGATCCACAAGCCGAGGTGTTCTTGCAAAAAGCGGTGCCGCAATGGCTCGGCCGCCGCAATGTCGTCGGACGCGGAGTCCTGCTGCGCCTGGATGATCCTGAAATTCAGCAGGTACAGGAATTCGAGTTCGAGCGCCACATGGTCGGGCCGTTCCTGGAAGTCGGCGTCCACCTCGAACCCGCCCTCGGCGTACAGGTCCATCGTGGTCGCCGCTGCATCTTCGTCAGGCGAAGGTGCAGGCGCGAGCCAGGTGGATGCGTACGGCTGCGCCAGCGCCTGCATCGGGCCCAGAAACAGGCGCGTGTAATCCACCAGCAGCGTCTGCAGGTCCTGCGCGGCAAAGGCCTGCCCCAGCCTGCGGGCCGAATCGGCCAGCGCTTGATCAACCCGGGAGGCCGCCGCCAGCATCGAGTCGAACAGTTTTTCCTCGGCGAATTCTTCGGCCGGTTCGTAATAACAGGCCGACAGGAAGCGGCACAGCTCGGTGCGCGCGGCGGCCTGGTCGGGGTCGACGAGGGACATGGTGACTCCTGGTGCCAGAAAAAAGGGCCGGCGAATCCGGCCCGGGGGTGGCAGTATGCGATCAGGCGCGCGGGCTGTAGCTGCCAATGTAGTGCACGTTGGGCTTGGTTCCCTTGTCCTCCTGCAGGCGGAATGACTTTTCAGTTTTCAGCAGGATCGAGATCGCGCTGTTCGGGTCTTCCTGGTCGCCGAAGATGCGTGCCTGGGGTGGGCACACCTCCACGCAGGCGGGCAGCAGGCCGTTGCTCACGCGGTGGTAGCAGAAGGTGCACTTTTCGATCACATCGTCGGTGCGCACGGCCTGCAGTTCGCCGCCGGCCCAGCGGTTCAGCATCGGCGGCAGCGCGCCTGCCAGGGTGGCGACTTCAGCGCCGGAAGACGTGCAGCCAGGGATGGCAGATGTCTTGTCGGCCCAGCGCGGCTGCGGATTCTCGTCGGCGGCGTTGAGGCTGATCACGCTGTAGCTCCCGCCGTGCAGGCTCGCGTCGTCGAGTGTCGGATGGCTGTAGGGGCATTTCTTCTGGCATTCACCACACCCGATACACAGCGCTGGATCATGCAGCGTGATGCCTTCGGGCGTCTTGAACAAGGCCTTGTAGGGGTTGCCCTTGCCGGCCTTTTCCGGGTTGCCGGGGCAGATCTTGATGCACGGCGCGTCGGAGCAGTGGTTGCACAACACCGGTATCACGCTGTGGGTGGTGTTGGGGAAGACGCCGTCGGTGTGCATCAGGAAGTCGGCCCAGTTGAAGCTCTGTCCGTCGGCGCGGTCCCGGGTGTTGTTCTCGGCCTTGCAGGCGAAGGCGCAGGCGCCGCAACCGTTGCATTTGGCGAGGTCGATGACCATTCCAAGTCGTGTCATGATTTTTTACTCCTGTATCTGTCGGGGGCGCTCAGGCCTTCTGGATCCGTACGCCGGTGAAACCGCCGTTGCGCGCCGTCGAGCCGCTCAATCGGTCGTAGTCGTCGACCAGGATCTCGTTGTTGTTGCCACCACGCGGTATGCCCTTGGCGAAGTCCATCGCGGCCACACGCCCGTAGGCCCAGTGGCCCTGCCCATAACACTTGGCGACCGTGCCCGGGCGTACGCCCTCCCACAACTTGAGCGAGCAGGAGATGCTGCCGTTCAACGAGGTTATCTTCACGTTGTCGCCGGTCTTCAGGCCTAGCTTGCGGCCATCGATAGGGTTCATCTTGACCACGTCACCCCAGGACACGTCGCCCGGATCGACCTTCTTGAACTCCTGGTACCACGGCACGTTCTGGGACCGGCCCTCGCGGTTCAGGCGCGACTTGTAGTCGATGAAGGCCAGCGGGTAATCCTGCAGGCTGCCATGGCGCTTGACCGGTTCATAGTGCGGCACGAAGGCCACTTCGCCGCGCGCCACATAGCCGCTCACACCAAGGATGTCGTCGGTGGTGGTGGTGTATTTCTTCGCGTGCTCCAGCAGACCCTTCTTGAGCGTCTCGCTGTAGAACTCGAACTTCTTGCTGACGGTGGCGAACTTGCCACCCCAGCCCTTCTTGATCGGGTACTTCGCCCCGCTGAACATGCCCCTCTTCCTGAATTCGGCCCAGCCATTGATCGGGGCATCCCCGGCGAGCGGGGCCTTGGCGGCCCAGATAGGCGCACTCGTCATCTTGGCAGCGATCTCCGAGAACTCCAGTGCGGTCGAGGGTGCCCGTCCGGTCTCGGGGTCCTTGAACTCCCGGGCGTAGTAGTCGAACAGATTGGGGAAACCACGCGCCTTGAGCTTCTCGGCCAGCAGCCACACAACCTCGGTTTCTTCCTGCTTGACATCCCACAGGCGCTTGACGGCGCCCTGCTGCAGGGACGCGTAGGCATGGCCATTGCCCATGTTGGTGATGATCGACCAGCCTTCGGCCGAGTTGAAGGTGGAGGGCAGCACGATGTCGGCAAACATCGTCATCTCGGAGGCGCTGGGCACCATGTGCACGAAGAACGGAATCGCTGCGAGGGCCTTTTCCCAGCGCTGCGCACCGGTGCACGAAAACGCGAAGTTGGACCACGACGAGATGAAGACCTTGGTCGCGCCCGGATCGTTGAGCATGCCGTTGGCCACGTTGTTGGTGACCACGCCGCTACCGGGTATGGCATTCATCATGGCTGGCATGTCCTTGGCACCGCGCCCGTCGAGCTTCTTGCCGGTGGCGCCCTTCTTGGCAATATCGTCCACGTAGGCATCCGCCTTCGGGAACGCCGCCAGCGGCGGGCCGCTGGGGCTTTGCCACACGCCGCCTTCGACGTCCACCGAACCCAGCAGCCCGTTGAGGGCGTGTACCGCCATGGCGGTGTAGGTGCCGCGCGGCGTCATGGCCACGCCCGGGCCCATCCAGACGATGGTGCGGGGGGCGGCCTTGCCCATGGCGCGGGCCACACGCACGATCTGCGCGGCGGGTATCAGCGATTCCCTTTCGCCCCAGGCCGCGGTGCGGTCCTTGAGTTCCAGGTTCCACCACTTGACCAGGCCGTGGGTTTCCTTTTCGACAAACAGGGCTTCGTCTACCGTCTTGCCTGGCGCGAACTGGTTCTTGCCGTCCTTGAAATCGCCCACGAATTCGCGGTTCCACAGGCCTTCGGTCAACAACACATGGGCGATGGCACCGGCCAGTGCGCCGTCTGTGCCGGGGCTGATCGGCAACCATTCGTGCGCCTTGGCCGCGACATTGGAGAGCCGGGGGTCGATGGCGATCACCGTGCCGCGTTTCACGATCGCCGGGAACTGGTTCATCATGTTGGGCACCATGCGGTTCGATGCCAGCGGGTCCGTGCCCCAGCACACCAGGCAGTTGGTATTCGTCAGGTCATAGTCGCGGTAGCCAAAGTAGCCTTGTGTCAGACCGGGGCCCATCTTCTCGGCTTCGGCACAGATTGCGCTGTGCGAGAAGTAGTTGCCAGTGCCGAAGATCTTGGGGAACGCGCCGTACAACAGCTCGGTCGATGTGGGTGAATAACGGCCGCGCATGTAGACCAGCTTGTGGGTTTCGGCCGCCTTGCGCAGCTCCATCAGCTTGTCGGCCACGGTGTTGAGCGCCTCGTCCCAGCTGATGGGGACGAACTTCGGGTCGATGCCACGGCCCTTGGCCGGGTTGGTGCGTTTCATCGGCACCTTGATCCGGTCCGGGTCGTACATCTGCTGCGGGATCATGTGTCCGCGCGGGCAGCAGTAGCCGTGGTTGGTCTTGGACAACGGGTTGCCGCGGACCTTGGTCGCCCGGCCGTCCTGCACGAAGATCTGCACGGCACACCACTGCGTGCAACCCTGGCAGGTGCTGGCCACCCAGTCGCCGGCAGCCAGGCTGCTGGGCCGCGCCTTGCGAGGGACGAACGCGCTGGTGACGGGGCCGGAGCCCGGTACCGTTGCGCAACCGGTGACCACCCAGCCTGCGGACAGGCCCGATGCCATGAGAAAGGTTCTTCTTGTCAGCTTCATGAATTGCTCCAGGTTCTGGTTTCATGGGTCTGTCAACCCGCTGACCCGAACTGTCCTCCGTCGCCAGTTCGCGTTATTGATGTAAATCAACAGGCGTTTGGGCGGCTGCCAGAAGCAGGCATGTCGCGCCGCGTCCGACGGCAACGGCATCAGATCGATGCAGCGTGTGTGTCACTTCCGCGCAAACAGCGGCTGCTCGAAATGCACCACCCGCGTCGCCCGGCCCGCGATGCAGACCTCGCGAAACTGGTACAGGATCGCGGCAGTGGGTGCGGCTATCCAGCTGCGGCCGACCGGCATGCGCAGCACCGGGTGTACGCTGTCGGCTATCGGGTCGAGCAGGGGCGCGTCGGCGCGCATGAACTCGCTGACTGCAATGCGGTGCACGCTGGCAACCTCACCGGGGTTGGGCGCCAGCACCGGGGCCTTTCCCGCCCACACCACCACCGGCGTGATGACGTAACCGGAGCGGCTGACGTAGTCGTCCAGCCGCCCGATCACCGCGTCGGTTTCGAGCTGCAGGCCCACCTCTTCGGACATCTCCCGCAACGCTGCCTGTTCCGGGGTTTCCCCGGCGTCGATGCGCCCGCCGGGCAGGGCCCATTGGCCGGCGTGGTTGCCAAGGTTCGCGGCACGCCGGGTCAGTATCAGCGCGGCACGGGTGCTCCAGGCGGTGGGTCGGGCCAGGCCATCGACGCGGGCGCCGTGGCCTTCCTCGGTGACAGCTACGGCGACAGCGGCGCTGCGGTGGCCCGAGGGGGCCGCCACCTGCACGTGGAAGCCGCGCAGATGGTTGGTGATCCGGGCGCGCAGTGAGGCGTCGAGTTCCATGGCGGGGGGTGGCAGGGGTTGTGGCGCGAGGGTGGTGGGGTGGGGTGGGGCGGTGGTATGCTGAAAACGACCCCATGAATCCAGCCCTGTGACCGATCCGAGCACTCCCGTCCTGCTGATTGTGTACCACTCGGTCACCGGGGGCACGGCGCAGATGGCCCAAGCCGCGTGCCGTGGCGCGCAGCGGGCCGTCGGGCTGCAGGTGCGGCTGGTGCGGGCGCAGGATGCCGGCCCGGCCGATCTTCTGGCCGCGCACGGCTACCTTTTCGCAACACCCGAAAACCTGGCTGCCGTGGCCGGTGTGATGAAGGATTTCTTCGACCGCAGTTACTACCCGGTGCTGGGCCAGATCAATGGCCGGCCCTATGCGCTGATGGTGTGCGCCGGCAGTGACGGCAGCAATGCGCTGCGCCAAATTGAGCGCATCGCCACCGGCTGGCGGTTGCGCAAGGTGGCCGAATCGATGATCGTCTGCACCCGGGCGCAGACGCCCGAGGCGATTGCGGCGCCCAAGACAATTGCCCCGGCCGAACTCCAGGCCTGCGAGGACCTGGGCGAGGCGATGGGCAACGGGCTGGCCCTGGGCGTCTTCTGACCGGTTTGCCGGCGGCCTACTTCTGGAACACCAGGTAGAGTGGGTCGTCCGAGGTGGCGTGGCGCACCTGCGCGTTGTCGAAGGCGGCAACGCCAAATCCATACCGCGCGGCCAGGTTCGAGAACTGCACATCGAACTTGCTGCCCGTCACCAGCTTGCGGCTCACCACCGAGGTGTGCATGCCGCCGCTCCAGGTGACGCCGACCTTGATGTCGGCGCGGTCGCCCACCAGCGGATTGATGATGATCGACGCCACTTCGTCGCCGGCCTTGAACTTGCTGTCGTCGAAGGCCACCTCGTCACCCCGCTTGATGTAGTAGGTGCCGCCAGCGTTCGCGGCCTTGGCCTCGCGGCCCATGTACTGGGGCTTGCCGTTGACCAGGCCGAAATTGGTGTACTCACCCAGGGGGCCGCCCGGGTCGCTCTTGCGGCCGGCGTTCGGCGAGGCCTTGGCGTCATGCCGCGTGTGGTCCACGTACTGGTCATCGACATGGCCCAGCGGCGCCGTGCGCTGGCCCTTCATGTGCCAGATGTCGCCGAGCTCGCCCTCGGAGGTGGTGTACTTGTTGCCGTAGGGTTTGGTCTGGCCCAGGTGGCACATCGCGGCGCAGCCTTCCTTGTCGAAGGCCTTGATCGAGTTGTCGATGTTCCAGATCATGGCCCACTTGTCTTCGTAGTAGATGTTGTCGTCGCCGCCCTTGTCGCCGGGGTCGGTGAGCTTCTTCCACGAGCCGTCGGCCTGTTTCTGGTACGGGCCACGGCGGATCGAGTTGCTCGGATCGGGGTACTGCACCAGCATGTACAGCATTTCGGCGGTGTACACGGCCTTCAGGGTGACCTTGGTATCGCCCTTGTCGCCCGGCTTGGCGCCGAAGTTGGCGCCACCGGTCAGTTCCACGGTCAGCGCCCGTGCCTTGGCCCAGACCGGATCGTTGGCGCCGGCGGCCAGGTTGGGCGCCACGCCCGTCATCGAGGCGCCCAGCGTGTTGGGTGGCAATGGCGCCATGGCGGACTGGCAACCTGCAAGAACGAGCACGGCGGTGCCCAGGAACGTGGCCAAGATTGTTTTTCTCATGATGTGACTCCTGTTTGAGTGAACACCCGCTGGCTGGAACCGGACCCATGTGCTGTCGAAGCCTGGTGACCATTCTTCGGGACTGGTTTCAGTGTCCGTTGGCCTGGCTCCCATCGCATTGACAAGCATCAAGAACGTTCGCCTTGTGCCTCGCATGACTGGGCTGTTGCAGGCGCCGCGTGTCGTTCACTGGTGTCGGCGCTGCTGCCAGCAGGCACGGCGCACCTCGCGACGGCCAGCGCAAGACCCCCACGCGACCCGTCAGATGTTGATTTGCGTCAATGTTGCCGTGATCTCGTGGCCCGCCGACACGCCCCACACTTGATCTTGGTCGCGGCGCATTGCCTAATGCATTTGTGTGAACGCCATCGAACCAACACCTTTCAGGAGCAAGCAAATGACCAAGTTCTCCCTGTCCCTTCTCGGCGCGGCTGCCGTGCTGGCGCTGTCCAGCCTTGCACCTGCCCATGCAGCCCCCGACGAGGCAGCCGCCACGGCGTTGATGAAGAAGAACGAATGCACCAAGTGCCACGCCGCCGACAAGACCAAGAAGGGCCCGTCGTGGCAAAAGACCGCGGCCAAGTACAAGGGCAAGGCCGACGGGCAGGACAAGATCATCAAGTCGATTACGACCGGCCCCAAGGTGAAGATGGACGATGGCACCGAAGAAGAACACAAGATCATCGACACCAAGGACCCGGCGGCGCTCAAGAACCTGGCCGACTGGATCCTGGCGCACTGAGCTTGTCCCCATGTGCGCGTTCGCAGGGCTGACGGACCCGGGTCCCCAGCCCGCTGTCGTGGCGGCTGTTTGAAACAAGGTGCGATACGGTCTATCGCACTTTTTTTTGAGAATCGGACTATGCAGACAACAAGAACAGGCATCTGGTTGCGGATCGGTCGTTGGTGGGGTCTGGCGAGCCTGCTGGGCGCGTTGTGCGGCCTGCCCGGCATGGCGGCTGCGCAGACGGCCGCCACCGCGGTTGCACCTGCCGCGTCGTCCCTGGACAACACCACCTGCCTGAGTTGCCACGATGGCAAGAAGGGCAAGGTCGAGGTCCCCGGCGCCAGTGGCAAGCCGCGCGCGCTGCTGGCCGTTGCCCCGGACAAATTCGGCGCGAGTGTGCACGCGAAGATGCAGTGTGTCGCCTGCCACACCGACATCACCGACAACGCCGCCCGGGGCAACCAGCACGCCCGCGACACCACACAGAAGCTGGCCAAGGTCGACTGCGCCGGCTGCCACACCGATCTGTGGGCCGCGGCCCAGAAGGACGGCAGCGCCAAGACCAAGCCGCGCCTGGGCCTCGTCGCCGACAACATCGAGGCCTACAAAAAGTCGTTCCACGCGCGACCGAACGCCGACGACAAGACCAAACCGAATGCCTCCTGCGACGGCTGCCACGACACGCACAGCTTCAATGTGCCAGCCAAGGACTCACCGCAGTACGCGCAGTGGCGCCTGGGCGTATCGGCGGCCTGCGGCGAGAACTGCCACACCGACCAGCTGGAGGCCTACAGCGGCTCGGTGCATGGCAAGGAGGTGCTTGACAAGAAAAACGCCAAGGCGGCGGTCTGCACCGATTGCCACGGCGCGCACTCCGTCACCACCTCCTCGGGTGATCCGTTCAAGTTGGCGGTGACGGCGCAGTGCGGCAGCTGCCACGAGGCCAATTACAAGTCCTACAAGGCCACCTACCACGGGCAGATCAGCACGCTCGGGTATGCCTACACCGCCAAGTGCTACAACTGTCATGGCAGCCACGAGATCCTGAAGGTCGGCGACCCGAAATCGATGGTGTCCGCCGACAACCGCATGAAGACCTGCCGCGCCTGCCACAACGGCAAGAAGGGTGTGGGGGAGGCGCCGGCGGGTTATGCCACGTTCCAGCCGCATGGCCATGTGCATGACTTCGACAGGTACCCGCAGATATGGATCGCGTGGCAGATCATGGTGCAGTTGCTGGTGGGCACCTTCGCCTTCTTCTGGCTGCACACCGCGTTGTGGTTCTACCGCGAATACCAGGACCGCAAGCAACGCAGCACGCAGCCGCGCGTCATGGCCGAAGCCCTGCCCGCACACCTGCAGGGCAAACACGTCCGACGTTTCAGCGCGACATGGCGCGCCGCACACCTGCTGTTCGCGCTGAGCCTGATGCTGCTGACGCTCACCGGCATACCGCTGTTCTACCCCGAGGCGCCCTGGGCCAGGCCGCTGATGTCCCTGCTGGGCGGCCCGCAGGTCGCCGGCACCATCCACCGGGTGAACGCAGTGATCTTTGCCGGAGTGTTCTTCTGGCACCTGTTCTACATCGTGTGGAAGATCGCCCGCGACTGGAAGAACTTCCGGTTTTTCGGCCCCAACTCGATGATCCCGAACCTGCAGGACGGCCGCGACATGCTGGCCATGTTCAAGTGGTTCTTCGGCAAGGGCCCGCGCCCCACCTTCGACCGCTGGACCTACTGGGAGAAGTTCGACTACTGGGCGCCGTTCTGGGGCGTGACGATCATCGGCGTCAGCGGGCTGGTGATGTGGCTGCCCAGCGTGTTCGGTGCCTTCCTGCCGGGGTGGGTGTTCAACGTGGCGGCGATCTTCCATGCCGAGGAGGCGTTCCTGGCGGTGGTGTTCCTGTTCACCGTGCACTTTTTCAACAACCACTTCCGCCCGGACAAGTTCCCGCTGGAGGTGGTGATGTTCACCGGCAGCTTCTCGCTGGAGGAGTTCATGCGTGACCATGCCAAGGAATACCAGCGCCTGGTGGACAGCGGTGAACTCGGCAACTACCTGGTCGACGCGCCATCCGCCGGCAAGCTGGCGGCCTCCAAAGTGCTGGGCTTCGTGCTGATCGTGGCGGGCCTGTGCCTGCTGACGCTGGTCGGCATCGGTTTCTTCACCGGCGGCTGAAGCCATGACACCGTCCACGGGCTGTTGATGATGACCGCGACAACTGAAAGGCCCCCATGGAACTGATCACCACCGACGTCGCCATCGTCGGGGCTGGCGGCGCTGGCCTGCGCGCCGCCATCGCGCTGGCGCAAAGCGACCCGACACTGCGCATCGCGCTGATCTCCAAGGTCTACCCGATGCGCAGCCACACCTGCGCGGCCGAGGGCGGTGCGGCCGGCGTGGTCAAGCCCGACGACAGCTTCGACATGCATTTCGACGACACGGTGGGCGGCGGCGACTGGTTGTCGGACCAGGACTGCGTCGAATATTTCGTGCGCGAGGCTCCCAAGGAGCTGACCCAGCTGGAGCATTGGGGCTGCCCCTGGAACCGCGAACCTGACGGCTCGGTGGCAGTGCGGCCATTTGGTGGCATGAAGAAGCAGCGCACCTGGTTCGCGGCCGACAAGTCGGGTTTCCACATCCTGCACACGCTGTTCCAGACCACGTTGCAGTTCCCGTCCATCACCCGCTTCGACGAGTATTACGCGCTCGACCTGCTGGTGAACGATGGCCGCTGCCAGGGTCTTACCGCGATGGAAATGCGCAGCGGCATGGTGAAACAGTTCAATGCCGGCGCGGTCATCATCGCCGGCGGCGGGGCGGGGCGCATCTTCCCGTTCAGCACCAATGGGGCCATCAAGACCGGCGACGGCATGGCCATGGCCTACCGGGCCGGCGTGCCGCTCAAGGACATGGAGTTCGTGCAGTACCACCCCACCGGGCTGCCCAACACCGGCAGCCTGCTGACCGAAGCCTGCCGGGGCGAGGGCGGCGTGCTGGTGAACAAGAACGGGCGGCGTTACCTGCAGGATTACGGCATGGGCCCGGAGACGCCGCTGGGCAAGCCGCAGCTCAAGACGATGGAGCTGGGCCCGCGCGACCGGGTCAGCCAGGCCTACTGGCACGAGCTGCAAAAGGGCAACACCGTGAGCACCCAGTGGGGCGAGTGCGTGATGCTCGATATGCGCCACCTGGGCGAAAAGTACATCAACGAACGCCTGCCGCTGGTGCGCGAGCTGGCGATAGCCTACCTGGGCGTGGACATCGTGACCGACGCCGTGCCGATCCGCCCGGTGGTGCACTACATGATGGGCGGAATCTCCACCAACACCCAGGCCGCCACCACGCTGCCGGGCCTGTTCGCGGCCGGCGAATGCGCCTGTGTCAGCCTCAACGGCGCGAACCGGCTCGGGTCGAACTCGCTGGTGGAACTGCTGGTGTTCGGCAAATCCGCCGCCATGTCCGCCATCGCCCACCTCCAGGGCCTGCCAGCGGCCAATGCGGCGGCACTGGAGGCGCAGGCCAAGGAATCGCAGGCGCGCATCCGTGCCTTGTTCTCGCGCACCGACGGCACCGAATCCATGTCCGGCCTGCGCAAGAAAATGATGGACACCATGGAAAAGAACGCCGGCATCTACCGCACCGAGGCCGGCCTGCAGGAGGCCGTCGACAAGATCCAGGAACTGCGCCAGCGCTACCGCAACGTGGTGCTCAACGACAAGAGCAACGTGTTCAACACCGACCTGTTCCAGGTGCTGGAACTGGGCTCGATGCTGGAGTGCGCCTCGGCCCTGACGGTGGGCGCGCTGGCGCGCAAGGAGTCGCGCGGCGCGCACCAACGGCTCGATTTTGTCGAACGCGACGACCAGCACTACCTGCGCCACAGCATGGTGCATTTCCAGGGGCAGGCCATGCCGACGGTCGATTACCTCGATGTGGTGATCACCAAGTCCCCGCCCGGGGTGCGCGACTATTCGGGAGCCCACACATGATGCAGGAGCGCATGGTGCAGCTGGAGGTGCTGCGCTACAACCCCGAGGTGGATACCGAGCCGCATTTCCAGCACTACGAGGTGCTGTGCAAGGAGGAGTGGGTGGTGCTCGATGCGCTCAACGCGATCAAGGAGAGCATCGACCCTACGCTGTCGTACCGCTGGTCCTGCCACATGGCGGTGTGTGGCAGCTGCGGCATGATGATCAACGGCGAACCCAAGCTGTCGTGCCATGCCTTCCTGCGCAGCTACCAGGGCGTGATCCGGGTCGAGCCGCTGGCCAACTTTCCCATCGAGCGCGACCTGGTCACGGTGGCCGACGATTTCATCGACAAGCTCAAGCGGGTCAAGCCGTATCTGATCCCCAAGGAGCCCAGGACGGTGGAGCAGGGCGAATACCTGCAGACGCCGGCGCAGCTGATGAAGTACCGGGGGTTCTCGATGTGCATCAACTGCATGCTGTGTTATGCCGCCTGCCCCGAGTACGCGCTGCAGCCACAGTTCATCGGGCCGGCGGCGATCACGCTGGCGCACCGCTACAACCTGGATTCGCGCGATGGCGGGCGCGACGAGCGCCAGGAGGTGATCGCCACCAACGC
>JANMZX010000605.1:0-1639 GCA_031383745.1 Rhodoferax sp. | reverse complement strand
GTGGACCTGTCGGACTACATCGGCCGTCTGGTGGTGCTCATGAAGGGCACCTACGAGGGGCCGGGGTCGGGTATTGGGCTGTCTTTTTCCGGCGCCGGCGAAAAGGTCACGCTCGACATCCACCGTACCATCCCCTGTGCCTTGATCATCAACGAACTGATCAGCAACGCACTGAAACACGCGTTCAAGGAAACCGGCCACGGCCGCATCGACGTCCGGATGCGGCTCGATGCAGCCGGCCGTCTGCACCTGTCGGTGAGCGACAACGGCTGCGGCCTGCCGCCGGATTTCTCCTGGGACAGTGGCGCCGGCCTGGGCACCCAGCTGATCCCGATGTTCGTCGACCAGTTGGGAGGGGTCTTGCATACGGAGTCGTCGTCGGCCGGCTCCAGGTTCACCGTAGCACTCGACCCAGTAAAAAGGGAGGAAACCGATGACCAATGAGCGCATTCTGGTGGTGGAAGACGAGCCCGTCGTGGCGCTGGACCTGAAGCAGACGCTGCAGGCGATGGGCCATGAGGTGGTCTCGATACGCACGAGTTTCAAGTCGGCGATCGAGGCGGTGGAGCAGTTCAGCCCGAGCCTGGTGTTCATGGATATCCATCTGCAGGGCGCCGGCGACGGCATCGACGCGTGCAAGATGATCTACGAGCGTTGGAAGTTGCCGGTCATCTTCCTGACCGCGTTTGCCGACGAGCAGACGGTCAACCGGGCGGCCGCGTGCAAGCCCTTCGGTTATCTGACCAAGCCGTTCCTGTCCAAGGAGCTGTATGCGGTGCTGCAGGTCGCCCGCTCGCGCCATGACACGGAGATGTCGTTGGTGCGTTCCGAGGAGCGGCTGACCATGGTATTGGCCTCGGCGCAGATGGGTACCTGGGAATGGGAATCCAGCATCGACCAGGTACAGGGCGACAGCCGCTTCGACGCGATCTGGGGCGGCGCCTTGCATCCGTTTTCAGCGGGGCTGCACAGCATGATCGCGCGCATCCACCCGGATGACAGGGCCTTGTTCACTTCGCGCCTGGCCACCCCGGGGTTTTTCACCTGCACCTTTCGCGCGGCACGCGCCGATGGCGACTACGCCTGGCTGGAGATGCACGGCAACCTCAGAAACAGCGGGGCGAACCACCAGGTGGTCGTCGGCGCGCTGCGCGACATCACCTCACGCAAACTGATGGAAGTGCGGCTGCGCCAGGCCAGCGTGGTGTTCACCACCATTGCCGAGGGCATCATGATCCTGGATGCAACGGGGCTGTTGAATTCGGTGAACCCGGCCTTCACCAGGCTCGCCGGTTATGAAGAGGCCGAAGTCATGGGCCTGTCGCCGGCCGAGTTCCTGCTGGTGCAGCCGGGCGGCGACCCCAGCTACCTGGAGATCGCCCGTACCGAGCAGGGCTTCTGGTCCAGCGAGGCCCTGTGCAAGGCGAAGGACGGGCGCATCTTCAATGTGCTGCAACCGATCTGCGCGGTGCGCAACGAACACGGGCTGCCGGTGCACTTCGTGCACACGATCTCGGATCTGACGGCGATCCGGTCCACCGAGCGCCAGCTGGTCCATCTCGCCTTCCATGACCCGCTCACCCGGCTGCCCAACCGGCGCCTGCTGCTCGATCGGCTGAAACAGGCGCTGTCTGCCGCA
>JANMZX010000584.1:0-3205 GCA_031383745.1 Rhodoferax sp. | reverse complement strand
GCAATAACCCACCGGCGCCAGATCGTAGAGATCAAAGTAGCGCTGGCGCGCCGCCTCCAATGCCACCTGGGTCCGGCGCAGCTCCTCGTTCTGCATCTCCAGCTCGATCTGGTGCACGTGCAGCTCGTGCAGCATCAGGTGGGTGTTTTCGGGCGTCAACACCTTGTCGTTGTCGCGCGAAACGGCTGCGGTTTTCAGGGCCAACACTTCCGCCTGCTGGCGCAGCTGCGTGGCAGTCCACCCCCGGCCGGATCGTATGGCGCCAGCCTTGGGTACCCCAGCGCCTGGCGGCTTAGCCATGCGGGCCATCGCGCACTCCGGTCGCGGGACCAGCCCTGGAGACCCTGGCCCTTTCCGTGGTCGCGATCGCATACATCTGCCCGGTCTCGTTGACCAAGGCCGTGGAAGTCATCGACACCTCCATCACACGGCCATCCTTGGCGACCCTGCGGGTGCGGTACGGCTCCAGCACTTCGGCCTGGCTGAGTTGGTGCACCTGGGCCAGCTCCTTCTCGCGCAGTTCCCGCGGGATCCGGTCTCGCACGTTCATCGCCAATGCCTCGGCTTCGCTCCAGCCATACATCCTGGCTGCACCCGGGTTCCAGGCCAGGATGCGGCCGTCCAGGTCCTGCACCGTGATGGCGTCGTGCGCGTCGCGCACCACCACGGCGAGGCGCAGCATCTCGTTGGCCTTGCGCAGCGCGTCCCGCGTGCGCACGACCTCCGTGATGTCGACAAAGGTGATGACCGCGCCCTCGATCACGTTGTCGAGCGTGCGGTAGGGCTGGATACGCATGGTGTACCAGGCGCCTTCGGTCGTCTGCACGACCACGTCCTTGGGAATCAGGGTGTCGAGCACCCCTTTCGCGTCTGCTACCAGCGTGTCGTGACCCACCAGATTGGAGACGGTATGGGCCACCGGACGGCCCACATCGCTCGGAATCAGGTTGATGATGCGGGTCGCGGCGGGCGTGAAACGCAGGATGCGCAGCTGGTGGTCTACAAAAACAGTGCCGATCCCGGTGCTCGACATCAGGTTGTTCATGTCATTGCTGGCGCGCGACAGATCGGCCACCTTCACCTGCAGTTCGGCATTGACGGTGGACAGCTCCTCGTTGATGGATTGCATTTCCTCCTTGGAGGTCTCCAGCTCCTCGTTGGTCGACTGCAGCTCTTCGTTGACCGACTGCATTTCTTCATTCGACGACTTGAGTTCTTCGTTGGAGGTTTCCAGTTCCTCGTTGGCGGCCTGCAGGTATTCTTCGTTGGCCCGGAGTTCGTCGTTCAGCCCGGCGATCGTTGCGCTCGCACTGGCCTGGTCGAAGGCCCCCTCGTGCAATGGCGCGCCCGGCACGGTCGCGCCGTCCGGCTCGTGGCCCGTCGCCGGCCCACCCGGCGGGCTCTGAATCGGCGCTTCTTCCAAAACTACCAGGTACAGCGGTGTTTCCACGGTTTCGTGGGTGCGCCCGGTCACCGGGCTCACGCTCAGATGGACGGTGCTGAAGTGGCCATTGGTTTTGACGCGCAGCCCGCGCGCGCGCGCCACTTCGCCGTTGCCCACCACCTTGTGCAGTGCAGTGGCCAGCTCGCGCCGCAATCCTTCGCGCGCCATTTTCAGGATGTTGTTGATGCGGGCTTCGCCCGGTGCCGGCTCCAGGTACATGCCGGTACGCCCGTGCAGGTAGAAGATGTCACCCTGGCCGTTGACGAGCACGCCCGAGGGGCCGATCTGCTTCAACAGTGCCTGCTCGGTCAACTCGCGCAAAGACTGCCTCCCGGCACGTGCGGGTTTGCCGGCAGCATGCGGGAGCACTGCATCGGCCGCCACGTGGAGCGGTTGAAACCGGCTCTGGGCCGGGCGTGGCGCGCCATCGAAGCCCTGCTTGCGCTGGTACAGCTTGGCTTTCGGGTCCAGCGCGCTGAACAGATGGGCGGAATCGCCCACCGTCTCCGAGGTGCCGAGAAAAAGCATGCCACCCGGGTTCAGCGTGTAGTGAAACAGGGGCATCAGCCTCTTTTGCAGCTCCCCGCCCATGTAGATCAACAGGTTGCGACAGCTGATCAGGTCGAGCCTGGAAAAGGGCGGGTCCTTGATCAGGTCCTGCTCCGAGAACACCAGCATGTCGCGGATGCCCTTGTGGATGCGGTAGGCGCTTCCATCGGCCTCGGGGGTGAAAAACCGGGCCAGCCGCTCGGGCGAAATATCGGGCGCAATGCTGGCTGGATAGAGGCCGGCACGGGCACTGGCAATGGCGTGGCTGTCGATGTCGGTGGCGAAAACCTGCACCTGGTAGGTTTGTTTCAGCACCTCCATGCGCTCCTGCAACAGCATGGCGATGGAGTACGCCTCTTCGCCGCTGGAGCATCCCGTGCACCAGACGCGGACGGGCTCACCCGCGGGCTTGCCCTTGAAAATCGCGGGTATGGCGAGTTGCTCCAGCGCCAGAAAGGCTGCCGGATCGCGGAAAAAGTTGGTCACGCCGATCAACAGGTCGCGGAACAGCGCCTCGATCTCGACCGGTGTCTGTTGCAGGTATTTGACGTAGGACTCGATCGCATCGATCTGGTGCACCGCCATGCGCCGCTCGATGCGCCGCTGGATGGTCTTGGGCTTGTACTGCGAAAAATCGTGGCCGACCTGGGCCCGAAGCAGGGTAAAAATCTTCTTCAGCGCGCTTTCGGTCCTGGGTGCCACACCGGAGGTTTGCCGGGACAGCGCGCCGAAGGCATGTGCAGCGTAGGCGATCAGCTGGGCCGGCATCTCCGACGGTGGCAGTTCGTAGTCCACCAGCCCGGTGGCGATGGCGCTGTCCGGCATGCCGCTGAACTCGGTCGTGTCGGTGCTCTGGGCCATCGCCATGCCGCCTTCGCCCTTGATGGCCCGCAAACCCAGCGTGCCGTCGCTGCCGGTGCCCGAGAGCACCACACAGATCGCGCGCTCGCGCTGGTCGCGGGCCAGGGAGCGGAAGAAGAAATCGATCGGCAGGCGCTGGCCACGCGGCTCCGCAGGCTCCAGCAATTGCAGCGTGCCGTTCAAAAACGCCATGTCGCGATTCGGCGGAATGATGTAGGCGCAATTGGGTTGCACCTCCATGCCGTCTTCGACCTCGAACACCTGCATGCGGGTGTAGCGCTGGATGATTTCGGTCAGGATGCTCTTGTGGTCTGGCGCCAGGTGCTGCACCAGCACAAAGGCCATGCCGGG
>JANMZX010000568.1:0-4513 GCA_031383745.1 Rhodoferax sp. | reverse complement strand
GCGATGGCCAGCGAGGAGATGGACGGCATCTACGTGGTGCCCAACCGCTACCCGCAGGGTGAGTACCTGTTGCTGTTCGACCCGCTGGACGGCTCCAGCAACGTCGACGTCAACGTCAGCATCGGCACCATCTTCAGCGTCCTGCGCAAGACGGATGCCTCGGCGGGCGTGTCGGAAAACGACTTCCTGCAGGCCGGCAGGCATCAAGTGGCGGCGGGTTACTGCGTCTACGGGCCGCAGACCACACTGGTGCTGACGGTCGGTGACGGTGTCGCCATGTTCACGCTGGACCGCGAGCAGGGATCGTTCGTGCTGACCCAGGAGCACGTGCAGATCCCGCCCGACACCAAGGAATTCGCCATCAACATGAGCAACATGCGCCACTGGGACACCCCGGTGCGGCAGTATGTGGACGAATGCCTGGCCGGCACCACCGGTGTGCGCGGCAAGGACTTCAACATGCGCTGGGTGGCCAGCATGGTGGCCGACGTGCACCGCATCCTGACCCGCGGCGGCGTGTTCCTCTACCCCTGGGACAAACGCGAACCCGGCAAGCCCGGCAAGTTGCGCCTGATGTACGAGGCCAACCCGATGGCCTGGCTGGTGGAGCAGGCCGGCGGCGCCGCCACCGACGGTCGCCAGCGCATCCTGGACATCACCCCCACCCAACTGCACCAGCGCGTGGGTGTGGTGCTGGGCAGCCGCAACGAGGTGGAGCGGATTACCCGCTACCACGCCGGGCTATAATCCGCCCCGTTGCCGGTGTAGCTCAGTCGGTAGAGCAGCTCATTCGTAATGAGAAGGTCGGGTGTTCGATTCATCTCTCCGGCACCAACGTACATAAGGGTTTGCTGCTATGAAAAATGCAGCAAACCCTTTTTCTTTGGATCGATGTAACGGCGGATGTAAGGCGATTTGCAAAAAAGGAGGCCGCGCCGACATGTTTGAAAGAATTGTTCTGCGCCGGTCCGAAGACGGTCAGCATCCAACAATCGGCGACTTGGCGGAAGCAATGCTGTTTTACCGCCACGTACATTTAGTTCTAGACCGGTCGTCCCTCTTCACGCTCGTCCCAGCCATCGGGATTGAACAACTCACGTCTCTACTCCAAACAAAGAAGGTGTCGGCAGTCTATTGCCGTGACCAAATTGCTACCCAAACGCAGCAAATTGGCGCACTCGCGCATCATCATTTCACGACCATTGAGATGGCAGGCAGGCAGGAGAAGCCATCCCCAAAGTACACGACGCGTGACGAAATTGAGGAAGGTCTGAGACACGCGAAAAAATACTCGGGGCGATTGGCTAGAAAACTGGCAGACCAGTTTCTGGATGTAGTTCCGGTCAAGCGGTTGTCGAATACTGACTTCCTTGGCGGAAAATCAATTTCGCTCGTTGAAGCAGCAACAGCGGATTTATATGACAAAAACTATCTCACTGAAGCCATCGCGATTACTCTTAAATTCACTCCAGGATTTACGGGGCTATCGAGCCCACTGGCATTGGAGGTTCAGCCGACTCATGCTGGATTCACAGTCTTCTCAAACCTCAGCTTGGTCCTGCAGCAAACCAATGATGCTCGGGCTCGACTAGCGATTCCACTTGGCCCAGTATCTGTTGCCGATTTGCTGACACTAATACTGACGGCTCGGTCTGACATGCTTGTCGCCGCGCACTATGGGAGTGACTTCAGAACTTCGCTGGTTGGGACGAGCTTGCTGCACCTGCGGTGCGACGAACTGATACGCAGGTCCGCGATCCATTCGGGCGAAATAAGCCAGTTTCAGCAAGTAATAGTCAACGAAGGTCGGGCGCTAAAGGAAGTCATTGACAGTGGTGAGCGCTCGTTTGAAGAGTTTCTCAAACTGATGGAAAAGGGTAGGCTGTTCCAAGACTGGGCCAGCAATATCCATCCCGACAGTTCAGTGGTGGCCGAGTATTTCAAGGAGGCGAGTCGCGTGGGGTGGGTCGGGAATTTGCCAAGCAAGATGATTCGATTCGCCCTGGGAACCATTGCTGATTCTCTATTGCAGGGGGCAGGAACAGCATTCGGTTTGGCCGACGCATTTCTGATCGACAAGTTCGCGAAAGGCTGGCGTCCCAATCATTTCGTGGACAAGCACCTCAAGCCGTTTGTCAACGGCTGACCTACACGCCTCGCGCACGTGCATAGGTTCGTGTAGTGCGGACCAACTGACTCCAGCCAATTTCGTCGAGGATTCTCGATGCGCGGAAGGACCTATGGCGTATTGGATGTGGATGTCGGATTCCTGCAATTCGACGTGAGCCGGCAGCTGCGCCTGCTCGGAGTGGGCGACGACTGCGGCCCCGGGTTCTGCCGTTCCAATCCCGGCCACACCGACTCGTTCTACATCGTCTACGACTCGCAGAGCCGACTCGACCGGTTCTTCGGTGTGGCCGGCGATTCGACCTTTGCGACGTCCTACGGGCCGGGGATGATGTTGCTCGCTCCCGTGCCGGAGCCCGGCCAGTTCTCCCTGCTGCTCGGCGGACTGGCCTGTGTGGGCCTGTTCGTTCGAGGCCGGTCAGGCGCCGCGTTCATGACTCTGCATGATCGATCAACCCGCGCAATACACAAGCTTCCTGCAACGTCTGAAATGGGGTCAGCTCAAGCTGCTGCTGGCGCTGGCCGTGCTGGTCATGATCGTGTGGACGGCCTTGCCCCTGGCCATTGTCCCGTCCGGTCACCGCGGGGTGCTCGGGGGAAAACTTCGGGGTCCTTCTCATGATGGCTCCATTCCCTCAATTGAAGCAGCCTCCTCTAAATCCGGAGCGGTTCACACCGTGGGTGAATCAGGGGGCGGCGACAACAAACACTAGTCCAAACGTGCTATTGGCCAATATCCTTGCGTTGTTATCATGATCCATCACGACAACGGATTGGCAACGCTTTTGACTTTGAATGGACTCCACCATGAACATCCAGCAAGACGGTCAACAGAATTCGCCAACGGTCTTCATGGGCGACGCCGGGAATTCAATATTGGGTTGCGCCTGGCGGATATTGTCCGCGTTGCCCGCCAGGCGCTTCTGGGCCGTGATCGCAAGTGCGGCACTGGCAGCAACACCCACCGCACAGGCGACAACAACCGTGTTCTCGGACACGTTTGAAAGCGGCTCGGCATCGAGCTGGACCAAGTCCACCAACTTTGCTGGAACAACCTCGGTTATTGCCAGCGCCAAGAGCCACACCGGGTTGTTCGGGCTTGAAACGTTTCTGGAAGTGCCGCCGCAGTCGGGTAGCAACCTGTTTGTCCGCGCATCACACGAATTTACAGCGCCGGTCAGCGCTACCTATACCCTGGATCTCTGGGCGCGGAGCACGCCATGTTCCGGGTGCACGATTTCCTATGACGTGCTGGTTGATGGTGTGTCGCTGGCGCGGACTTTTGCGCCAACCGGGTTTGAACAACGGACATTTTCCTTGCCTGGCGTCGCGGCAGGCGCACACACACTCACCTTGGGCATGTTCACGACCCAGGCGGTATCTGGCCACTTCTTCGCTGCCTTTGATGACATCAGCATCTCCACGGCAGCGGCCGTGCCAGAACCCGAAACCTATGCACTGCTGCTGGCAGGCCTTGGTTTGATTGGCGTCGCCATAGTCCGGCGCCGCCGCAGTAATGAAGGCGTCTCAGTTCCGCCAGCGCATTGAACGCATAGAGACACGTAAAGTGGCTGAGCGCCACGATGGTTCCGGTCGGAGCGTCGGTAAACGCCACTGTCAACCGTCCGTCCACGGCCAAGTCGCCAGACGCAGACTCTGCTGGGGCTGCACAATGCGTACCCCGACGCGCCTTGCCCACCTCGCCGCACTGTGACATCCTGTGTGGATCCGCGCCTTGCCGTACGAGCATCCGGTTGATTGAACCAACGCCACCGGGCCGACCAGCGACCCCGCTATGGCTTACGGCAGCCAGTTGCCACACAATGCCCCCATGAAACTCCACCACGGCATAAGGTCTGGCCGCGCCACATCACCCTTGCCGCTACTTCGTATCCGGCGCATGGTGTCCACTTCCATGGCCTGTCTGCTACTGGCAGGTGTGCCCACAGCCGCCCAACCGCAGCCGCGACCCTACGAATTGACCGCCGAATCGGTGCGCCAGTTCGCCACCGGCCTGCAGGCGGCTGTCAAGGCCAACAACCCGCAGCAGGTTGCCAACTTCGTGCTGTTTCCGCTGCGGGTGAATTCCGGCCCCGGCCGGTTCTATTTCGTCAGCCGCGAAGACTTTGCATCCGAGTACTTCAAACTCTTCGACGCGACCGTCAAGGCTGCCATCCTCAAACAGGACATGGGCAGCCTGGAGCAGTCGGCCGGCGATATCGCCATCGGTGACGGCATGCTGACGGTGGCTGGCGTCTGCCAGGACCGGCGGTGTGCCACCGCATCCCCCAAAGTGACGACGGTCGACCTTCGCAGGCCTTGACCCGGCGGCTTTTTTTGTAACATCGCTGTCAAGAAACCGTGCCAACATGCCGACAATGATGCA
>JANMZX010000729.1:0-2491 GCA_031383745.1 Rhodoferax sp. | reverse complement strand
CGACGCGTTGGCGATCGGCATGGCGGTGAGGTCGCACACCATCGTCTGGAAGTTGATCAGCGCCTCCAACCGCCCCTGAGAGATCTCGGCCTGGTAGGGCGTGTAGGCGGTGTACCAGGCCGGGTTCTCCAGGATGTTGCGCAGGATCACACCGGGGGTGTGGGTGCCGTAATAACCCTGGCCGATCAAGCTCTTGAACACCTGGTTCTTCGCTGCGATCGCCCGGATCTCGGCCAGCGCCGCCGCCTCGGTGATCGCTGCCGGTATGGCCATGGCCGTGCGGCGTGCGATCGACCGCGGCACGATGCCTTCGATCAGCGCGCGCCGCGACGCGGCGCCCACCACGCCGAGCATGTGGGTTTCGTCGGCCGGGCTGATGCCGATGTGCCGGGCAATGAATTCGCTCGGGTTCTCGAGCGCGCGCAGGGAGCTGTCGGAGGGGTTCAACATGGGGGTCTCACTTGCTGGTGGGAGTGGGCGGGGCGCAGCCCCGGGGCTCGGCGTGTCAGGCGCTGGCGGTGAAGCCGCTGTACGCGGCCTCGTCCATCAGCGCGTCGAGCTGCGACGGGTCGGACAGCTTGACCTTGAAGAACCAGCCGGCGCCCAGCGGATCGGAGTTGGCGAGCGACGGGTCGGCGCGCAGCGCCTCGTTGACCTCGGTCACCTCGCCGCTGACCGGCATGTAGACGTCGGCCGCCGCCTTGACGGATTCGACGACGCCGGCGATCTCTTTGGCGGCGAAAGTCTTGCCGACTTCGGGCAGGTCGACGAACACCACGTCGCCCAGCGCGTCCTGCGCGTGGTGGGTGATGCCCACGGTGGCGCTGCCGCCCTGCACGTCGAGCCATTCATGGTCTTCGGTGTACTTGATAGCCATAGTTGTTCTCCTGGTGTGAAAGAAATGAAGAAGGGATGGTGAAGGGGGACTCAGCCGCGGAAATAGCGGTTGGGCGTGAACGGCATGGAGACGACTTCCATCGGCACCGGCTTGCCGCGCACGATGGCGTCGAGCCGGGTGCCGATGGTCGCGTGGGCCGCTGCGACGTAAGCCATGGCCACCGGCTGGTTGACGCTGGGCCCGAGCACTCCGCTGGTGACCTCGCCTGCCGCTTGGCCGTCGGCGGTCTGCAACGCGGTGTGGTCACGCACCGGGATGCGCTCCAGCGCCCGCAGGCCGACGCGGCGCCGTGCCGGTGCGGCGTCGCCGCCGGCCAGTTGCGCCAGCACGATGTCGGCGCCGGGGAAGCCACCGGCGCGCGCGCCGCCGGCGCGGCGCACCTTCTGCAGGGCCCACAGCAGGTTGGCCTCGACCGGGGTGGTGGTGGTGTCCAGGTCGTTGCCGTACAGGCACAGGCCAGCCTCCAGCCGCAGCGAGTTGCGCGCGCCCAGCCCGATGGGCCGCACTTCGGCCTGCGCCAGCAGGCTGCGCGCCAGAGTCTCTGCATGGTCGGCGTGCACCGAGATCTCGAACCCGTCCTCGCCGGTGTAGCCGCTACGGGTAACGAACGCGTCGACGAACTGGTTGCCGCAGCGCAGCTGGAACCGGCCACCAGTCATGAACACGAGCCGGCCGACGCCGGGGCACAGGCGTTCCATCGCGGTGACGGCCAGCGGGCCCTGCAGCGCGAGCAGCGCGCGCTCGGGACAGGGGATCACGCTGCAGCGATGGCCGATGGTGGCCTGGATATGGGCGATGTCGGCGACCTTGCAGGCGCCGTTGACGATCACGAAGAGGTCGCCGCCATCTGCGTAATTGCGGTTCACGAACATCAGGTCGTCCAGGATGCCGCCGGCCTGATTGAGCAGCAGTCCGTAACGCTGCTTGCCCACCGGCAGGTCGATCACATCGACCGGCATCAGGGTCTCGAAGGCGGCTGCTGCATCCGGCCCGACCAGGCGCAGCTGGCCCATGTGCGAGACGTCGAACAGGCCGGCGCCGCTGCGCGTGTGCAGGTGTTCAGCGAGCACGCCGGCCGGGTATTGCACCGGCATCGAATAACCGGCGAACGGGACCATGCGGGCGCCGAGTTCGAGGTGCAGGGCGTGCAACGGTGTGTGCATCAGGGGTGGGGGTGAGTCGGACAAGGGATCTCTCCAAGGGGCAAATAAACCATGGCCTATCGCCATGGGCTGCCCCCGCTGTCCGTGGTACCTGAGAGATTCACACCAGAGGCGGCAACCGGCTGGTTCCGCGTGGGGTTTGCTCCTTCGGTGGGCTGCAGCTGCTGCAGCCTCTCTCCAGTGGGGTACGCCGGGGCCATCACGGGCCCGCAGCGGTTGCCAGTCCTTTTGCCTGAGCGTTCAACCTGCCGGAATCAGCAGGTACTGCGCCTTCGGCGGTATTCCCAGCGGGGGAAGACTCTCTCCTGACGAGCGCATTGTATCGCGGCAAAAACGGCCCCCGGCGTTCAGTCGGCAAGGCGGCCCCGCACGTAGTCCACATGCTGGCGCAGGGTGTAGATGCGATCGGAAAAGTCGAGCGGGAAACGCG
>JANMZX010000552.1:0-6001 GCA_031383745.1 Rhodoferax sp. | reverse complement strand
CCAGTCGCCGCAGTTGCTGCAGCTCGCGGGCATCGGCCCCGCGGCGCTGCTGCAGTCGCGTGGCATCCCGGTACGCCACGCCCTCGCGGGTGTCGGCGAGAACCTGCAGGACCATCTGCAGATCCGGCTGATCTACGAGTGCAGCAAACCCATCACCACCAACGACCAGCTCAACTCCTGGTTCGGGCAGCTGAAGATGGTCCTGAAGGTTCTCGCCGACACCAGCGAGGGCGTGGCGTACCGGGATGCCACGCGCCTGCAGCAGCGCCGCGGGGCCGATGCCCGCGAGCTGCAGCAACTGCGGCGACTGGATCGCGCCGGCGCACAGCAACACCTCGCTGCGGCAGTGCGCCGTCCGGGCCAAGCCGTCCTGCAGGTACCGGACGCCGACCACGCGCCGGCCGTCCATCAGCAAGCCGGTGGCGTGTGCGCCGGTCTGCACCTGCAGGTTGACCCGCCGGCGCGCCGGTGCGAGGTAGGCCCTGGCCGCGCTGCAGCGCCAGCCGCGGTGCGTCGTGAGCTGGTAGTAGCCGGCCCCTTCCTGTTGTGCACCGTTGAAATCCTCCGTGCGTGGCACCGCGTTTTCGCCCGCGCCGGCGATGAAGGCTTCGATCAATTCGTTGGGCGCGCCGATGTCCGACACATGCAGGGGCCCGTCGCCGCCGTGGAAGGCACTGGCCCCGCGCTGGTTGGCCTCGGAGCGCATGAAGTAGGGCAACACGTCGTCGTAGCCCCAGCCCGGGTTGCCCTGCGCCTGCCAATGGTCGAAGTCTTCGCGTTGCCCGCGGATGTAGATCAGGCCGTTGATGGAGCTCGATCCGCCCAGGGTCTTACCGCGTGGCCAGTAGATGCGCCGCCCGTTCATGTTCGGGTCCGGGTCGGTGTGGAAGCACCAGTTGTAGTGTGGGTCCCACATCGTCTTGCCGTAGCCGATGGGCAGGTGGATCCACAGCGAGCGGTCGGGCGGCCCGGCCTCGAGCAGCAGCACGCGCGTGGCGGGGTCTTCGCTGAGCCGCGCCGCGAGCACACAACCCGCCGAGCCGGCACCGACGACGATGTAGTCGGCCTCCGTATCCATGCCGTCCCCCACTGCCGCTACGCCCCGTGGCACTTCTTGAACTTCTTGCCGCTGCCGCAGGGGCACGGGTCGTTTCGGCCAGGCTTCGGGGCCTGGCGCAGGGGTTCCACGCGCGGGCCCAGGCTGTGCCACAGCTGGCGCAGGTCGTAGACGGCCCAGATGGCGACGCCAAAGTCGTCCATTCGCTGCTGGCTCACGCTGGGTGGGCCGTCTTCTTCATACATCGACAACGCGGGCGGCGCCTCGTCGTCTTCCGTCAGGGTCACGATGGCGCCCAGCGCGTCCTCCAGCATCTGTGCGGCGTCGCGGTCGCGCGGCGGGCGCCATTCGTCGGGCCAGTTCTCCACGAAAAACATGAATCCCAATGCCCAGACCTGCGCAAAGGCGGGCAGGTAGGCATTGTCCTGAGCCACGCCGGCTTCGTCGCCCGCTGGCCGCAGGTCATTGACTGGTTCCGGCTCGGCCAGCAGCGCGCCCCGAATGTCGAGCACTTCGGGCTGGTAGGTGCGCTCGTCTTCCATGGTCTCCACCGGCGCGTCCAGGGCGGTTTCCACCTCGACCCTGCGGCGGTGCCAGCGCAGCACGAACTCCATGTGCTGCATGGGGTTGAAGGCATCACCCAGCAGCACGGGCCAGTATTCCGCAGGGGCGATCGGCCTGCGGCAACACACCAGTGCCGCCAGAAATCCTTCGCAGAATTCCCACTGGGGGGTTTCGTCCTCGGTTGCGCGCAGCGCATCGAGTTCGTCCTCTAGGGCATTGAAGTCGTCCGGGCCCATCAGGTCCAGGGTGACGGGCAGGGCGGGATCGGGGGCGGGTGGGGTTGGCAAGACGGCTCCGGATTGCAGGCGATTATGGCTGGGCGCGGCAGCCCCGGTCGCGCGCCTCAGGCGGCCGTCAGGATATGGATTGCGCGGCTGGCCACCAGCTCGCGCGTCTTCTTTGCGTAGGCGACCATGTGGGGTGATGCGCCATGGGCTGCGAGTGCCGCCATGCTCTCCCACTTCTCGATCACGAAAAATGCGTCGTCGCCCAGCCGGGCCTGGAAGCCCGGGCCGTCCGGCATATCCACCACCGCGCCGTACTCGATGCATCCGGCCTCGGCCAGCACGGCGGGGACGTTGTCCTTGAAGGCCTGCAATACGGCGGCGCGCTGGCCGGGTTTGGCGGTGATGGCGGCAACGACGTGGATCATGGAAGGTGTCTCCTGGTGGGCTGGATGGATGGACTGGACCGGGAGCTGCGAGTTTGCACCGCCGCCGCCAGTGCCGCTGTCACATGCGTGCTGGTGCAATGGCACGCAAAGTGCCTGGGCACGCCAGGTAGCGCGAGGCCGCGGGTCGAAGATCCGATCGCGCGCACGGATTGCAGCGCACTTCGGCCGGGACCGATCCAAGTTCGGCCCGCGCGTGCGCGCGAACCCTTGCCCGCCGCCCGTTCAGCTGCCGATCAGCCCGCCATCCAGCCTGGTGATCGCGATGGTGGCGGAGCGTGGGCGCCGGCCGGCGCCATAACCGGCATTCGCCGGCCACTGGCTTTCGTACTTGGTCGGGTCGCGGACATCGGCCATCTTCGTGTTCTCCCCCGGATGCTGGATATTGACGAACATCGCCCGGCCGTCCGGGCTTTCACACCAGCCGGTGATCTCGGCGCCCTTGGGGCCGACCAGAAAACGCCTGAGCGTGGCCTCGGTCTGAGGCTTGCCCATATGGGTGTCGACGCGCTTCTCGCTGCCGTCGGCGCGCTTGTAGGCCAGCGTCTTGCGTCCCCCGTCGCCGACCTGGCCGGGCAAGGCCGCCAACAGCATGCAATTGGTCACATCGGTGTAGGCGCCATCGTCGGTTTCAATCCAGCAGATGCCGGTGGCCGGGCTGAACACCAGCCCATCCGGCGACGACAGGTCGTTGACGTCGGTGAGGTTGGACAGGTTCACCGTCGACTTGTCCGCTCCGGCCTCCGACGCCATCACGTAGATGTCCCACTTGAATGTCGGGCTGGCGGGGGTGGCTTCAGCCAATCGGATGATATGGCCGTTCACGTTGCCATTGCTGGCACGGCTGCCCTTCATGTCCTGGTAGACACGCGGGTTGGCTGCATCTGCCGCGACTTCACCGTCTACGGTGCGGTTGGTGTTGTTCGTGAGCGTGATGTAGACCTCGCCATTGCGCGGGTTGACGCCGGCCCACTCCGGGCGGTCCATCTTGGTGGCCCCCACCGCATCGGCGGCCAGCCGCGTGAAGATGGCCACATCGGCGTCGGAGGTGAACGCGAAGTCCGGATTGGCGGCCACGATCGGGTTATTCATCGACAGCTCGATCCACTCGCCGCTGCCGTTGTCGCGGAACTTGGCCACGAACAGCGTGCCCTTGTCGAGGTATTTGCTGCCCACCGCCAGGCGGTTGGCGGCGTTGGCGTCGCGTGGTTCCCATTGCGCGTCGGACACGAACTTGTAGATGTACTCGCCGCGTGAATCGTCTCCCATGTAGGCGACGATCGGTTGGCCTGCCACCGGCTTGGCGAAGGTCACGTTCTCGTGGCCCATGCGTCCGAGCGCGGTGCGTTTGTGCACCGGTTGGGTCTTGTCATAGGGGTCGATCTCTACGATGTAGCCGAAGCTGTTCATCTCGTTGCGGTAGTCCGCACGCGCATTGGCGCCGATTGCGCCGTTGTTCCAGCGTGCGTACTTATCGTCGCTGCCGGCGCTCTCCCAGCCATGGCGGCTGGGTGCGCCCGCGGCGCGCCCGTAGCGGTTGAGTGCCACGACCGAACTGTCGTTGCGCCCGCGCCGGTCGTTGTCGCGCGCGTCGCGCGAGAAGTAGCCGAACCAGTTCTCCTCACCGGACGCATAGGTGCCCCAGGGGGTCTTGCCGGTTCCGCAGTTGTTCAGGGTGCCGCGGGAGCGCGTTCCATCCTGGCTGAACCTGGTCACGAGATGCGGGCTGCCGCGGGCCGGCCCGTGGATCACCGCGTCGGACATCGTGGTGACTCGGCGGTTGAAGGCCGAATCCTTCTTGTAGCCCCAGCGGCCGCCGCGGGCTTCGACTTCGACCACGGACAGGCCGTGGATCATCAGTTCCTTGTCCACTTCGGCGGCACGGCGGGGCAGGGTCGAGCCACCACCATCGGCGTGGATGAAAAAGGAGGACAACTTCTCGTCCGTCGTCGCCTCGTGGTTCATGGCAATCAGGCCGCGTGTGCTGGCGGTCGCCGAGGGCATGCCACTGGCATCCAGGCTGAACCATTCCATGCCGTCGTGGTGGTCGCCGGCACGCTGGTCGAAGTCGTCGTCGGTGCCGTCGTTCCTGAATGCCGCCGCCGTCGCGGTGAGCGGATCGCCCAGCGCATAGATCACCTCGGCCTTGTAGCCCGGTGGCACCAGCACGGTGTCGGCCAGGCTCTTGGGAACAGGTGTGAACCCCAGCGTCGTGACGGGGTGCATGGGTGCCGTCATGGCACCGCTGGTGGCACAGCCGGTGAGGGTGGCGGCACCCAGCACGACCGCGGTGGCCGCGCCCACGCCACCGCGCAGCATGTGGCGGCGGCTCAACCGGGCATCGAGGATGGCATCGAAACGCGGGTTGTCGGAGGTGTTCGAATCTTCGTTGTTGAAGGTGTCGCCGGGGCGCGGGGTCGCAGAGTTCATGGAGAATCCGTGAAGAGGGGAGGATGGGAAGGCGGGAAGAAGGAAGGCCCAGAGCATTGCTGAACCATGTTTCAGTTGCATGACAAATCCGCTTCGTCTTGATGGCCAATCGCGCGGATACCGCCTGCCTGGCGACCCCGTGTTTGAATGCTGCTGCTTGCGCTCCCGACTTCCGGGCTGTCGGTCGACAACGGGCTGCGCTGGAAAGGGCCTGCGTCATGACCATCCGATCTGTTCTACCGTTGTTGTCGTGCGTCATGTCGATGGCGCTGGTTCTGGCAACCGCCGCGCCAGCGCGGGCGCGTGACCTGCCGGGGCCGCCGGCCGTCTCGATCCAGGACCGGTTGCGTCAGGCGCGCATGGATATCCAGGCCGGGAACTGGGCCCTGGCACTCGCCGCCCTGCAGGACGCGGCGCGCGACGAACCGGGTAACGCCGACGTGCACAACCTGCTGGGGTACAGCTATCGCAAGCAGACGCAGCCAGACCTGACGAAGGCGATCGAGCACTACCGGTTGGCGCTGCGCCTCGACCCCGCGCATCGCGGCGCACACGAATACATCGGAGAGGCCTATCTGATGGATGGCAAGCCCGCCGATGCCCGCCGGCATCTGGCGGAGCTCGAACGCCTGTGTGGCAACCGCACGTGCGAGGAGTATGGGGACCTGTCGGCCGCGATCGACCGTTACCGCCCGCCGTCGCGCTGAAGCCTGTCGGCCGGCGTCGGCCAGCCGCCTCTACCTTGTCTGTGCCTGCCCCTGTGCGAACAGCACCGCCAGCGCCACCGAGGCGATGCGCGACTGCACCGAGTCGGCGCGCGAGGTCAGCACGATCGGCACCGTGGCGCCCAGCACCAGCCCGGCGCAGTCGCCGCCGCCCACGTAGTTGAAGCTCTTGTAGAGCATGTTGCCGGCGTTGAGGTCGGGCATCAGCATCAGGTCGGCATCACCCGCGACCTGCGAGTCCATCTTCTTGATGCGGGCTGCCTCTGCCGAGAAGGCGTTGTCGAAACCGAACGGGCCTTCCACCGTGGCGCCGGGCCACGCGCCGGCCCGGGCCGCCTGCACCAGGGCCTGCGCGTCGAGCGTGGCGGGAATCGCTGTGTTGACCGTCTCCACGGCGGTGACGATCGCCACCTTGGGTTGCCCGATGCCCAGCGCCTGCAGCAGCCGCACGGCATTGCCCAGGATGTCGTGTTTGGTCTTCAGGTCGGGCGCGATGTTGACCACGCAGTCGGCCAGCGCCAGCAGCTTGTGGTAACGCGGCAGGTCGAACAGGAA
>JANMZX010000544.1:0-11214 GCA_031383745.1 Rhodoferax sp. | reverse complement strand
AGGCTGAACTGACGCGCATCCAGTTGGCCACTGGCAGCAATGCCTTGTACTACACGCCGCCGCACGAAACGGCGGACGGCTGAACGCGGTAGCGCCGGATACCGATTTGCCGTCGATCGTGGGGATTTGACTGACGACTTTCGGCCCATTGCGGTCGGTCGTTGTGTTGGAAAAGCCGCTGGCGCCACTCCGCGTCCCGGGCCAGCGCGCCGGGCGTCCGCACCGTGCTGCTTGCAGTCGCGCGCAGATGCCGTTTGAGCACACCATGGGGCTGGCGCGACCACCAGAGTTGGCACGCGTGACTCTGCAGCATGCGCGAATACTTCCAGCTGCCCGGTGCAGCCACCCGACACGCCAGCTTGAGGCGTCAAAACGCGTTGCAGGGAAGTCCGGGCCCCGACACCCCGAGACCCGAAGGCCCAGCAGCGCGGCAGGCGGTACCCGGTGCGGGCGATTTCTGGGGCGCCGAGGAGCACAGCCCGAGGGTCGGTGCGCGCAGCGCACTTCGTTGTCATTCTGGCCGCGGCTGTCCGAACGCAGCGCCCGCAGGGCGCGTAGTGAGTTCTGCGGCCCGACCCTCGGGCGACAACGAAGGTTGCGGCGAGGCTCACAATTGCGCGAAGCGCTTGTGATGCCGGAGCCAACACCACAGGGCAGTCGGACACGCAGTGCCGACCGCCCCAGCATGAGCCTGCGCCGGGTACCGCCTGCCGCGACGCGCGCCAACGCCAGTGCAACAACAGGCCAAGGACAACGAACGTCCGCAATGGGCCGAAAGCGGCCGGTTGACCTGGCAAGCGCGAAAGCGAATCCGTATCAGCCGGCGGCGGGCTCGTCGTCGGCCGTGGCGGGCGACACCGCTGCTGCAGCGGCGCCACGGGTGTTGTGGGGCCGTGCCGAGGTTTCGGACCATCACCGCGGTGCCGCCAGGAAGCCAGCATCCGGTTCCGTGGCGCGACACAACGGGTTCGATGCTTTCCATTTGCCCGTTAAGTGCGCCACCGAACGGACCGTCCAGCCTTTGGGGCGTAACCTGAAAAGCGTTGAGCCCAACAAGAATCACGTCATGGAAGACGTTGCGCCAACCGTTGTGAGGCAATTCCGATGCATGGACCATTGAAAATGGCGAGTCACGCCATCGTTCTCCTGATGGCGGTCGCGGTGGCGTACGCGTTCTACATCTCAGTGACGTACTGGGCGGGTATCGGTGTTTGACGTCGTGATGCCGGCGCCATGAACAAGCGGCAGACCCGGCTCTTTGCGATCGCTTGCACAGCCGTGGCTGCGGTTGCGTTTCTCGGCCTCACGCTCGACAGCCACCGCCAGTTCCCCAGGCTGACCAATGAAGACAAGCTGACACCGCAGGTCGTAGCAGGCAAGGATGTCTGGCACAAGAACAATTGCATCAACTGCCACACCCTGTTCGGCGAGGGGGCCTATTACGCGCCGGACCTGACCAAGATCACAAAGCTGCGCGGCGAGCAGTATCTTCAGGCCTACCTGCGGGACCCTTCCAAGTTCTACGATGAGCAGCGGCACCGGCGGCTTATGCCCAAACAGGATTTGAGCGATATCGACATCACCAATCTCATATCCTTCCTGGAGTGGGTCAGCAATGTGGACAATCAGGGCTGGCCGCCCCGACCACTGCTGGTCACCGGCGCTTCCATTCCAGACACGGACATGACCGCGTCACAACAGACCCAGGCTTCCGGGCAGGCCAAGCAGGCGCCGCCCGGCGCGCGACCCGTCAGCAGCGACGACAACCCCATCGCGTTGGGCGAACGTCTCTTCCGCTCGGCATCGCCGGCGTGCAACGCCTGTCACTCCGTGGCGCAGGGCGTCAACATGGCTGGGCCATCGTTGGCAGGTGTCGCTGAGCGCGCGATACGTACCCTGGCGTCGCCAGAGTACAAGGGAAAGGCGAAGGACCCGCTGGCTTACATCCATGAGGCGATCAGGGAGCCCAGCGTGCATGTCGTATCCGGCGCGATGTACTCGGCCAACGGGGTCTCCTTCATGCCCGACACGTACGGCAAGAGCCTGACACCAGAGCAGATCGACCAGCTCGCGGCCTATTTGTCATCGCTCAAATAAGCCCAGGACCCACCATGCGATACAAATCCCAGTCCGTTGCCTATTGGTACTTCGCGGTGGCGATGGTGCTGTTCGGCTTGCAGATTGTGTTTGGCCTCCTCTCGGCAGCCAAGTACCTCGGGCCGGACCCCTTGCTCTACATCCTGCCGTTCGATGTCACGAAAGTCATCCATACGAACCTGCTCATCGTGTGGGTCCTGACCGGCTTCATGGGCGCCACCTACTGGATGGTGCCCGATGAATCGCGCACGGAGATCTACAGTGTCAAGCTGGCCTACGTCCAGCTGGTGTTGTGGGTACTGATGGGCGTGACCGCCGTTATCGGCTACCTGTTCCGCTACGGTACGGGCAACAAGTTGCTGGAGCAGCCCCTGCCACACAAGCTGGTCATCGTGGTGGTGATGCTCATGTTCCTCTACAACATCGGAATGACCATCCGCAAGTCCGGCCGTTTGACGACAACAGAGGAGGTGCTCGTGCTGGGCATCGCGTCTGCCGCCGTGCTGTTTTTCCCCGCGTTGTTCGAGTACAAGAACTATGTTGTCTCCATCTTCTACCGCTGGTGGACGATCCATCTGTGGGTGGAGGGTGTATGGGAAATGATTCAGGGTGGCTTCATGGCCTACCTGCTCATCCGCCTGTCGGGTGCGGACCGCGAAGTGATGGAGAAGTGGCTCTATGTCATCGTGGGGCTGGTTTTCATCGCCGGCATCCTGGGGACCGCCCATCACTATTACTGGATTGGCGTACCGGGCTACTGGCTTCCGATTGGCGGGATTTTCAGCGCCCTCGAGCCGCTCGCCCTGGTTGGCATGGCCGTCTACGCCTATTCGGCCATGCGGCGTTCCGGGCTTGCCCACCCGAACACCCTGGCCCTGCATTGGACCGTGGGCAGCGCCGTCTTCACGCTGTTTGGCGCTGGCCTGCTGGGACTGGCGCACACCTGGCCGAGCGTGAACAAATGGACGCACGGCACCCTCATCACGGCCATGCACGGCCATGCCGCGTTTTATGGGGCCTACGCGATGATTGTCATGGCCATGATCAGTTATGCGCTGCCGGTCATGTGCCCTGGCCGGCGCGAGAGCGGGACGGGCATGGGCTTCCTGGCCTTCTGGTTGCAGCTCACGGGCATGTTTGGCATGACGCTGGCTTTCGCAACCGCAGGCATCGGTCAGGTGTATCTGGAGCGCATCCTGGGTCTTGGCTACCTTGACGCACAACTCAAGATCCAGGTGCATTTCCTGATGCTGATCGCCACAGGCGCGGTATTCACGGCCGGCGTTGCGTTGTTCATCATCGACTTCTTCCGCTACGCTCCGCGGTTCGAGGTCACGCCAGAGGCCGAGACGCCGTTGCGAGGCGCGCCGGTCGTCGCCACCGGGATGTGAATGGTGGACAGGGTGAGTATGCGGGAGGGTCCGGAACCCTTTTACCTGCCAACCGGGCGCGAAATCGACATCTTCGAACAATGCCATTCCCGTAACCTGGCCGTCATGCTCAAGGGACCCACAGGCTGTGGGAAAACCCGTTTTGTCGAGCACATGGCATGGCGTTTGGGGCGCCCGCTCGTGACCGTATCCTGCCATGACGACCTCAGCGCCAGCGACCTCATCGGGCGGTTTCTGATTCGCCACGACGGGACGCAGTGGCAGGACGGCCCTTTGACACGGGCGGTGCGTGAGGGTGCGATGTGTTACCTCGATGAGGTGGTCGAAGCGCGTCAGGACACAGTGGTGGTGCTGCATCCCCTGACCGACCACCGGCGCATGCTTCCCATCGACAGGACCGGCGAGCAGATCGACGCAGCTGCCGGCTTTCAACTCGTCGTGTCGTACAACCCGGGTTACCAGCGGCTCATGAAGGACATGAAGCCGAGCACGCGCCAGCGCTTCGTGGCACTGGACTTCAACTTCCCCCCAGCCGAGCGGGAAACGGCGATTGTGAAGCGCGAGGGTGGAGCCGAGCACGCGATCGCGCATGCGTTGGTCTCGCTGGGCAACCGGCTTCGTGGCCTGCAGGACCGAGGACTTGCGGAAGTCCCCAGTACACGCTTGCTGATTGCTGCTGCCCGCCTTATCTCCAGCGGGATCAGCGTGCGCGATGCATGTTATGCGGCTGTGGTTTCGCCCCTGTCCGATGACCCCGCGCTGGTGGGGGCCATGCACGACCTCGTGGACGCGACGTTCGTCTAGGGGCGAGGGACGCCGGTGGCCGAAGCCGAAGAAGTCATCGCCGACGCGGCGCTGCATGCGACCAATTACGCACGCCGGCTCTGGCACAGGCACCGAAAGGGAGCCGCGTCTGCGCCTGGGATGTCGTTGCGGGAAATCGTGCACAGGCTTGACATCCTGGTATGCGCGGTTTTCGGTAGAAATTTCCCGATTCGTATTGCCCAGCCGCCCGCGCCAGCCACCTTCCTGACCAAGCTGCTGCGGCGCGACGAAGGCCCAGCTGTCACGGATGCGCTTCCCGCAACCGATGGCATGCATATCTGGTTGCCCGCCGGCATGACAGACTGCAGCATGGCGGACCCGCTGGGCCGGTACCGCGTGGCGGCGCTGCAGCAGGCCACCCGGGCCCATCGTGGTAGCGCCAGCCATGGACCCAGTCTGGCCGATGCGCTTGAACTCGGCGTATACCTTGTGCTGGAAGCGCAGGCCGGCGACGTGGATCTGATCCGCCTCCTGCCAGGCACCCGCGCGGCGGTGCTCGCCATGCGGTCAGCCGCCCTGCGTCAACGTCCGCCACTGGCAGCGTTCCCGGCCTACCGGCTTGCTCTGGAACATTTTGTCCGTCAGACCCTCTCCCGGGACCCGGCGAACGACGCACCGTGCGGCACCCCCACCTCGCAGGAACGTGCGTACGACATTGCCCGGGACTTGCGCAGGCGCTCCGCGCCGGGAGCGCCCGGCGCCAGGCAGTTGTTCAAGGACTTCTGGACCGGAGAGCTGCGTACGCTCGCGCGTGACGCACCAGTACCGCTGCAGGATCCCCATTCCCCGGATGGGTCACCCGAGAAGAGTCCCCGCAGCGCACATCTCGATCGCGCCCCGCTGGTGCGCGAGCCGTCAGAGAACGAAGACGACAGGAAGCCTGGCGCCTGGATGGTGCAGACCTCCAAGCCCCATGAGCAGGTGGAGGACCCCTCGGGAATGCAACGGCCCACCGATCGCGATGACGCCACGGCGTCTGAGGAGATGGCGGACGCCTTGTCCGAACTGCCCGAAGCCCGACTGGTAACAGCCCCGGGTCGACCCAAGGACGTGTTTCTGTCCGAGGAGCCCGTGTCCTCGCGCGCCAGGCGGGCGGGCAGGGGCGCTTCCAGCGTCGACTCTGCCCTGCACTATGCAGAGTGGGACTACCGCCTGCGCGCGTATTGCGATGCCGGTGTGACAGTGCACGTCAAGACCATGAAGGAAGGACCTCAGGAATGGGTGGACCGCACCTTGGACGAGTACCGCTCCGTGGTGAACCTGGTGCGCCGTCGCTTCGAGATGCTGCGAGCGCAGCGCACGAGACTGCGAAAGCAGCTGGAGGGGGACGAAGTCGACATCGACGCGTATATCGATGGCCGCGCCGACTTCCAGGCGGGCTTGCCGATGCCCCAGGCGATCTACCAGACATGTCGCGAGACACGGCGCGACTTGGCCATCCTTCTGCTGGTGGATGTCAGTGGCTCGACAGACGGCTGGATATCCGCGAACAGGAGCGTGATCGATGTCGAGCGGGAGGCGTTGCTCCTGGTGTCCGTTGCGCTGCAAGGAATGCAGGAATCCTGTTGCCTGTTGGCGTTTTCGGGTGAAGGGCCGCACGGCGTCCAGGCGCGCACTGTCAAGGCGTTCGAGGAGGAGTTCAGCCCGATCGTCTCACGGCGCATAGCTGCTCTTGAACCGGAACACTACACACGCGCCGGGGCGGCAATCCGGCACGCCAGCGCCATGCTCATGGCGCAGGGCGCTCGTCACCGCTTGCTGCTGATGCTGTCTGACGGAAAACCAAATGATATCGACGACTACGAGGGGCGCTATGGGGTTGAGGACATGCGTCAGGCGATCGTCGAAGGCCGACTGCAGGGCATTGATTGCTTTTGCCTCACGGTGGACCGTCAGGCGGCCAACTATCTGCCCGGAGTGTTTGGCGTCGGGCAGTACTCTTTGCTGCCGCGTCCAGAACTGCTGCCTACCGTGCTGCTGGAATGGATGCGACGCTTGGTACAACGATGAGCGCTGCCCACGTGGTCGAGCCAGGATCCCTGGCGGCGACCCCCGGCTAGGCCTTTTTGGCCCACGACGTACACCATCCCCTGGCGGCGACGTTCTTGCCCGTAAATAGCGGACACGGACCGGCGGCCTCGCCAAGCTTGCCCTGATACAGCACGCAATTGCTGCAGTCATTCCCGGCAATATAGTTCTTGAACCTGGCCGTGTCGGCCTTCGGAGCGTCTTCGACATAGCCCAACGCGACGGCCTGGGCATCCTTCGCGTCGACCATGGGAAGACCGGCAGTCGGCGCGGCGGGTGCTGGTGTCGGTGCTGGCGCCGGGCTGACGGGTACAGGCTCGGACTTCGGCGAGCAGGCGGCCAGAAGTGCAATGCCGGTGAAAGGCGCGATTTCGATGAAGCGTCGACGTGATGCGGAGATGGACATGGCAGTTCCCTGTTGTGGTCCGGGCACTCTGGCATGGGTTGCCAACATGACGAGCCGTCTGTCGCAGCAACCCGATGCTCGGAAGTTGTCCCAGGGAGGATTCTGAATTCTCCCGCCCTGCAGGTCTGTGCGCTTGCGAACCCAGCACGTGGTGGTGGATGTGATGGGGCGGCCGGCGATTTGCAGGCGGGACGCTGGGTGTCGTCTGAGGAGGCCGATGTTGCGGGCGGGGCCTGTCAACGCGATGGTGCGCGACCGCGGGAGGGATGGCGCCAGGCCCCCCGGCCGCGCAGGAGCAAACCCGAATGCGTACTAACCGGCGGCAGGCTCGTCGTCGGCCGTGGCGGGCGACACCGCTGCTGCAGCGGTCAGCATCGCGGCCCGGGCCTTGAGGCCAGCCGGTGCGAACTTGCTGTACTTGGCGAACAGCGACACCAACTGGCCATAGACCTTCGGGTTACCTGCCAGGCATTCCTTCTGGTCCAGGAAATCGGCCTCGCCGGTCAGGTTGCCGACCAGGCCGCCAGCCTCGGTCACCAGCAACGAGCCGGCCGCCACGTCCCAGGGTTGCAGGCCGGTCTCGAAAAAGCCGTCGGTGAAGCCCGCCGCCACATAGGCCAGGTCGAGCGCCGCAGAGCCGGGGCGGCGCAGGCCGGCGCAGCGTGGCATCAGTTCGCCCAGCATCGCCAGGTAATTGGGGAAGTTGTCGCCCGGGCGAAACGGGAAACCGGTGGAGATCAGGCACTCCGTCAGGCGCACCCGCTTGGACACGCGCAGGCGTCGGTCGTTCAGGTAGGCGCCGCGCCCCTTGGTCGCGGTGAACAGGTCGTTGCGGCTCGGGTCATAGATGACGGCCTGTTCGACCTTGCCGCGGACCGCCAGCCCGATGCTGACGCAGTACACCGGAAAGCCGTGGATGAAGTTGGTGGTGCCGTCCAGCGGGTCGATGATCCAGACGAATTCGGAATCCTTGGCGCCGTGCTCGCTTCCGGACTCTTCGGCAAGGATGCCGTGCCCCGGGTAGGCGGTGAGCAGTGTCTCGATGATGATCTTTTCGCTCGCGTGGTCGACTTCGGTGACGAAGTCGTTGACCTGCTTTTGCGAGATGCGCACCGCCTCGACGTCAAGCGCGGCGCGGTTGATGATGGCGCCTGCGGCGCGTGCAGCCTTGATGGCCACGTTGATCATCGGATGGAAATTGGGAGACGGCATGGATTGTGGGGGCAGGAACGGTTGGCGGCCATGCGATGACGGCCGAAGCGGCGGATTTTCCCACGAATCGGCCGCCGGCCGGCCGGTGCTGTGGCGGCGCGGACAATGGCGGCATGAAAACACGCTTTATCCTGATCCACACCAGCCACGCGGGCAACGTGGGTGCGGCGGCACGGGCGATGAAGGTCATGGGATTCGACGATCTGGTGCTGGTGGCCCCGCGCTGGGCCAACGTGCTGCGGCGCGAGGAGACGATCCAGCGCGCCAGCGGCGCGCTCGACGTGCTCGACAAGGCGCGCATCGTAGCCACGCTGGACGACGCCCTGGAGGGCATCGACACGCTGTGCGCCACCGCGATGACGCCGCGCGATTTCGGGCCGCCCACGCTGAGTCCGCGCGCCTGTTTTGCGCAGTGGGCGTCGGGCTCGACCCGGCCGGCCGGCGTCGGGTTCCTGTTCGGGTCCGAGCGCTTCGGCATGCGCAACGAGGATGTCTACCGCTGCCATGTGGCACTCAGCATCCCGTCCAACCCGGCCTTCGGCTCGCTGAACCTGGGCGCCGCGTTGCAGGTGATCGCCTACGAATGGCGCCAGGCCCTGGGCGGCTTCGACGTGGCGCCCGCCACCGGCCCTGCATTGGCGGCTGACGCACAGCAGGTGGCGGGCCTGCTGGCCCACTGGGAGCAGGCTCTCGTGGCGATCGGGTATCTCGACCCGGAGTCACCCAAGAAGCTGATGCCGCGCCTGAACCAGCTCTTCAACCGCGCTGAAGTGAGCCAGGAGGAAGTCCATATTCTCAGAGGTGTTGCCAAGGCGATGCTGCGGGCGGCACAGCAGCCGAAAGGCTAAACTCCAGCCATGTTTTCGCGCCTGCGCTCCGACGTTCAATGCATTCTCGACCGTGACCCGGCTGCCCGCAGCACCTGGGAGGTGCTGACCTGTTACCCAGGTCTGCATGCGGTCGTCCTGCACCGGCGCGCCCACTGGTTCTGGATGCACGGTTTCAAGTGGTCCGGCCGTTTTGTGTCGCACATCGCGCGCTGGCTCACCGGTATCGAGATCCACCCTGGCGCCAAGCTCGGCGAGCGCGTCTTCTTCGACCATGCCATGGGCGTGGTCGTGGGCGAGACGGCCGAGATCGGCGACGGATGCACCATCTACCAGGGCGTCACCCTGGGTGGCACCTCGCTCTACAAGGGCGCCAAGCGCCATCCGACGCTGGGCCGCGATGTGGTGGTCGGTGCCGGCGCCAAGGTGCTGGGCGGTTTCACGGTCGGTGATGGCGCCAAGGTCGGGTCGAACGCGGTGGTGACGAAGCCGGTGCCTGCAGGTGCCACGGCGGTCGGCAACCCGGCACGCATCATCCAGGCCGAGGGGGATGCCAAGCGCGAGGCTGCTGCGTCCAAGATGGGGTTTTCGGCCTACGGTGTGACGCAGAACGACGACCCGCTGAGCCTGGCGATGCGCGGCCTGATCGACAACGCATCGTCGCAGGAGCACCAGATTGCGCTGTTGTGGCAGGCCGTGGCGACGCTGTCCGATGAGCGTGCATCGAGCAGTGGCAGTTGTGTGCCTCCCGACGCTGCGCGCGACGAAAGTTTCGAAGCCGCCAAGCTGACCCAACTGGTGGACCGCTGAGCGACGGGGGTGGTGTGCGGGTGTGGCTCAGGCCGCGCCGGCAGGGCGTTGCGCCGACTTCGGCCGGAATGCCTTGCACACGGTATCGACGGTTTCGATGTACGGCCCGCCGATCAGGTCCACACAGTAGGGCACCGCGGCGAAGATGCCGGGCACCACCGATTCGCCGTTCGCGCCACGCACGCCTTCCAGCGTCTCGGCAATGGCCTTGGGCTGACCTGGCAGGTTGATGATCAGGCTCTTGCCCCGCACCACCGCCACCTGGCGCGACAGGATCGCGGTGGGCACGAACTTCAGGCTGATCTGGCGCATCTGCTCGCCGAACCCGGGCATCTCCTTGTGGGCCACTGCCAACGTGGCCTCCGGAGTCACGTCGCGCAGGGCCGGGCCGGTGCCACCAGTGGTCAGCACGAGGCTGCAGCCGGCATCCACCAGTTCGATCAGCGTGGCACTGATGCGCGCCTGTTCGTCAGGGATCAGTCGCGGCTCGAATTGCAGCGGGTTGCGCAGGGCGCGGGTGAGCCACTCCTGCAGCGCGGGCAGGCCCTTGTCCTCGTAGACGCCGCTGGAGGCGCGGTCGCTGACGGAGACGATGCCGATGCGGATGGTGTCAGGTGAGGGATGCGGGGCGGACATGGGTGGCGGTGTCGTCGTTGTCGGGGATCCGGGTCATCTGCTCGCGCACGATCTGGAACAACTCGCGGTAGGCCTTGCCGTGGCGGGGTGTTTCGCCGGCCTTCGAAGGCAGCGCGTCCTTGCGCGCCTGGCGAATCAGGGCCCGCAGCTGCTGGCCGTCGGTGGTCGGGTATTGGATGATCCAATTGCCGAAGGCGTCTTCGTCGGTGATCAGCCGGTCGCGCCACTGCTCGGCCAGATGCAGTTCCAGGGCCTGGCTGGCAGAGCCGCTTTTCTGTTCCGACAAGGCTGCGCGCACACGTTCGAGCTCGGGGGCTTCGAGCTGGCGCATCAGCTTGCCGACGAACTGCATCTGGCGCCGCTTGCCCTCGAAGTTGGTGATGCGCCTGGCTTCGCTCAGGGCCTCGTGCAGCTTGTCCGGCAGCGCCAGGCGTTCCAGCGCATCGCCACCCAGGCCGAGCAGTCCGGTGCCGAGCTTCTGGAGTTCCGTGCTTTCGTGCTTGAGCTCGGTGCGGCTCGGCGCGTCACCGCCCTTGAGCTCGCGCTTGAGTTCCAGATCGAGTTCGCTGCCTTCGGCAACGAAATGCCCGGATACGAAATAGCCTTTTTTGAGTTTGCGTGCCATGCAGCCAAGTATCATAGCCGCCGACTAACCGCATTCACGATGAAATCACACAAGACGCACGCCGACAGTGGCTTCAGTTACAGCCGACCCTTTTTCGAAGATCTGGTGGACATGGCCCTGGCGCATGCCGCCAAGCTCGGTGCCACGGATGCCGCTGCCGAAGCGTCCGAGGGCTGCGGCCTGAGCGTCTCGGTGCGCAAGGGCGAACTGGAAAACGTCGAGCGCAACCGGGACAAGGGCTTGTCGGTCACGGTTTACATGGGGCAGCGCCGCGGCAACGCCAGCACCTCGGATTTTTCGCAGGCGGCGGTCGCACAGACGGTGCAGGCGGCTTTTGACATCGCACGTTTTACCGCC
>JANMZX010000501.1:0-5861 GCA_031383745.1 Rhodoferax sp. | reverse complement strand
CGCCACGGCACCGGCGAGATCCGCGGGCACACCCAGACGCGCCAGCGGCACCTGCTGGCGGAAGTTCTCGCGCGTCACGGCGTCGAGACTGGCCTTCGGGATCTGGCCCGGGCTGATGCAGTTGACGGTGATGTGGTACTGCGCGAACTCGCAGGCCAACCCCCGCGTGAGGTTGAGGATCGCCCCCTTGGAGGCATGGTAGGACTGAGTGGACCGTTTGTAACCCGGCGCGTACAGGCGCGGGTCGCTGCCCAGCGTCGCGTGCAGCGAACCGATGGTGATGATGGCGCCGCGCTGCTTCGAGATCATCGCGCGGGCTGCGGCCTGGGCGCTGACCATGGTGGTCGTCACATTCAGGCGCAACGTGGCTTCGAGGTCGGCCACCGAGATGTGCGGCGCCATCGCGGTACCGAACGCGCCGCCGGCGTTGCAAACCATCACGTCCAGACGGCCGTGCGCCTGCACGATTTCGCGCACGACCTGGTCCATCGCGGCTTCGTCGGCGGCGTCGCACGCGACCGCATGCGCCGCCAGCCCGCGCGCGCGCAGGCTGGCGGCGCTGTCCTGCACCACCTCGCGGCGGCGCCCGAGCAGGTGGACCGTGGCGCCGAGTTCGGCCAGCGCGCCGGCCATGGCCAGGCCCAGGTGGGTCCCACCACCGGTGACCACCGCCACTGCGCCGTCGAGCGATAGCCACGCAGGCAGGTTGCGCGGCGCCAGGCCGGATAGGTTCGACGCGGGTTCGTGCGGGTCTGCCATGGGGTCCTCCATCGGCACCAGAAGCGGGCCGGCACCATTATCCTGGCGGCTTCGGCCGCACAATCGGGCATGGCAGCAGCCGGGTGGCTGGGCCACATGTGCAAGGAACACACAGCATGACGTTCACCGTCCTCAGCGCCGAGTTCGCCCACGAAACCAACACCTTCAGCCGGGTGCTGACCGACTACGACAAGTTCATGGCCCGCTCGCGTTGCCTGCGGGGCGACGAGGCGATTGCCGCCCGCGGCCACGCCAATACCGAGCTGGCCGGGTTCCTCGACGCCGCCCGTGCCCACGGCTGGCGGCTCGTCCATGTGCTCAGTGCGTCGGCCAACCCCGGTGGGCCGGTGACGCAGGACGCATTCGAACGCCTGGCCGGGCCCGTCGTGGAGGCGGCGCAACGCCACCGGCACGAGATCCACGGCATCGCACTGGGCCTGCACGGCGCGATGGTGACCACGCAGTTCGAGGATGGCGAAGGCGAACTGCTGCGGCGGCTGCGCGCGGTCGTGGGGCCGGACCTGCCGATCGCGATCACCCTGGACCTGCACGCCAATGTGACCGCCGCCATGTGCGCGCTGGCCAATATCATCGTGTCGTACCGGACCTACCCGCACACCGACATGCGCCGCACCGGGTTGCAGGCCGGCAACATCCTGCAGCGCGCCATGGCCGGCGAGATCGGGCCGGTCACCCTGCGCGCCGGCCTGCCGATGCTCGGCGAAACCACCGGCGGACGCACGGACAAGGGCCCGATGCTGCAATGGCTTGCGCGTTCGCGCGCCTACGAAGAGGAGCAGCCGGAGGTGTTTGCGGTCAGCCTCAATGCAGGCTTCAGCCACGCCGACATCGCCGAGGTCGGGCCCACGGTGCTGGTCACCTGCCAGGGCGATCTGGCGCGCCACCAGACATTTGCAGACGGCATTGCGGATGCGATGTGGGACGCCCGCTTCGAGCAACTGACCGACTACCTCACCGTGGAGCAGGCGGCGGCGCGCGGCGCGGCCTGGCCGGCCGGCCGCGGCCCGCTGGTGGTGGCCGACTATTCCGACAACCCCGGTGGCGGCGCCTACGGCGACTCGACCACACTGCTGGCGGCCATGCTGAAGGCCGGCGTGGCAGAGGCCTGTTTCGGGCCGATGGTGGACCCGGCGGTGGCGCAGCAACTGCAACACCATACTGTGGGGGACATCGTCGCCATCGAACTCGGCGGCAAGACCGCCCCGCGATTCGGCGGCGGCCCGCTCGCGCTGCGGGCGCGCCTCGTGTGGCGCGGTGACGGCACTTACACCGGCGACGGCCCGATGATCGGCGGCCAGCAACGCAGCTGGGGCCCGGCCGCGGTGGTGCAGGTGGATGGCATCGCGATCCTGGTGGTGACCAACGCGGCGCAAATGTGGGACCTGCAACAGTTCAAGGCCTTCGGCATCGACCCGCAGGCGAAGCGGGTCGTGGCACTCAAGTCGGCGCAGCACTTCCGCGCCGCGTTCGGGCCCATCGCCGGCGAGGTGATCGTGTGCGACAGCGGGGCCCTGTGCGCGCCCGACTGTACGGTGCTGCCCTACCAGAGGGTGCCACGGCCGATCTTCCCGCTCGACCAGGACATCGACCTGCGCGCCTGGCGCACCCGGCAGGCGCTCAGTCGGCCTTGAGCCCGAGCCGCCGGATGAGCGGTACCCAGCGCTCGGTCTCGTTGCGGATCATGGCGCCGAACTCCTCCGGCGTGCCGCCGGCAAAATTGCCGCCCAGCTGCTCCACCAGGCGCTCACGCACGTCCGGCAACTGGATGGCGCGGTTGAACTCCTCGTTCAGCCGAGCCACCACCGCGGCTGGCGTTCCGGCGGGCACCATCACCCCGGAAAACGCGACCGCCTCGGCCTTGGCGAAACCCAGCTCGCGCACGGTGGGTACATCGGGCAACAGCCGCAACCGGGTCGGGTTGGTTACCGCCAGAGCGCGTAGCCGTCCCTGCTTGATCAAGGCCTGCGAGGTGGATGCGGGGTCGATGATCATCGGCACCTGGCCCCCGGCCGCGTCCTGCAGCGCTGGCGCGCTGCCACGGTAGGGCACGTGCACGAACCGCGTCTGGTACTCGGCATTGAACAGCTGGCCCACCAGGTGCATCACGGTGCCGTTGCCAGCGCTGGCATAGGCCAGCTCGGCATCGGGCTTGCGGGCGGCCGCCACCAGGTCGGCAAAGGTCCGATAGGGCTGTTTCTCGTGTACCGCGATGACCACCCCCTGGGCCGACAGGGCGATCACCGGGGCCAGCTCGCGCAGCGCGTCGTAGGGCAGCTTCGCGACCAGGCCGGGGTTGGTGGCCAGCGGCGCCGATACCAGCAGCAGCGTGTAGCCGTCGGCCTTGGCCCGCACGGCCAGCTCGGTGCCGATGACGGTGCCGCCGCCCGGCTTGTTCTCGACCACCACCGGCTGACCCATGGCGTCGGAGATCGCCTTGCCCAGCACCCGCGCCATGGTGTCGGCGATACCCCCGGGCGTGAAGGGGACGATGAAACGGATCGGCCTGGATGGGAACATGTCCTGGGCCAGTGCCCTGCCAGCGAGGGGCGCAAGCGCCAGCAGTGCCAGCAGTTGTCGCTTGGGAAGGTTCATCGGCGCATGATACGTCGCCCGCCCCGCTGTTACCAATGCGATAGCCGGCGCGCCGGGCAGCGGCTACCATGCCGGAAGACCACGCACGGAGGCACCCCATGGATTTGAACTATTCCGCCGAAGAGACCGCTTTTCGGGACGAAGTGCGCAGCTGGCTCGCCGCCAACCTGCCCGCCGACATCCGCGACAAGGTCACCAGCTACCGCCATCTGGCGCGCGAGGACATGATCCGCTGGCACAAGATACTGGCCGCCAAGGGCTGGTCGGTGCCACACTGGCCCAAGGAATGGGGCGGCACCGGCTGGAACATCACCCAGCGCTATATCTACGACGAGGAGTTCGGCCGTGCGGGCGCGCCCGGGCTGGCGCCGTTCGGCCCCACCATGTGCGCCTCGGTGCTGATGCGTTTCGGCACCCCACAGCAGAAGGACCGCTTCCTGCCGCGCATCCGCGAGGGCGACGACTTCTGGGTGCAGGGCTATTCCGAGCCCGGCGCCGGCTCCGACCTGGCGGCCCTGAAATGCCGCGCCGAACGCCAGGGCGACCACTACCTGGTGAACGGCCAGAAGATCTGGACCACACTGGGCCATTACGGCGACTGGATCTTCTGCCTGGTGCGCACCGACACCACCGCCGAAAAGCGCCAGGAGGGCATCAGCTTCCTGCTGATCGACATGAAAACGCCCGGCATCACCGTGCGCCCGCTGATCCTGATGGACGGCGGCCATGAGGTCAACGAGATCTTCTTCGAGGATGTGAAGGTACCCGTCGAGAACCTGGTGTTCGAGGAGAACAAGGGCTGGACGGTCGCCAAGTACCTGCTGGGCCATGAGCGCATGGGCAATGCGCAGGTGGGCGCCTCCAAGCGCGAGATCGCCGCATTGCGTGCGCTGGCCACGCGCGAGATGCGTAACGGCCGGGCGCTGATCGAGGACAGCCGGTTTGCCGACCGCCTGGCGCGGGTCGAGATCGATCTGCAGGCGCTGGAACTCACCGCCATGCGTTTCCTGGACCGCATGCGCAAGACCGGCCAGCCGCCGGGCGCGGATGTGTCGATGCTCAAGATCAGGGGCAGCGAAATCCAGCAGGCGATCACCGAACTCATGATGCAGGCCGCCGGCCCAGTGGCGCAGCCCTTTGTGGCCGTGGAAGGTGGCGCAGTCGATCCGGTCAAGTCGCGCTTCGCGCCGCGCTATTTCAACTACCGCAAGACCAGCATCTACGCCGGCTCCAACGAGATCCAGCGCAACATCATCGCCAAGATGACGCTCGGCCTGTAAGCGCGACAAGGAAACACCATGGATTTCGACTATACGGAAGAACAACAACTGCTGGCCGATTCGGTGCGCAAGTACCTGGCCAGCCACTACGATTTCGAGGCCCGCAAGAAGACCATCGCCTCCGGCGACGGCTTCAGTGCAGGCGCATGGAATACCTTTGCAGAGATGGGACTCACGGCGATCCCGTTTGCACCCGAGGACGGCGGTTTCGGCGGCGGTGCGGTCGACCTGATGGCCAGCATGGAGGCGTTCGGCGACGCGCTGGTGGTGGAACCCCTGCTCGACAACATTGCCCTGGCCGGCCGGCTGGTGGCGCGCACCGGCTCCGCCAGCCAGAAAGAGGCTGTCCTGGCCGGGCTGATCGATGGCAGCCGCAAGCTCGCCTTCGCCAGCCTGGAGCCCGGGCGCCGCTACGAGCTGGAGCCGGTCGTGACCACCGCAACCGCTGGCGCCGGCGGCTGGACGCTCGACGGCCAGAAGCTGGTGGTGATCGGTGCGCCGCTGGCCGACACGCTGGTGGTGTCAGCCCGCACCGCGCAGGGCAGCAGCCTGTTCCTGGTGGCGCGCGATGCACCCGGGGTGGTGCTCAGCAGTTATCGCACGGTCGATGGCCAGCGCGCCGCCGACATCTCGCTCACCGGTGTGGTCGTGGCCGCCGATGCCCTGCTGGGCGCCGATGGCGCAGCCCTGCCGGCGATCGAGGAGGCAGTCGATTTCGCCACCGCCCTGCTGTGCTGCGACGCGGTGGGCGCCATGAAATCCGCCAACGACGCGACGCTGGAATACCTCAAGACGCGCAAGCAGTTCGGCACGCCGATCGGGTCCTTCCAGGCCCTGCAGCACCGCATGGTCGACATGTTCATCGCCTGCGAGTTCTCGCGCTCCATGGCCGTGCTGGCGGCGTGCCGGGTCGACGCCGCCGCCAGCAGCACCGATGCCGCCGCCATCACCGACCGCCAACGCGCTGTGTCACAGGCCATGGTGCGCATCGCGGATGCCGCGCGACTGATCAGCCAGGAATCGGTGCAGTTGCACGGCGGCATGGGCATGACCGAGGAGATGAAGGTGTCGCACACCTTTCGCCGGCTGACCGTGCTGGCACAGCGTTTCGGTGATGCGGACCACCACCTGGCGCGGCTCGCCGCCTTGCGTTGATGCAGTCGGGCAGGTCGGGGCCGGTGACCGGCAGCCACCCACCACTTGTTTTTT
>JANMZX010000465.1:0-14468 GCA_031383745.1 Rhodoferax sp. | reverse complement strand
CCGTCCCCAACCGCAACAGCAGGAAACTCCCATGAACGCACCCGAACGATTCACGCTGCAACTGACCCGCTTCATCCGCGCGCCGCGCGACAAGGTCTTCGACGCCTTCGTCAAGCCCGAGATGCTGGCGGCGTGGATGGGCTCGCGTGGCACCCAGGTCGACTCCGCGCAGGCGGATGCGCGGGCAGGCGGCGCCTGGCGCGTGGCCATGCACGCACGCGACGGCAGCAGCTTTGTCGTGGCCGGGCACTACCAGACGCTGGATCGCCCTGCGCGGCTGGCCTACACCTGGCAATGGGAGGGCGACAGGAGCCCGATGCCGCATGTGCAGACCCTGATCGAGGTGGAACTGGTCGAGAGGGACGGCGGAACCGAGCTGCGCATGACGCACAGCGGCTTTCCGGCGGCCGGCGCACGCGACGCCCATCACCAGGGCTGGCAGTCCACCTTCAACCGGCTCAACGACCTGCTGGACCCGCAGGGCACTGCCGGCACACTCACGCTGCTGGGCGACCCGCGCAGCACCTACACCCGCACGGTACGCATGGCGCTGGCCGAAAAGGGCGTGGCCTACACACTGCAGGCGTGTGCGCCGCATTCGCCGGAGTTGCTGGCGGTGCATCCCTTCGGCCGCATCCCGGCACTGCGCGACGGCGACACCGGCATCTGGGAGACCACCGCCATCCTGAACTACATCGAGGAGTGTTTCGACACCGGCACCGCGCTGCGGCCGGGCAACATCGTGGACCGCACCCGCGCGCTGCAATGGACCAGCGCCATCAATGCCTACCTGTACGACACCATGGTGCGGCGCTTCGTGCTGCAGTTCATCTTCCCGCGTGGCGCCGGCGGGCAACCCGATCGCGCGGTGATCGACGCGGCGCTGGCCGACATGCCGACGCAGTTCGCAGCCATCGAAGCAGCATACGCCCGCTCGCCCTTCCTTGCGGGCAACAGCCTGTCGGGCGCCGACCTCCTGCTGGCGCCGATCCTGGCCTACGTGCAGCACATGCCCGAAGGTGGCGCGCTGATGGCCCGCTACCCGGGCGTGGTGCGCGCCCAGGAGCTGATGCGCCAGCGCCCGAGTTTCACCAGCACCCAACCCGGGTAAGCCCGGCATCCGATTGCCCCACACCAAGGAGTCCGCACCATGAGTTACCTTCCCGGAAAGTTTGTCTGGTTCGAGCATGTGTCCGCCGACACACCCAAGGCACGCGTCTTCTACGAGGCGTTGTGCGGCTGGACCGTGCAGTCGATGCCGATGCCGGATCAGCCCTACGACATCATCCTGAATGCCGGCACCGGCATCGGCGGCTTCAGGGGCGCCGCGCCGGGCATGCCCAGCCACTGGGCCTCGTACCTCTCTGTGGCGGATGTGGACAAAGGCCTGGCCGACGCCGTCGCGGCCGGTGCCACAACCCTGATGCCGGCCACCGACTTCGCGGGCGTCGGGCGCGCCGCCGCCATTGCCGACCCCACCGGCGCTGCGCTGTGCCTGTGGAAAGGCGCCCAGGGCGATCCGGCCGACGTCGACAAGACGCCTGTGGGCGGCTGGTTCTGGAACGAACTGTTCACGAAAGACGCCAAGGCCGCCGTGACGTTCTATGAGAAGGCCTTCGGTTTCACCCACGACAGCATGGACATGGGGCCGCAGGGAACCTACTACCTGCTCAAGGACGCCACCGGCAGGATGCGCGCCGGCGTCATGCAGCAGCCCCCAGGCATGGACGCACCGTCGCACTGGCTGCCCTATGTCCATGTGGCCGACTGCGACGACGCAGTGCGCGCGGCCACCCGGCTGGGCGCAAGGTCGGTGCTGGTTCCCCCGACCGACATACCGGAGGTGGGCCGTTTCGCGGTGGTGATGGACCCTGTGGGTGCCGCGATCGCCGTCATCAAGGGCGTGTAGCGCTGCGGCGCGTCCGTCCATCGTCAAACACCAACCGGAGCTGTCCATGATTCCAGTCACCAGTGCCATGCTGGCCGCGTTTTTCGGCATCCTGGGGGCGGTGCTGACGCTACAGGTCATCCTGCACCGCGTACGCCTGAAGATTGTCGCGGGTGATGGTGGCAATCGCGACATGGCCAAGGTGATCCGGGCGCATGCCAACTTCACCGAGCAGGTTCCGCTGGCGCTGGTCCTGTTCACCCTGGCGGAGTTGTGCGGCGCTCCGCGTGTGCCCTTGTACCTGCTCGGCGCGCTGCTGGTGCTGGCCCGGTGCCTGAGCGCCTGGGGCCTTTCAAGCGCGGCCGGCTTGTCCACCGGTCGGCAGGCCGGCGCCGGCATGACCCTGGCCTACATGGTTGCCACCGCCGGCTTGCTGGTCTATTCGATTCTGGGCAGGTGATCAGTGCGATGCCGGCATGCCCGGCACAGCATGCGAGCGCACCCCAAGCGCCGGCTGACCCGGCCACCCGGCGCGCGCCGCCGCCACGGTCGTATCAGAGCGCCAGCAACGCCCGCGCGAACGAGCCCAGATAGACGTCGAACTCCTGCAGGTCGTTGTGCGCCGCACCGGGCACACGCAGCACCGTGGCCTGCGGCGCCAGCGCCTTGAGCGCCTCGCTGTGACTGGGTGCGATGAGCGGGTCGCGTTCGCCGTGGATCAGCAGCAACGGGCTGCGAATGCGGCCGATCAGGCTGTCGGTGCGCATGGGGTAACGCAACAATGCCTGCGGCACCCATGCGTAATGCTCGGCGGCCAGCGCCGCCATGCTGCGGTAGGGTGACACCAGCACGGTCAGGTCGGGTGCCCGGCTGGCCGACAGGTCGGCGGCGAGGCCCGCGGCCAGGCCCGACCCGAGCGAGCGCCCGTAGATCACCACCTTGCGCCCGGCGTACTGCGCCGCCACCGTCTCCCAGGCGGCACGCACGTCGGCGCGCAACTGGGCTTCACTCTCGATCCGCCCGGTGCTCTTGCCATAACCCCGGTAATCGACCATGAACAGATCGAAGTTGACCCGGCGGTAGTACTCCGGGTTGACGAACCAGGTGGCGAGGCTGCCGGCGTTGCCGTGCAGGAAGAACACCACCCCCTTGGGCTGGGGCAGCCGCAGATGCAGCGCGGACAACCTGGCGCCCGGCACGTCGATGGCCACTTCATGGATGTCGCCGGCCAGCGCCAGCGGCTGGTCGGCCGGCAGCACGGTGGGCGCAAACAGCAGTTTTTCCTGGCGCATCCACAACCAGGCCAGGGCACCGGCATACAGGGCCAGGCCCGCGAGGGCAAGTAGCAGCGCGGTGGTGGCGAGGGTCATCAGGCGGGGGCGGCGCGCGGGCATGCAGGGCGGCTCAAAAAGTATGGCCGCAGTTTATCGCGCTGCCGGGATCAGGCACTTTCTCGCGCAAAATCAGCGCATGCAGCCAGACCTACAGGAACACCAGGAAGAAGCACTGGAAACCCTGCTCAAGGGCGCACATGCGGCGCTCGACCGTGGCGACGTGCGTTCGGGACGGGAGTTTTCGCAACGCATCCTCAAGGCGGCGGAAGCCTCCGGCCACCGCCACTTCGAGGCCCGGGCGCTGTTGTGCCTGGCGCATTGCGACCGCATGTTGTCACGTTACCGGCGTGCCCACCGGGCCAGCCAGCGCGCCGCCCAGCTGTTCCAGCTGCTCGGCGACACCTCGGGCGAGGTCATGGCGCTCACCACCCATGCATTCGTCTCGATCAACCTGGGGCGCAACGAGGAAGCGGTCGAGGCGGCCCTGCTGAGCGTGCGCCTGAGCCAGTTCCTGGAGAAGGACGAGCACAGTGTCCTGTCCTACAACGCGCTGGGTGTGGCGTATTTCTGGAGCCACAGTTTCGAGAAGGCCGAGCAGGCGCTGCGCACCGCGATCCAGATCGCCGAGCGCGCACAACCCGGCCTGAGCACCTTCCAGCCGCGCGTCAACCAATGGTGGACCGAGGTGATCCGGGTGTTCTACGAGCGTTACTACGTGGGCGCGCTGCCGGCGCTGGATCGGCTGCGCGGCCTGCGCGAGGCGATCATCGCGCTGATGGCGGGTGGTGATGCGCCGGCCGTCGGCCCGGGCACCCACGTCACGACCGAGGCCGTGCTGCTGTTCGGCCTGGCGCTGGACCAATGCTGGCACGGCCGCATCGGGCAGGCACGGCTGGATGTCGATGCGCTGGCCAACTGGGCGCAGCGGTATGGCACGGTCACCTGGCTGTCGGCGCTGGAGAGCTGGGTGCGCGCCGAGATCGCCTGGGCCCAGCAGGACTGGCCGGCCGCCAAGCAACATGCCGGGCGCATGGTCGACATCGCCGTCGACGTGGAGCATGAGCAGCTGGCCTGCCTGGGCCACCTGCTGTCGTCGCAGCTGTTCGTGGCGCAAGGGCTCAATGGCGAGGCGCTCGACGAGTTGCGCCGCCTGCGCCTGCGCGAGCAGCTGATCCGCTCCGACGGGCTGGACACGCGCGAGAAGGTGGTCGAGTGGCAGGTCGACCTGCGCCAGCGCCAGGAAAGCGTGGACCGGCTGGAGGTGACCTCGCGCCAGCTGGAGAAACTCTCGCTGGAGGACACCCTCACCGGCATCCCCAACCGGCGCAATTTCGAGCTGTATGCGAGCGAACTGCTGCGCGCCGGCATGGAGCGCGGGCAGCCGCCGTGCATCGCACTGATCGACGTCGACCGTTTCAAGCAGATCAACGACAACTTCTCGCACCAGGTCGGCGACGAGGTGCTCAAGCGCATCGGGCAGATCCTGAAGTCGCATGTGCGCGAGGAAGACATGGCCGCGCGGCTGGCCGGCGACGAATTCGTCATCGTGTTCAAGAATGCCGAGCTGCGCATCGCGCGCCAGGTCTGCGCCCGCATCCAGGCGGCGGTGCGCTCGTACGACTGGTCGGGTGTCGCCAGGGGCCTGCAGTCCAGCATCAGTGTCGGCGTGGCCGCGGCGGTGCCGGGCGACACGGTGGAAAGCCTTACGCACCGCAGCGACGGGGCGATGTACGCCGAGAAGAAAAAGCGCAGCTGAGCCGCGTGCAGGGCCTGCCCGCGCGGTGGCCGTCAGCCTGCGGGCTTCAGATTGCGCGCAAACAGCGCGAACAGGCGCTCCCAATGGCGTTCGGCAGCCGCCTTGTCGAAAATGCCGGCGCGCAGCGGAAACACAAACCCGTGCTCCGTGCCGGGGTACCACTCGACGCGGTGCGGCACGCCGGCCGCCTCGAGCGCCGACGCAAGCTTGACGATGTCTGCCGGTGGCGCCCACTTGTCGTTTTCGGCGCAGGCAAAGTAGCTTTCGCAGCGCACGCCCGCCACTGCATGGTGGGGCGAATCCGGCGCTGCAGTGGCCATGTTGGCGCCGTGGATCGAGGCGATGCAGCGCAGCCGCTGCGCAAACACCGCCGCCGCCCACACCACGAACGGCCCGCTCATGCAATACCCCACGGCGCCGACGCGCGACGCGTCCGCCTGCGGCTGGCCATCGACGTAGTCCAGCATGGCCTGCGTGTCGCATCGGGTGGTGGCGGCGTCCAGCGTCGCCATCAGCCCGAACATGTGGGCCATCTGGGCCTCGGTGCGCTCGGTCAGAAAGAAATCGCGCGAACGCCGGTAATACAGGTTGGGCAAAACAACGAAGTAGCCCACGCTGGCGATGCGCCGCGCCATGTCGTGCAGTTCCTCGCGCTTTCCGGGCGCATCCATGTAGAACAGCACCACCGGGTGCGGACCGCCCTCTTCCGGATGGACGATGAAGCAGTTCATCGCGCCGTCGGCGGTGGTGATGTCGATGTGGTGTTCGATCATGGGCAAGTCTCCTGCAGGTCGATGTATCGGGTGCGCGGCAGCCTACCACGGCGCTGGTGTGCCGTCGGCTGTCGGGCCATGGGCCGCGGGATCCGCGATGCCGGCCACCACCGATTGCTGGTGCGGCAATACGACAACGCCGGCGGGATTCGACAGGAATGCAACGGAATAGTCCACTTTCCCGCTCCGACCCGGGGCATCCTTCGCAAACATCATCTAGACTGACCCGACAGGTCGACAACGACGCCACTGCACGCCACTGATGCCGGTCAACGTACCCACCGCCCCCCTGGCTGCATTGCCGCCCACCCGGCAACGCAGGCGTATGCTTTTCTGGGTGGTGGCCGGCGCGATTGTGGTGTCTGGGGCCCTGGTAACGTCGGGCCTGGCGTATCTGCGCCAGCAGACCTTGTTGTCCGGCAGCCGGGTGACGGAGTCCATGGCGCTGGTTCTCGAAGAACAGACCACCCGCACCGTGCAGGCCATCGACCAGCGGATGGAATTGGCCTCCGACGCGCTGAAACACCTGCGCGAAGCCAAGCGCCTGGACGCCGCCTCCGCACGCGCGCTGCTGCAGCAGCAGCTCAAGGAACTGCCACTGGCGACCGGCCTGCGCGTGGTCGACGCATCCGGCCGCATCGTCCACGACGCCAGCACAACCAGCCCAGCCGGCGATATCGCCGGCGAAACGTACTTCCGCATCTACCTGGACCAGCCCGGCACCGGATTCCACATCGCGGCGCCAGTTCGCTCTGGCCCGGGCAGCACCTGGCGACTGATGGCGACGCACCCGCTGAAGGCGCCGGATGGCCGCTTCGACGGCATCCTCGTGGCCGAACTCGACCCGCTGCTGATCGACCGGCTCTGGCGAACGATCGACCTCGGCCAGGACGGTGCCGTCACGCTGCTGCGCAAGGACGGTACGCTGATGATGCGCACCCCGTTCGACGCCCAGGTGATGGGCAAGAATTTTCGCGACCAGGCCCTCATGAGCCGCTACCTGCCGACCAGCCCGGCCGGCAGCTTCGAACACGCCAGCCCGGTCGACGGCAAGGTGCGCCAGGTGGCCTACCGCACGCTGCGCACCCCTCCTGGTACGCTGGTGGTGGTGGGGCGGTCCGTCAGCCATGTGCTGGCCCCCTGGACGCAACTGGCCGCCATCACCGTGGCCACCTGGGTCTTCGCCGCCGCGGCCATCCTGCTGCTGGGCGCGTACCTGAGCCGGTCCTCGCGGGAGCGCGAGCGCGCCCAGGCCCAGGTGCAGCAGGTCACCCAGCGGCTGAGCCTGGCCCTCACCGCGGCCAACATCAGCGTCTGGGACTGGGACCTGACAGCCGACCAGTGGTACGCCACACCAACCTACTTCAGCATGCTGGGCTACGACCCTGCCGAAGGCTTCGTAGACAATGCCCGATGGCTCGACCGCATCCATCCCGATGACCGGGACACGGTTGCGGCCAGGATCAAGGAAGCCCTTGGCGCGAGTGGCACGCCCTACCAGTACCAGGCGCGCATCCGCCACGCCAACGGCAGTTACCGCTGGATCAGCGTGAGCGGCCATGCCGTGGCGTCGGACGACGCGGGCCGGCCCACCCGGCTGCTGGGCGTGACGCAGGACGTCACCCGCAGCATGGAGGCCGAATCGGGCCTGCGCGACAGCGAGGCGCATTACCGCGAGTTGTTCCGCGACAACCCGCACCCGATGTGGATCTTCGACCTCGAGACGCTGGCATTCCTCGACGTCAACGACACGGCGGTGCGCCACTACGGCTACAGCCGCGCGGAGTTCCTGGGCATGACGATCCGCGATATCCGTCCGCCCGAGGATCTGGCAGCACTGGACGCCCACCTGGGGGACGTGCGCCGCGGCACCGGCGCACCGGAACCAGGGCCCTGGCGCCACCGGCGCAAGGACGGCAGCCTGATCCTCGTCGAAACCGCCAGCCACACGCTGAATTTCGCGGGGCGGCCGGCGCGGTTCATCCATGCGCACGATGTCACCGAGCGCGAACGCACGCAGGCGCAGATTCGTGCCAGCGAGGAGAACCTGGCCATCACGCTGCAGTCGATCGGCGACGCGGTGATCGCCACCGATGCCGGCGGCACCATCACGCGCATCAACCCGACGGCCGAACGCCTGACCGGCTGGCCCGCGTCGGAGGCAATCGGCCGGGCGCTGGACGAGGTGTTCCACATCATCCACGCCCAGACCCGCGCGCAGGCGCTCAACCCGGTGGACCAGGTGATGCAGCACGGCCAGATGGTCGGGCTGGCCAACCACACTGCCTTGCTGGCGCGTGACGGGCACGAGTACCAGATCTTCGACAGCGCCGCCCCGATCCGCGACCCCGCCGGGCAGGTGGTAGGCGTGGTGCTGGTGTTCAGCGACGTCACCGCCCAGTACGAGACGCAGGCGGCATTGCAGCGCAGCGAGGCGCGGCTCAAGGCGACACTCGACGCGCTGCCCGACCTGCTGTTCGAGACCGATGCCGACGGCCGCTACCACGACTACCACTCGCCGCGGCACGATCTGCTCAGGACGCCACCGGATGAGTTCCTGGGCAAGACAGTGACAGAGTTGATGCCGCCGGAACCAGCCGCAGTAGTGCTGGAAGCGCTGCGGGAGGCCGGCCTCCAGGGGTATTCGAACAGCCGGCAGATCGCCCTGGACTTGGCCGTGGGCAGGCGCTGGTTCGAACTGTCGGTTGCACGCAAGCCGGTGCTGCCGGGTGAACCATCACGCTTCATCGTGTTGTCGCGCGACGTCACCGCACGCGTGCAGGCCCAGGCGGCGCTGGAACACAACGAGCAACGCTTCCGCACCCTGATCGAATGGACACCCGACGCGGTGATCGTGCACCAGGAGGGCCGGCTGGTCTACGTCAATCCCGCCGCTGTCCGTCTGCTGGGCGCCGCGTCGACGCAGGACCTGCTCGGCCGGCCGGTGATGGACTTCGTCCATCCGGACTACCACCGCACGGTACAGGAGCGCGTCGGCGCCGTACTCGGCAAGGGCATCGCGGCGCCGTTGCTGGAACAGCGATTTCTCAGGCTCGACGGCAGCGCGTTCGACGTCGAAGTGCAGGGCACGCGTATCGATTTCAACGGCCGGGCAGCGGTCCAGGTCGTGCTGCGCGACATCACGGGGCGCAAGCTGGCACAGGAGCGCCTCGCGGCCAGCGCAGTGGCCCTGCGTGAAGCAGCGCTGCACACCCAGACGATCCTGGACAACATGGCCGACTGCGTCATCACCGTCACCGCCCAGGGGCTGGTGGAATCGTTCAACAAGGCTGCGGTCACGGTGTTCGGTCATGCGCCCGAGGAGGTGCTCGGGCGCGCGGCCGCGATGCTGTTGCCCGAACCGCACCGCAGCCAGTATGTGCGCCTGGCGAGGCAACCGCTCGACGACGCGGAGCTGCGCCTGCTGGGCGTGCCACGCGAGGTGGAGGGCCTGCGCAAGGACGGCAGCCTGTTCCCGATGAGTCTGGTGGTGTCGCAGGTCACGCGCGCCGGTCAGACCACCTTCATCAGCATCGTGCGCGACATCACGCAGCACCGGCGCGACGTGGAGGAAATCCGCCGCCTGGCCTTCTACGACCTGCTGACCGGCCTGCCCAACCGCCGGCTGCTGATGGACCGCCTGCGCCAGGCCATGGTGACGTCGGCGCGCATCGGCCAGCACGGAGCGCTGATGTTCCTCGACCTCGACCATTTCAAGGCACTCAACGACACGCTCGGCCACGATGTGGGCGACGTGCTGCTGCAGCAGGCCGCCCGGCGTGTGCAATCCTGCGTGCGCGAGGGCGACAGCGTGGCGCGCCTGGGCGGCGACGAGTTCGTGGTATTGCTCGAGGCCCTCAGCCAGCAGCCCCACGAGGCCGCCACGCAGGCCGAGGTCGTGGCCAGCAAGATCCTCGACGTGTTCCAGCAGCCTTTCATCCTGCGCAACCACCAGTACGACAGCACGCCCAGCATCGGCATCGTGGTGTTCCTGGGCGACCGCGACGACATTGACAACCTGCTGAAGAAGGCCGATGTGGCGATGTACCAGGCCAAGGCGGCCGGCCGCAATACGGCGCGTTTCTTCGATCCCGCCATGCAGGCGGTGGTGGTGGCGCATGAGGCGCTGGAGAAAGACCTGCGTCGCGGCCTGGCTGCCGACGAGTTCGTGCTGCACTACCAGGTCCAGGTCGACCGCGCGGGCACACCCGTCGGCGCCGAGGCCCTGGTGCGCTGGGCCCACGCGTCGCGCGGCATGTTGTCACCGGCCAATTTCATCGCGCTGGCAGAGGAAACCGGCCTGATCCTGCCGCTCGGGCAGTGGGTGCTGGAAACCGCCTGCGCCCAGTTGGTGCAATGGGCCAAGCAGCCCGGTCGCGCCGACTGGACCGTGGCGGTCAATGTCAGCGCGTCGCAGTTCGCGCAGACCGAATTCGTCGCCAAGGTCGACACCGCCCTGCGCAAGACCGGCGCCAATCCGCGCCTGCTCAAGCTGGAACTGACCGAAAGCACACTGGTCGAAGACGTGGAGGCGGTGATCGCCAAGATGAACGCGCTCAAGGCCTTCGGGGTCGGTTTCTCGCTCGACGATTTCGGCACCGGTTACTCGTCGCTGTCCTATCTCAAGCGTCTGCCGCTGGACCAGCTCAAGATCGACCAGTCGTTCGTGCGCGACGTGCTCACCGACCCCAGCGACGCGGTCATCGCCCGCACCATCATTGCACTCGGACACAGCCTGGCGCTGGGGGTGATCGCCGAGGGCGTGGAAACCGCGGAGCAGCGCGACTTCCTGTCCCAGGCCGGGTGCGATGCCTTCCAGGGGTACTACTTTGGCCGTCCCGGGCCTGCACAGGCGCTGGCAGGGCCACCCGCATAATGCAACATCTGTTCACACGCACCCCCAGGCGCCGCAGGGGGGTTCCTACGCGGTGGCAGTCCCGTCGCAAATCCCACTGACATGCCAGCCCTGCTCACCCGCCTGTCGATCCGCACCCAGCTCATGGTGCTGGTGCTGGCCATCATGCTCCCGGTGGTGGCGCTGCTCGCCACGATGCTGGTCAACCAGTTGCAGGACACCCGGGAAGCTGCGCGCCAGACGGTGCGGCTGCTGGCGAGCAATACCGCGGCAGACCTCTCTGGCGACCTGACCAGCACGCAGACCGTCCTCGCACGGCTGGCAGCGCGGCCCCTTGCCAGGAAGCTGGATCCAGCGTTCTGCGGCGTTTCGCTGGCCGAATACGTCGACCTGCATCCCGAGTTCGTCACGCTCGGCTTTCGCGACCTGCAGGCGAACCTGGTCTGCACGTCCCTTCCGAATCCGCCGCCGGCGGCCACGCTGGTGAACGCAGCGTGGTTCCGCAATGGCATCGACGCGGGAAAGTTCGTTGCCTCCGACGCGATGATCGGCCCGGCGACCGGCCGCTGGGTGTCGATCCGCACGCAGCCGGTTCGCGACGACAACGGCGCCGTGCGCGGGCTGCTCGCGCTGCCGGTCGACCTGTACAAGGCCGGCGACCAGCTGCTGGCCAACGTTCCCAAGGGCGCCATCGTCGCGGTCCTCGACCGCAGTGGCGCCGTGATGATGCGCTCTGCCAACGCGGCGGCCTTTGTCGGCAAACGCGGCGACCCGCGCGCCGAGGAGGCCACCCGCGGCATGCGCGAAGGTTTCACCAGCAACACCAGCCTGGACGGCGTCACGCGGCTGTGGGCCTTCGTGACCGTTCCAGGTGTCGAATGGCGGGTGGTGGCCGGCCTGCCGGAAGCCGAGATCTTCGCGCCCTACTATGCACGGCTGCGCCGCAGCCTGGCATTGGCGGCCGGCATCCTGCTGCTGGCATCGATCCTGGCCTGGCGCATCGCCGCCGCGATCGTGCGGCCGGTCTCCGGTTTGGCGCATGCCGTTGCACGCCTGGCGACGGGTGACGACGGCGCGCGCGCGCGCGCCGAGGGGCCACGCGAAATCGTTGCCATGGCGCAGCAGTTCAACCAGATGCTGGACGCACGCGACCGCAACCTGTCGGCCTTGCGCCTGAGCGATCTGGCGTTCAAGGCGGTCACGCAAGGGGTGGTGATCACCGGCGCCAATCGGCGCATGCTGTCGGTCAACGACGCATTCGTGGCCATGACCGGCCATGACCGGTCGGCGCTCCTGGGCAACAGCTTCGCGCTGCTGCAGGGGCCGGACACCGATCCGGCGACGGTGCAGGCCATGCGTGCCGCCTGCGAGCAGGGCGTGCCTTTTGCGGGCCAGATCCTGAACTACCGCGCCAATGGGGAATCGTTCTGGAACGAATTGACGATCTCGCCAGTCCATGACGGGCAAGGCGTGGTGACCAATTTCATCGGTGTCATGCGTGACATCAGCGAACGCCAGCGCGCGGTGCGCGCATTGCGCGAGAGCGAGGAAAACCTCTCCATCACCCTGCAATCGATAGGCGACGCAGTGATCGCCACCGACGCTGCCGGCAGGGTCACGCGCATGAACCCGGTGGCGGAACGCCTGAGCGGCTGGCCACTGGCCGACGCACGGGGACGCCCGCTGTCGGAGGTGTTCTGCATCGTGCATGCCCAGACCCGCGAGCCGGCCATCAACCCGGTGGACCTGGTCATGCAGCACGGCAAGGTCGTCGGGCTGGCGAACCACACGGCGCTGATGGCCCGCGGCGGCCAGGAGTACCAGATCGCCGACAGCGCCGCGCCGATCCTGGACCATTCCGGCGAGACCGTCGGGGTGGTGCTGGTGTTCAGCGATGTCACCGAGCAGTACCGCGTGGCGCAGGCGCTGCGCGACAGCGAGGCCAACCTGGCGCAGGCGCAGGCGACGGCGCACCTGGGCAGCTGGTATGCCGAGGTCGCCACCGGCACCGGTTACTGGTCGGCCGAACTTGCGCGTTTGCACCACCAAAGTCCAGACTTCAGGCAGCCCAGCCTGGCCGAGTTCCTGCAGGTGGTGCACCCGGATGACCGGCCGCTGATTCGCACCATCTGGCAGCAGGTGAAAGGATCGAGCGGCACGGTCGAGTTCACCTACCGCACCAACCCGGCCTGCGGGCCTGAGCGCGTGCTGGCCCATACCGTGGGCGCCGAGCGCAACGACGCCGGGCGCATTGTGCGGCTGCAAGGCACCTCGCTCGATGTGACCGAGCGGGAAGCCGCGCTCGAGGCCTTGCGGCGCAATGAGGAAAACCTGTCCATCACGCTGCAGTCCATCGGAGACGCCGTGATCGCCACCGATGCTGTCGGCCATGTCACGCGCATGAACCCGGTGGCCGAACGCCTGACGGGATGGCCCCTGGCCGATGCGTTGGGACAGCCGCTCACCGAGGTGTTCCGGATCATCCATGCCGAGTCCCGCGTGGCGGTGCGCAACCCGGTCGACCTCGTCATGGAACACGGCAAGGTGGTGGGCCTGGCCAACCACACCGCGCTGCTGGCGCGCGACGGCGCCGAGTACCAGATTGCCGACAGCGCGGCACCGATCCATGACCCGGCCGGGGCAATAGTCGGTGTGGTACTGGTATTCAGCGACGTCACCGAGCAGTACCGCGTGGCCCAGGCCTTGCGCCAGAGCGAGGAGCGGTTTCGCAGCTCTTTCGACGCCTCGGGCGTGGGCATGGCCATCAACAGCCTGGACGGGCGCTGGGTGCAGGTCAACCAGGCGCTGTGCGACATCGTCGGCTATACGGTGCAGGAAATGATGGCCCTGACGTTCCAGGAGATCACCCACCCGGACGACCTCGCCGAGGATCTGGGCAACATGCGGCTGCTGCTCGACGGCAGCATCCGCAGCTTCCAGATGGAGAAGCGCTACCTGCACCGCGCCGGGCATACGGTATGGATCAGCCTCAGCGTGGCGCTGGTGCGCGACGCCCATGGCGCGCCGCTGCACACCGTGGCGCACATGCAGGACATCACGCGGCGCAAGACACTGGAAGAGGAACTGCGCGACAGCGAGCAGCGCTACCGGCGCATCGTGCAGACGGCCGAGGAAGGCATCTGGAGCATCGACGCACAGGCCCGCACCACCTACGTCAACCCGAAGATGGCCGCCCTGCTCGGTTACACCGAAGCCGACATGCTGGGTCGCCCGTTGACCGACTTCATGGACGACGAAGGGCGCGCGATCGCGCAGGCCAACCTGGAGCGCCGGCGCCAGGGCATCACCGAACAGCACGACTTCAAGTTCCAGCGCCAGGATGGGTCAGCCCTGTGGACGCTGGTGGCCACCAATCCGGTGCTGGACGCGCAGGGCGCGTATGTGGGCGCGCTGGCCATGGTCACGGACATCTCCGCGCGCCGGCAGGCCGAGGAGGCCTTGCGCAAGTCGCTGCGCGAGAAGGAGGCGCTGCTGCGCGAGGTGCACCACCGGGTCAAGAACAACCTGCAGGTCGTACACAGCCTGCTGCGGCTGGAAAGCGGGCGCGCCCTCAACCAGGCCGCCAAATCGGTCCTGAACGACATGCAGACCCGGGTCAAGTCCATGGCCCTGCTGCACGAGTCGCTCTACCGCTCGCACAGTTTTGCCGCTGTCGAACTCGGCGCCTACCTGCGGCAGGTGGGCACCCAGGTGATGCGCGCCGCCGCCACACTGCCCGGCGCGGTGCGGCTGGACTTCGATCTCGCGCCGGCACAGGTCACGCTCGACCAGGCCGCGCCGTGCGGGCTGCTGGTCAACGAGCTGGTGTCGAACGCACTGAAACACGCATTCCCCGACGGCC
>JANMZX010000456.1:0-18678 GCA_031383745.1 Rhodoferax sp. | reverse complement strand
GTGGACGGCTTCATCACCACGGCGGCGGTGCTGGTGGCACATGCGCTGCAGCCGCGGGTGCTGCAGCGCTGCGTGTTCGCGCACCGCTCGGGTGAACGCGGCCATGCACGCATGCTGCAGCACCTGGGCGCGCAGCCGCTGCTGGACATGGGCCTGCGGCTGGGTGAGGGTTCCGGCGCGGCGCTGGCCTGGCCGCTGCTGCAGTCGGCCTGCCTGGTGCTGGCCGAGATGGCCAGTTTCGAGTCTGCCGGCGTGTCGGGAAAATCCGCCGCATGACGTTCCTGCGGCACTTCTTGCTGGCGGTGCAGTTCTTCACCCGCATCCCGATCACCGGGCGGCTGGCGCAGTGGGTGGGTTACAGCCCGCAGATGCTGCGCGCCAGCGCGGCGCACTTCCCGGGCATCGGCTGGCTGGTTGGCGCGATGGTGGCGGGTCTGAGCGCCGGCTTGCTGGCGGTGCTGCCCGACAGCCCGATGGCACCGCTGGTGGTGGCGGTGCTGGGCACCGTCGCCAGCGTGCTGCTCACCGGGGCATTCCACGAAGATGGACTGGCCGACGTGGCTGATGGCCTGGGCGGCAGCCATGACCGCGACCGCGCCCTGGTGATCATGAAGGACTCGCGCGTCGGTGCCTTTGGTGCGCTCGCGTTGGTGCTGGTCGTGGCGACCAAGGTGGCGCTGCTGGCCCTGCTGGGCTCGGTCGAGCCGCTGGCGCTGGTGTGGGGCGCATTCGCAGCCCATGTGGTGTCGCGCAGCTTTCCGCTGTTGCTGGTCCGGGCCATGCCGCATGTGGGCGACGCAGCGGGCTCCAAGTCCAAACCGCTGGCCGATGCGATCAGCGGCACCAGCCTGCTGGCGGCTGCCGCGTGGGTGGTGCTGGCGCTGGCCCTGGTGGCCGTGTGCGCCGAGGGTATGGCGCTGGCGGTGCCGCTGGCCTGTGCTGCTCTGGCGTGGTTGTGGATGTGGCGCTGGTTCCACCGCCGCCTGCAGGGCTTCACCGGCGACTGCCTGGGCGCCACGCAGCAGGTGTGCGAAGTGGCGTTCTATTTCGGTCTTGCACTGACGCTGTGAGCGTGTCGCAACTGCCCGTTCCGGCGCGCCGCGTGCCTTGTGCACGGCGCAAGGGCGGCCGAAGCCGGACGAGCGCCATGTATCACGTTGCCATGCGTTGCCTGGAGCCGCCATGACCGCCCTGTGGCTGGTGCGCCACGCGCAACCGGTGGTCGCGACCGGCGTGTGTTACGGCGCGACCGACATGCCTGCCGACGAACCCGCCACCGATGCCGCTGCCACGGCGCTGGCCGCGTTGCTGCCGCCGGCAGCCTGGCTCTGGTGTTCGCCGTTGCAACGCTGCATGCAGCTGGCCGACGCCCTGCAACGGGCCCGGCCCGACCTGCACCTGCAACGCGACAGCCGGCTGGTGGAGATGGATTTCGGCTGCTGGGAGGGGGTGGCCTGGGATGCCATTCCGAAGGCCGAGATCGATGCCTGGACGGCTGCATTCTGGCACTGGCGTTTTGGTGGACGCGACAGTGTGGCGGCTCTCATGGGGCGTGTTGGCGCGGCGTGGGCCGACGCGAATCAGATGTCCGGGCCGGTGGTGTGGGTCACGCATGCAGGCGTGATCCGGGCGGCCAGCCTGCTGGCGCGCGGCATCAGGACCGTGGAGCACGCGTCGCAATGGCCGGTGCAGGTGCCGGGCTTTGGGCAGTGGCTGCGCCTGTAGCCGGTGCCGGATGCGCCTGCGCAGCGTCGGGTCGTAGCCACAGCGCCAGCGTGACGGAAAAACCGCGACCGTCCGGTGCGGAGTGGTCGACCTCCAGCCTCCCGCCATGGGCGCGGGCCACGAGCGACGCGAGCTTGAGCCCCAGGCCCACCGGCGTGTCGCTGGCCGGATCGAGCAGTTGTGCGCGGATCGCGCGCAGCCGCTCGGGATCGGCGCCCGGGCCATCGTCGCGTACCGTGATCGACGTGCCGCCGACGGCTGGCTGGCAGCTGATCCAGCAGTTGGCCGCACCATGGCGCAGGGAGTTGTCGAGCAGGTTGGCCAGTGCAGCGGCCAGCAGGTTCGGGTCGGCGCGCAGCGGGCCGTGCTGGATGGTGTGGACGTCCAGCCCGTCCACCGGCAGGCGTGGCACCAGGTCGGGTAGCCAGACATCCTGCAGGTCGAGTTCGGCATTGCTGCGAAACAGGGTCAGCAGCGCGTTGACGACCCGCTTGAGCCGCTGCACCGCCAGGCGCGCGCGTTCGATGCGGTCCCGCGCGGACGCCGGCACCTCCCTCAGCGCCACCGCCAACTGGGCGTCCATGCCCGCCAGCGGCGTGCGAAGCGCATGTGCCGCGTGCGCCGCAAACGCCTGTTCATTGTCGACGCGCCGGGCCAGGCGCTGACCCAGATCCATGATCGCCGCACGCACCTCGACGAACTCCTCGCGCGATGCCGCCGACAGGCGGGTGTCGGGCCGCATCGGGTCGTAGCGCATGATCTGCTGCGACAGGTCGAACAGCGGGCGCAGCGCGATATCGACCCGCCGGCGCAGCCAGTAGGCGCAGGCCAGCCCGACCAGAACCCCACCCACCCCCACCACGGCGATGGCTTCGTAGCGCGACTCCAGCCGGTCCGCCGCAGGTTGCCCGACATACAGTGCCAGGCCGCGTCCCGGCATCTGCATCGCGTAGACACGCCAGTGCGACGGTGTGTCGCTGAAGCCGGCCCGGAACGCAGGCAGCAGCGGCTGCGCCGGCGCGCGGTGCGAGCGCAGCACGATGCGCTGGCTCGCGTCCACCACCTGCCACACCAGGCTTTCCTCATGCGCAGGCGCTGGCAGCATGTCGGGGCCGCTGTGCGGCAGGTCGGACGCATGCAGCACCAGGGTGCCGTAGAGCACCTCGGCGGATTCCTGCAGCGCGCCGTCGAGCAGGTCGTCGATTTCGTGGCGGATACCGAAGGCCATGGTCAGGAACACGGCCAGCAGCCACACGCCACTGATCAGCGTGAGGCTGCGTGCGAGTTCACGCCGCAGCGACGGCAGCGCAGTGGCCGTTTGGCCAGCGCCTTCGGGCGGCCGTGCGGTGAGATCAGGAACACCTCCGTGCTGCGCACTGCGGTGCTGCGCGCCTTCGGGCGGCCGTGCGTCGCTCATCCCGCGATCCTGTAGCCGTGGCCGCGCACGTTTTCGACCAGGCTGCGGCCGAGTTTGCGGCGCAGGTTGAAGATGTGCACTTCCAGCGTGTTGCTGCTGATCTCGCCGTCCAGCCCCGCCACGAGGGCCTCCAGGTCGGGCTTGGAGACGATCCGTCCGGCGCGGCTCGCCAGCGCGTCGAGCACCGCCCATTCCCGGGGCGTGAGGTCGACGCGGCGCTGGTCCAGCCAGACGCTGCGCGTGTTGGTGTCGATCTGCACTGCACCGAACTGCTGCCGGGGCGCACCCTGCGCGGTCGTGCGCCGGCGCACCGCGCGGATGCGCGCCACCAGTTCCTCTGGCTCGAAGGGCTTGACGAGGTAGTCGTCCGCGCCGCTGTCCAGCCCCAGGATGCGGTCGCTGAGGAGGTCGCGCGCAGTCAGCACCAGCACCGGCGTGTCGATCTTGCGCGCGCGCAGCTGGCGGACCCACTCGACGCCGGATCCATCGGGCAGCTGCCAGTCGATCAGCAGGGCGTCGAACGGCTCTGCCACCACCACTTGCGCATCACGCAGGCGGGTGAACCATTCGACCACATGGCCTTCGCTGCGCAGGTAGTCGCGCAGTCCCTCTCCCAGCAGGCTGTCGTCCTCGAGAAGCAGCAGGCGCATCGTGCTGCACGGGAAGGTTCAGTCCAGCCGCGCGCCGCTGTAGCTCACGGCCTCGCCCCATTTGCGGGTTTCCGCCTGCTCGTAGCTGGTGAGGCCCGCTGCGTCCAGGTAGCGCGGCGTGGCGCCTGCGGCGTTGAAGCGCTGCGCCACGTCTGCCGATGCCAGGGCCTGGCCAATGGCGGCCTGCAAGCGCGCCACGACCGCCGGGGGCAGGCCTTTCGGGCCGTACACGGCAACCCAGCCAGGCGTGTCGAAATCCCTCAGCCCGACGGCTGCGCCGCTTTCGGAGATGGTCGGAACGCCCGGCAGCGCGTCGACGCGGGCCAGCCCGGCGATGCCCAGGGCCTTGACCTTGCCGGTGCGCACCTGCGGGCCGCTGGCGGCGATGGAGTCGAACATCAGCGGGATCTGCCCGGCGATCACGTCGGTCAGGGCCGGCGCCGAGCCGCGGTAGGGGATATGCACGAGGAAGGTGCCGGTGCGCGCCTTGAGCAACTCCATCGCCAGGTGGTTGGTCACGCCGTTGCCGCCGCTGGCGTAGTTCAGCTGGCCAGGCCGGGCCTTGGCGTACGCCACCAGTTCCGCCACGTTGTCGAAAGGCGCCTTCGGGTGCGCCACCAGCACGATGCCGACGCTGGCCACATGTGCCACCGGCGTGAAGTCGGCCGTGGAATACGGCCGCTTGGTGTAGAGCAGTGGCGCCACCACCTGGGTGCTGGTCGAGCCCATCAGCAGCGTGTAGCCGTCGGCCGGCGTCTGCTGCATCGACTGGCTGGCCACGATGCCGCCGGCGCCGGCCTTGTTGTCGACCAGGAATTGCTGTCCGAGCGACGCGGAAAGCGCCTGGGCCAGCGCGCGCGCGAACACGTCGGTGCCGCCGCCGGCCGGAAACCCCACGACGATGCGCACCGGCCGGTTGGGGTAGTCCTGCTGCGCCAGCGCGGCCAGCGGCAGGCTGGAACTGACGCTGAGGGCCAGGCCGGTCGCGGCGGAACCCAGGAAGTGGCGACGGTCGATCGGTTGCGGCATGGGTACTCTCTTGGTGAATGCGGTGTCCAGCGGCCCGGCAAGGATCAGCCCAGCACCACCTGGTTGCGGCCCATTTCCTTGGCACGGTACATCGCGGCATCGGCGCGCGCGAGCAGGGCATCGACACTGTCGCCGATCGGCAGGTTGGTGGTGACACCGATGCTGACGGTGAACGGTGCCGGGTCCGTCATGTCGGCCACCTTGCCGCGGATGCGCTCGGCGACCACCCGTGCGACGTCCATGGATGTCTCGGGCAGCAACACGACGAATTCCTCGCCACCCAGGCGGCCGATCACGTCGGCGCTGCGCAGCAGCGTGTGCACCGCGGCCACGAACTGCACCAGCACCTGGTCGCCGGCCTGGTGGCCGCGGCTGTCGTTGATCGCCTTGAAGTGGTCCAGGTCGATCAGCAGCACCGACATCACCCGGCCATGGCGCTGGCAGCGCTGCAACTCCTGCTGGCAGACCTCGGTGAGCTGGCGGCGGGTGAGTGCATTGGTCAGCGAGTCGTGGGTGGCGATGTGTTCGAACTCCGCCCGCACACGGTCGGTGGCCAGCAGGATCAGGCCGATCGCCAGCAGCAGCATCACGAAGGGATGGGCGATCACGTAGATCAGGTTCTGGGGCGTGTTGTCCAGGATGCCGGTGCCCGGGGGGTAGAGCCAGGCTGTGGCGAAGCGCAGGGCCTGGCTGCCAATGGCCAGCACCAGCACCACAAAGACGAACCAGTGGGCAAACGTGCGGGTGCCGCGGCGGTAGACCAGGATGGCGTGCAGGGTGAACAGGCTGGTCATCACCAGCACATAGATCATCAGGCGGGGGCGGTAGCTGGGTTCGACCACGGTGAACCAGGCAGACACCAGGGTCAGGGTGACGATGGTCGCCATGCCCTGTGCCACGCGTGGCGTCTCGCCGAAGAAACGCTGGCTGCCGACGTACTGGAAGAAGATCCCGGAGAAGATCAGGAAGTTGGCCAGGGTGATGGACACCAGTTCGGGCGATTTGCCGCGCGAAGCGGCCGCCAGGCCACCAAAAAACAGCAGCGCGGTAGCGCCGGCCCAATCGCCCAGACCCCGCACCGTCGGCGGGTAGCTGCGCCGCAGAAAGGCCAGCACGATGGCCATCAGACCGCCCATGATTCCCGAAAGAAAAACAATGGTGCGGGGATCGATGAATGGAACGGCGTGCTCGGAACCCATGCGGCCGATTATGACGGGGCCTCGGTCTTGGGCTGGAACACGCAGTACGGCCGCACCGCACACTGCCAGCACAGCGGTTTTCGGGCCTGGCAGACGTAGCGCCCGTGCAGGATCAGCCAGTGGTGGGCGTCGACCAGGTAGTTCGGGGGGACGCGCCGCAGCAGTTGCTGCTCGACCTGTGACGGATTGGATCCGGGCGCCAGGCCGGTGCGGTTTCCCAGCCGGAAGATATGCGTGTCGACCGCCACCGTGGGCTCGCCGAAGGCGCTGTTGAGCACGACGTTTGCCGTCTTGCGGCCCACACCCGGCAGGGCTTCGAGCAGCGCGCGGTCGCGCGGTACCACGCCGCCATGCCGGCCTACCAGGATGGCGCACGCCTGGATCAGGTGGCGGGCCTTGCTGCGGTACAGCCCGATGGTCTTGATATGCTGTTCCAGTCCTTCCTGCCCCAGCGCCAGCATCTTTTGCGGGGTGTTGGCCACCACGAACAGCCTGCGCGTGGCCTTGTTCACACTGACGTCGGTGGCCTGTGCGCTGAGCAGCACTGCGGCGAGCAGCTCGAACACGCTGGTGTATTCCAGTTCGGTCACCGGCATCGGGTTGGCCGCCTGGAGCGTGGCGAAGAACGGCGCGATGTCGGCGTCGCGCATCGTGGGAGGGCTGGCTGTGCGGTGCTTCTTCATGCCGGATGCTTTGCGCAGCGTGGCCGATCCGGGCTACGCAAGGTGCCGCAACTCGCGCAGCGCCACCGATACCGGCGCCAGGTCCGGCGCCTGGGTGCTGATCGTGGCGAGCAGCCGGCGCAGGCGCTGGATCGGGCGTGCGTTGCGTTCGCACCAGGGCGCCAGCGACTCCTTGCGGTTCAGCAGCGCCATCGTCACCTGGCCGGCGATCAGGTAGATGTCGTCGCGTGCGCTGCCGCGCGCCTGGGTCTGCCACAGGGTATCGGTCGGCAGCCGGTTGATCTGCGCACGCCACAGGCCGAGCGCCAGTTCGGCGTCGATGCCGAAGTAGGCGCGCGCCGCGACTTCGAGCGTGTTGTCGGACTGCTGGGCGAGGTCTGCCAGGTCCAGCGCCGGAAAGGTGAACTCCAGCGCGGTGAGTTCGCGCGCAAGTGCCGGGTCCACACCGGCCTGTGCCAGTGCCTCCCACGCCCGCTGCCAGTCGGCCTGCGTGGACTCGGGCAGCCAGTCGGACAGGTGGCCGCGCAGGGTTTGTGCCGCCGGCTGGTAACGCGCGATCAGGCTGGGCAGGTCGCTGTTGTCGGTGCGTGCGCGCAGCATCCAGCGCGCTGCACGTTGCGCCATGGCGATCAGCTTGCCCAGGAGGTCGAGCTGCAGGGGGGCCGGAACCACCTCGTCGAGCTGGTCGATCTGGTCCCACAGCAGTTCCAGGCCGAACACCTCGCGCGCCAGCGTGAAGGCCCGCACCACGTCGGCTGCGCTTGCACCGGCCTCGGCGGCGATGAAGTTGACGAAGGTGGCGCCGGTGCGGTTGACCACCGTGTTGGTGATGTAGGTGGCGATGATCTCGCGCTTGAGCGGGTGGGTGGCGACGGCTGGCCCGAAACGCTGGCTGAGGACCGGGGGGAAATACGCCTGCAGGGCGCGCTCGAAGAACGGGTCGTCGGGCAGGTTGCCCGCCAGCAGCTCGTCGAACACCGACATCTTGGCGTAGGCCATCAACACGGCGCTCTCGGGCGCCGTCAGCCCGGCCTTGCGGGCACGCCGGCGCGCGATCTCCTCGTCGGTGGGCAGGAACTCGATGGCGCGGTTCAGCCGCCCCGCGCCTTCGAGCCACTGCATCAGCCGCTGCTGCCCGTCGAGCAGGTACAGCGCGCGGTGCGCCGCCACTTCCAGCGCCTGGGTCTGGTAGTAGTTGTCGTGCAGCACCAGCTGGCCGACCTCGTCCGTCATCGAGGCCAGCAGGTCGTTACGCTGCTTGAGCGTGAGGTCGCCGGCCTCGACGATCTGGCCGAGCAGGATCTTGATGTTGACTTCATGGTCGGAGCAGTCGACACCGGCCGAGTTGTCTATCGCATCGGTGTAGACCAGCCCGCCCTTCTGGGCGTACTCGATGCGTCCGTTCTGCGTGCAGCCCAGGTTGCCGCCTTCGGCCAGAACCCGGCAGCGCAGCTCTGCGCCATCGACCCGAAACGCGTCGCCTGATTTGTCGCCGACCTGCGCGTGGCTCTCGTAGCTGGCCTTGACATAGGTGCCGATGCCGCCGTTGTACAGCAGGTCCACCGGCGCCAGCAGGATCGCGTGGAGCAGTTCCACCGGGCTGAGTTCGGTCGCTTCGTTGCCCAGGATGGCACGCGCCTGCGGGCTCAGGGCGATCGACTTGGCGCTGCGCGCGAACACACCGCCGCCGGCGGATATCAGCTGCTTGTCGTAGTCGTCCCAGCTCGAGCGCGGCAGCGCGAACAGCCGCTGGCGCTCCGCAAACGAACGAGCCGGATCCGGGTTCGGATCGATGAAGATGTGGCGGTGGTCGAACGCCAGCACCAGCCGGATATGCGGCGACAGCAGCATGCCGTTGCCGAACACGTCGCCCGACATGTCGCCGATGCCGGCGACGCTGAAGTCGGTGGTCTGGGTGTTCACCCCCAGCGCCCGGAAGTGGCGCTTGACGGATTCCCAGGCGCCACGCGCGGTGATGCCCATCTTCTTGTGGTCGTAGCCGACCGAGCCGCCGCTGGCGAAGGCGTCACCGAGCCAGAAGCCGTAGTCGGCCGAGACGCTGTTGGCAATATCGGAGAAAGTGGCGGTACCCTTGTCGGCTGCCACCACCAGGTAGGGATCGTCCTCGTCGTGGCGGACCACGCGGGGCGGTGGCACCACCACGCCCTTGACCACGTTGTCGGTGATGTCGAGCAAGCCGGCCAGGAACAGCCGGTAACAGGCGATGCCCTCGGCCAGATACGCATCGCGGTCGGTCGTCGGGGGCGCGTTCTTCAGCACGAAACCGCCCTTGGAGCCGACCGGCACGATCACCGTGTTCTTGACCTGCTGCGCCTTGACCAGGCCCAGGATCTCGGTACGGAAGTCTTCGCGCCGGTCCGACCAGCGCAGCCCGCCACGCGCCACCTTGCCGCCACGCAGATGCACGCCCTCGACCCGGGGGGAATAGACCCAGATCTCGAACAGCGGCTTGGGCTCCGGCACGCCAGGCACCTTGCGCGGCTTGAGCTTCAGCGACAGGTACGGCTTGCGGGCGCCCTGCGCGTCCGCCTGCCACAGGCTGGTGCGCGAAGTGGCGAGCACGGTGGCGTGGAACTGGCGCAGGATGCGGTCTTCGTCCAGGCTCGCCACCTGGGACAGGCCGGCCTCGATCCGGGTCTTCAGGTCGGACTGCAGGGCATCGCGATCGCCGGCGAGGTCGGGGTCGAATCGCGCATGGAACAGCGCGACGATATCCTGCGCCAGGCCGGCATGGCGGTTCAGCGTGGCCTCGATGTAGGTCTGGCTGAAGGCGAATCCGAGCTGCTTGAAGTAGCGCGTGTAGGCACGCAGCACCACGATCCCGATGGCGTCGAGCCCCGTGCGCAGCACCAGCTGGTTCAGGTTGTCGCTTTCCACCTGGCCGCTCCAGGCCATCATGAACAGCGCCTCGAAGCGCTGCTTGATCGGCGCCAGTTCGGTGTCGGGCGGCACCTGCAGGCCCAGGTCGTGGATCCAGCAGCTGTCGTCGCCGATGCGGTACGGGTGTTCGTCCAGCACCCGTGCACCCATGTCCTCCAGCACCGGCAGCGAGTCCGACAGGGCGACCTTGGCGGTGTTGTAGATCTTCAGGCGCAACATGCCTGGCTCGGCGCCGAGCGGCCGGTACAGCTTGACCGCCAGCGGGCTGACTGCGTTCAACCCGGCCAGGATGTCGGCGTCCTCGGCGGCGACGGCGGCGGAGAAATTCTCCCGGTAACCGGTGGGGAAAGCCTGCGCGAACCGGTGCGCGAGTGCCAGGCCCGGGCCTTCGCCGTGGGCGCGCAGCATCTGGCTGGTGCATTCGTCCTCCCACCGCTGCGCCAGCCTGCCGATGCGGGCCTCGAGGGCGTCGAGCTGGGTCAGCGGTGGTGCCGCGCCGCGGGCACGCACCAGGTAGTGGATGCGCGCCAGCGGGCTGTCGGTCAGCGTGGGGGTGAACTCGACCGACTGCCCGTTGAGCTCGGCCATCAGTTCGGAGCCCACCTTCACGCGCAACTCGGTGTTGTAGCGGTCGCGCTGCACGAACACCTGGACCGAGGTGAAGCGGCCGAACGGGTCGCGGCGGGCAAACACGCGGGTGCGCTGGCGCTCCTGCAGCCGCAGGATGCCGATGGCGTGCGCGCAGAGCGTTTCGGTGTCGATCTGGAACAACTCGTCGCGCGGGTATCCCTCCAGGATGGACTGCAGCGACTTGGCGGCATGGCTGTCCGGCAGTACACCGGCCCGCGCCATGACGATCTGCGCGCTTTGACGCACACGCGGGATGTCCGCCACCGGGGCGGTATAGGCCGACGAGGTGTACAGGCCCAGGAAGCGGGCTTCGCCGGTCACGCGGCCCTGCTCGTCAAAACGCTTGACCGCCACATAGTCGAGCCAGGCAGGCCGGTGCACGGTGGAGCGGGTCATCGCCTTGGTGACCAGCACCAGGTCGTCCGCGTCGATCAGGGCCACCGCCTCGGGCGGCAGCAGGTTCTCGACGGTGCGTGGCGCGCCGCGCAGGATGCCCAGACCCGAGCCTTCCCGCGCCACCAGCACCACGCCCTCGGGATCGTGGCGCAGGTCGTAGTCGCGCGCGCCCAGGAAGGTGAAATGCCGGTCTTCGAGCCACTGCAGGAACGCGATCCCTTCCAGGCGCGTGGCCGTGGGCAGCGGCGAGCGGGCAGCGGCGTCGCAGGCCTCGCGCACCCGCTGGCACATGGCCTGCCAGTCCTGGACGGCGGCACGCACATCGCCCAGGACCTGCTCCAGCGTGCTGGCCAGCGCGTCGCGCTCGTCCGCGCTGACGATGCGGTCGCATTCGACCATGATCATCGACTCCATGCTGCCGGCCGGTGCCGTGCCCGCAAGCGCATCGGCGCGACCGATGCGCTCGATGTGGCCATCGGCCGCCCGCGCGATGAGCATCAGCGGGTGCACGATCCAGTGCGCGGTGCGGCCGCTGCGGTTGACCGCCATGGTGACGGAATCGACCAGAAACGGCATGTCGTCCTGGACGATCTGGATCGAGGTGTGGTCGCTGACGAAGCCGTCTTCGGCCAGCGTCGGGTTGAAGACCCGCACACGCGCGCTGCGTGGCGCACGCGCGCTGTCCAGCAGCCGCCAGTGCGTCGACGCCACCGCGAACAGCGTGGCCGGCCCGCGCGCCACGATCTCGTCCGGATCGACACCCTCGTAGTACCCGGCCACGAAGTCTGCGAGCCGGTCGCTGCTGGCGCCCCCGTGCATGCGGGCATACGCCACCAGTTCGGTCAGGACGGCTGCGGTCATGTTGTCTCCATCGCGTGTTGTTGCGCAGAATTCTAGGTGCGCCAGCCGGGCGGCGGGGGCCTGCGACCCACCGGCGCATGGGCTTATGCCGCAGTTGCATCGGGCGCTGCGGCTGCCGCGGCGCGGCAACCGGGGCCGCCGGCACGGCTCAGGCCAAGGTGAGGAAGTTGTTCGAATCCGGAAAGTCGGCCTTCATCCAGCCGTATTTGAGTTCCAGGGCGGCCATGACCGGGACTGGCAGGGTGTCGACGGATTCCGCATCCGCCGACGGCAGGTCCGCCAGATGGCCGGCGAGGTGCAACACACCGGCCAGCGGGACCAGTGGCGTGCTGGCCAGCGGATCCGAGGCCAGCAGCAGCGCACCCACCATGGCGCTGGGGAAGTTCCAGCGCCGCGCGAGTTCGGCGGTCACTTCGCCCTCGTCGAAACCGCAGGCTTCGCGCTCGCGCATCCAGCGCTCGCCAGGCTTGCACGGCAGCGCTTCGATGTGCGACACCGCGTCCGGATGGGCACTGGCGATGAGCAGTTCGCCCAGGCGCAGCATCAGGCCGGTCAGCCAGGCGCGCTGCCGGTCTTCTTCGACGCCTTCGGCGAGCCACTGCGCGTATCCAGCGCACCGCACGGCGTAACGCCAGAAAGCGACACCGTGGATGCCCTCGGGCATGGAGAAGGCATTGTGCAGGCAGGCCGACACCGCCAGGGTGCGGACCTTGGACAGCCCGACCAGACGCATCGCCGCCTCCAGCGAAGCGACCTTGCGCGGCAGGCCGAAGGCCGCGCTGTTGGCCAGCGCCAGCAACTTGGCGGTCAGCGTCGGGTCGACCGCGATCAGGGCCTGGATCTTGGCCACCGGCGCGTCGTCGTCGTCCAGGGTGTTGATCAGCGCCAGCCCGACCTCGGGCATGACCGGCAGAGCGACCGAATTGAACAGGCTGGCTATGTCAGACATGGAATCTCCCCGGGGTTCGAGAGCCTGTGGATGCAGGGGCCCTGGGCTGCATTCTGACCGATTCCCGGATGCTGCAGAGTATTGCCACAATAGGGCTTTTTGGGGCCACCGTCGCCATGCAATTCGCCACCCGACTCCAGAATGTGGAGACCTCCGCGATCCGCGAGCTTTTCAAGCTGCTGGGCAAGCCCGGCATCATCAGTTTCGCCGGTGGCTTTCCGGATCCGGCGCTGTTCGATGCCGAGGGCATCCGGGTCTCGGCCGACGCGGTGTTGTCGGACAATCCGGGGCCGGTGCTGCAGTATGGCGCCACCGAAGGTTATGAGCCCCTGCGCGCCGGCATCAGCGGTTTCATGCGGGCCAAGGGTGCCACTGTCGCGCCACAGGGCCTGATCGTCACCACCGGCAGCCAGCAGGCGCTGGACCTGATCGGCAAGACCATGATCTCGCCCGGCGACAAGGTGATCGTCGAGGCTCCCACCTTCCTGGCCACGATCCAGTGCTTCCGGCTCTACGGTGCAGACCTGATCGGCGCGCCGGTCGACGCCGACGGCGTGCAGGTGGATGCGCTGGAGCGCCTGATCGTCGAGCACAAGCCTCGGCTGGTGTACCTGATACCGACGTTCGGCAACCCCAGCGGCGCCACCTTGAGCCTGGAGCGGCGCAAACGCGTGCTGGAGATGGCCGCGCGCACCCGTACGCTGGTGGTGGAGGACGACCCGTACGGCGAGCTGTATTTCGGCAAGCCTCCCCCGCCCAGCCTGCTGGCCCTGAGCGACGGTGTGCCCGGCAGCCGCGAATGGCTGGCGCATTGCGGCAGTTTCAGCAAGATCCTGAGCCCGGGCCTGCGGGTAGGCTGGCTGATCGCGCCGCCCGAACTGCTGGCGCGCGCCACCATGTGCAAGCAGTTCAGCGACGCGCACACCAGCAACCTGACCCAGGCCACGGCAGCCCACTACCTCACACTCGGCCGCATGGGGGCTGCACTGGACGTGGTGCGTGCCACCTACGCAGAGCGCGCTCGCGTGATGGCCGAGTGCCTGCGCAGCGACCTGGGCGACGCCATCGAATTCAGCGCGCCACAGGGCGGCATGTTCTTCTGGGCGCGTCTGACCGGCGGCCGCCATGCCGGCGAGTTTGCCCAGCGCGCGATCGACAAACTGGTGGCCTTCGTTCCTGGTGCGCCGTTTTTCGCATCGAACCCCGATCTGTCGACCTTGCGCCTGAGTTTCGCAACTGCCGATGTGGCCAGGATCGCCGAGGGCATCGGCCGGTTGAAGCAGGCCTTGTGAGTGGCTCCATGGCTGGAGGACATGCATGAACCGCGGAACGATCCCCGTCAAGACCGACAAGGGCCGCCTGGAGATGGTCGACCGGACCGACGTGCTCAGCGCGGTGCAGCGACGCCTGCTGATCCTGGCCGACGGGCAGCGCAGCGTCAACGAACTGGGCGCCTTTGTGCGCGCGGGTGAACTTGACGCCGCGCTGGCCTACCTGTTCGAGTTTGGCTATCTGGTGGCCCACGGCGAGCCGCTCGTGCTGCCGCCGCCCGTGGCGCCAGGTTTCGCATCGCAGGAGGGCCCCAGGCCACCGCGGCCGGCCACCAGCCCCCGGGAGTACGAACAGGTGCGCACGCAGGCCTCGGATTTCATCCGCAAGCGCCTGGGTGATGCCGCCACGCCGATCTGCGCCGCGGTCGAGCGCTGTGCCAATCCGCACGAACTGCGCCAGGTGCTGCGGGGTGTGGAGGTGTTTGTCGGCCAGCGCCTCGACGCTGCCACCGCCCAGAGTTTCGCGCGCCATTTCGGTGCCATGCTGCTCTAGCACCCGATACGCAAGAACATTCGCGTTGCCATGCCCTTCCAGCACGAGATCGTCCACACAACCGTCTACCGCTACAGCGAGCCGGTCAGTTTCGGGGAGCACCGTGTGATGTTCCGCCCACGCGACAGCCATGACCAGCGTGTGCTGGCCACCGATCTGCAGGTCTCGCCAGAGTCGATCATCCGCATGATCCAGGACCCGCATTCGAACTCGATCGCGATGGTGCAGCCCCTGCAAAGTGCTACCGAACTGCGCATCGTCTGCGCCTTCACGATCGAACACGCGAGCGACCCGGAGCCGTTGTTGCCGCTGCAGACCGAGGCCGACTTGCTGCCCTTCGTGTACTCGCCCGACGAGCGCATGGACCTGGAGCATTACCTGCGTCCCCACCACGCCGACCCGCGCGGCGTGCTGATGGCCTGGACGCGCCAATTCCTGCGGGCCGACGGGCCGACCAACACGCGCGACCTGCTGGCGCGCATGAACGCGGCCATCGGCCAGACACTGCGTTATCTGCCGCGCGACGAGGAGGGCACGCAGTCGCCCACCCAGACCCTGGCCCTGGGCAGCGGCAGCTGCCGCGACTTTGCGCTGCTCATGATGGAGGCGATCCGCCGCCTGGGCGTGGCGGCGCGGTTCGTGTCGGGCTACCTGTACGATGCGTCGCTTGACGGTGGTGGCGACGCAGTGCAGGGCGCGGGAGTGACCCATGCCTGGCTGCAGGCTTACCTGCCGGGCTCAGGCTGGCTCACCTACGACCCGACCAACAACCTCACCGGCGGCAGCCAGCTGATCCGGGTGGCGGTGGTGCGTGATCCGGACCATGCCTCGCCGGTGTCCGGCAGCTGGTATGGCGCGCCGGGGTCGTACCTCGGCATGTCGGCGTCGGTGCAGGTGCGCCGGCGCACATCCACGGCCGGCGATGTGGGCCACAATGTGGGCGAACCAACGGACCCATGACGCGGTGCGAAAGACGATACAAGGAATGACCCGACCATGAGCATGATCAAGCGCCTGTTTGGATCTGCGAAGAAACCGGAAGTGGAGGCGGAACCGCCGCCGTCGCAGATCGATCCTGCACCCGATTCCCGCACCTTCCAGGTGGAAAACGCCCAGGCCGGCACGCGCCGCGAACTGGTGCGGGTGATGACACGCGACACCCTGCGCGCCTCCGGCATCCCTGAAGGCTGGATCGAATCGATGGTCCAGCTGGAACTGGCTCGCGACGGGCAGACCTACGTGCACCTGCGCCTGGTCGTCAAGCAGTGGGACGTGCGCCTGCTGAAATACACGATCGCGTTTCAGAACCGGCTGATGGCCGAAGTCGAGCGTTTCGACCCTACAGCGCGTGGCTGGTTGCTGAGCATTTCATGGCAATACCAGGTGGGCGATAGCTGCCCGTTTCCCGATATGCCCGAACCCGCCGTGTGGCAGGCACCCGCTCTGGTGGTGAGCCCGGTGCCGGCGGTGACGACGGTCGATCTGCCGCTGGATGTGGAGGAGCCCGACGAGGTGTCGGAAGACCTGGCCCGGCTGTTCGCCATTCGCGACGCGAACCTGCCCGCTGCCGGCGGGCGCTGACCGGAGCCCGACCACCATGCAAAGACGGCATTTTCTCAGCCAGGCCGGCGTGCTGGCAGCCAGCCTCGGCGCGCCAGTCGCACGGGCCCAGGCGCCCGCCACGAACACCAGCGCCATCACGGACGTGCCCGGCGTCAAGGTGGGGCATTTCACCGACACCCGCCGGCCCACCGGGTGCACCGTGATCATCACCGAAGAGGGGGCGGTGGGCGGCGTCGACGTGCGTGGTTCGGCCCCGGGCACGCGCGAGACCGACCTGCTCAACCCGATCAACCTGGTCGACAAGGTGAACGCCGTGCTGCTGTCCGGCGGCAGCGCGTTCGGCCTGGATGCGGCCACCGGTGTGGTGCGTTACCTGGAGGAGCGCAAGATCGGCTACAACGTCGGTGTGGCATTCGTGCCCATCGTCCCGGCCGCCATCCTGTTCGACCTTGGCGTGGGTGATGCCCGCATCCGGCCGGATGCCGAAGCCGGCTACAAGGCCTGCGAGGCGGCGTCGGCCAGCCGGCCGGCCGAGGGCAACGTGGGTGCCGGGGCCGGCGCGACCGTGGGCAAGCTGTACGGCGGCAAACGCGCAATGAAGGCAGGCATCGGCACCGCGTCGATCAAGCTTGCGGGCCTGACGGTGGGTGCCATCGTGGCCGTGAACGCGGTGGGCGACATCGTCGACCCGATGACCAGCCTGCCGATCGCCGGCGCCCGCACCGAAGACGGCAAGAAGCTGCTCAACACCCGGGAGGCCATGCTGCGTGGCAACTTGCCGGGGGGCATGCTGGCCGGCACGGCGACCACCATCGGCGTGATCGCCACCGATGCGGTGCTCACCAAGGCGCAGGCGCAGAAGATCGCACAGATGGCGCACGACGGGCTGGCGCGGTCGATCAACCCGATCCACACCATGTTCGATGGCGACACCATCTTCGCGCTGGGCACCGGCAAGTCCGGCAAGACCGGCAACCCCACGCTGCTGGGTGTCATGGCGGCAGAGGCCATGGCGCTGGCGGTGGTGCGTGCCGCGCGTGCCGCACGCGGCATCGACGGTTTCCCGGCAGCGGCCGACATGGCGGGCTGAGCCAGCGCGTCAGTCGGCAACCAACTTCTCAACCAGGAACCACGCATGCAATACCAGTGCGCCCACCGTTGGGCCTTCACCTCATGGGGCGGACGGCTCGAAAAGACCGAAGAAGCCCTTGCGCCGGCCCAGGGCCACGAAGTGACCCTGAAGGTCACGCATTGCGGCATCTGCCACTCCGATCTGCACATCCAGGCCGGTGGCTTCGACATGGGCGGGGGCAAGCTGTCGTCGCTGGAGCGCGCCGGCACGCGCCTGCCGGTGACCATGGGCCATGAAATCGTCGGCGAGGTGGTGGAGATCGGCCCGGACGTGCAGGGTGTGGAACTCGGCACGCTGATGATCGCCTACCCCTGGCTGGGCTGCGGCGAATGCGCCACCTGCCAGCACGGCGACGAGCACCTGTGCGTGCGTGCGGCGCGCAACATGGGCATCCAGTTGCCTGGCGGTTATGCCGACCTTACACGCGTTCCGCACGAGCGCTACCTGGTGCCGGTGGGCACCCTCGACCCGGCGCGCGCGGCTACCTTTGCCTGCGCCGGCATCACCGCCATGGGGGCGATCCGCAAACTGCCCGCGGTGACGGCAGAGGACTGGGTTGCCGTGATCGGCTGCGGCGGTGTCGGCATGACGGCGGTGGCGCTGCTGTCCGCGACCACCGCGGCGCGCATCGTGGCGATCGACCCCGACCCGGCCAAGCGCGCCGCGGCACTGGAGCATGGCGCCACGCTGGCCTTCGACCCCAAGGAGGCGGACGCCCAGAAGACGATCGGCAAGGCCTGCGCGGGCAACATCGCCGGTGCGCTGGACTTCGTCGGCGCCGAATCCAGCTCGGCGCTGGCCGTGGGCCTGGTGCGCCGCGCCGGGCAGGTGGTGATCGTGGGCCTGTTCGGCGGCGAGTTCCGCATGCCGCTGCCGATGTTTCCGCTGCGCTCGCTGTCGATCACCGGTTCGTACGTCGGCGGCGTGCACGACCTGCGCGAACTGGTGGCCCTGGCGCAGCGCGTGACCCTGCCGCAGATCCCGCTGGACCTGCGCCCGCTCGACGGCGTCAACCAGGCGCTGGACGACCTGGCGCAGGGCCGGGTGGTCGGGCGCGTGGTGCTGCAACCGGCAGCCTGAACGGAGCACCACCATGGCGCTGCAGTACACCACCGCGGCCAACCACCTGCCCGAGGCCAAGATGCGGATCTACCCGACCCGGGTGATCAACATCATCGGCGGGCCGGGGAGCGACAAGTCGCTGGTGTCGGCAGCCATCATCGTGCACTTGCACCTGCGCGAAAAGACGGTCGAACAGATTCCCGACTTTGCCAAGTCGCTGGTGTGGCAGAAGGACTTCGAAGCCCTGCGCAACCAGTACCACATCGCGCAGCAGCAGTTCCGCATGCTGGAGCTGCTCGACGGCCAGGTGCAGTACTTGGTGACCGAGTGCTCGCTGCCGCAGCTGCTCTACTACAACGCCAGCTACGACGAGAACATCTGCGACGTGGCCAAGACCCGCAAGCAGATCCTGGACTGGTACAAGCAGCACAACAACGTCAACCTGGTGGTCGAGCGCAGCGACCGCAAATACGTGCATACCGGCCGCTTCCAGGACGAGGACCAGGCGCGCCGCATCGACCACGCCATCCGTGCCACCCTGGTGCGCGAAGGCATCCCCCACACCGTGGTGAAGCCGGAAATCGACGCGATACATGCGTTTGCGAAGACGCTGGAATAGGGCGGGCGGGAGAGACGGCAGCCGGGGCCTGCATCTGC
>JANMZX010000404.1:0-1885 GCA_031383745.1 Rhodoferax sp. | reverse complement strand
GCCGATGGCGCGTCCGTCAGGCGCCGACCTGCCGCTCACGCCGGACGAGTCCTTGCAGGCCATCTCGGCCATCGCGATGCGCTGTGGGGGTTGCGGCGCCAAGGTGGGGGCCTCGGTGTTGTCGCGCGCGCTCGCCGCACTGGCCCCGATCGCGCGCGACGATGTGCTGATCGGCCTGCACGCGCCCGATGACGCGGCGGTGGTGCGGGTGCCACCAGGCAAGGCGATGGTGCACACGGTGGACTTCTTCCGGGCCTTCATCGACGACCCTTACCTGTTTGGCATGGTGGCGGCCAACCATGCGCTGGGCGACATCTTCGCCATGGGTGCGCAGCCGCAGAGCGCCACCGCGGTGGCCACGGTGCCGCCGGGGCTGGAGCGCAAGGTCGAAGAACTGCTGCTGCAGATGATGACCGGCGCAGTGGAGGTGCTCAATGCTGCTGGTTGCGCGCTCGTGGGCGGCCACACTGGCGAGGGCAGCGAACTGGCGCTGGGATTTGCCATCAATGGCCTGGTCGACGAGGACTTGGGGCAGTTGATGCGCAAGGGTGGCATGCAGCCGGGCGACCTGCTTCTGCTGACAAAACCGATCGGCACCGGCACCCTGTTCGCGGCGCATGCGCGCGGCATGGCACGCGGGCGCTGGGTGCAGGCGGCGTTGCAATCGATGCTGGTGTCGAACCAGCGCGGTGCCGAAGTGCTGCGTGCCTTCGGTGCCACCGCCTGCACCGATCTGACCGGCTTCGGCCTGCTCGGGCACCTGCTGGAGATGACGCGGCCCTCCGGTGTGGACGCGCGCATCAATCTTGCGGCGCTGCCGCTGCTCGACGGCGCGCTGGAGTGTGTGGTGCAGGGCATCGTCAGTTCGCTGCAGCCGTCCAACGTGCGCTTGCGCCGGGCCGTGGGCAATCGGGAGGCCTACGCGCAGCACCCGTGCTACCCCTTGCTGTTCGATCCGCAGACCGCCGGCGGCCTGCTGGCGAGTGTGCCCGCGGCGCAGGCCGCCGCCTGTGTCGCGGCCCTGAAAGCCGCGGGGTACCCCCACACCGCGGTCATCGGTGCCATCCTGCCGCCCGGTGACGATGTGGCTCCCGTGGTGCTGGCCGATTGAGCCGCGCTGGCCGCCGGCCGGCTGCTCAGGTCGGTGCCAGTCGTGGTACCTTTCGATCTTCACCAGGAGTCACACATGCCTTCTACCCTCTGCAAGTGGGCGCTTTCCGCCCTGGTCGCTGTCGCCGGCGCAGGTGCGTTCGCGCAGTCCGTCAAGATCACCCCGCTGGGGTCGCACGCCGGCGAATTCTGTGCCACCGACCGGGCCATGCTGCTGGAGGACCCGACCGGAGTGCGCCTGCTGTACGACCCGGGCGCGTCGGTGGCGGGAGCGACGGACCCGCGCCTGGGCGACGTGCATGTGATGCTGCTGAGCCATGCGCACGGCGACCACATCGGCGCGGCCAAGGCCGCCGGCCTGAATGCCGGCACCTGCGCCCGGCCCGAGACCGTCTCTGCATTGCCGGCCACCACCACCGGTGAGATCATCGCGGCCAAGAACTCCGCCATCATGACCAGCGTCGACATGACCGGTTTCCTGGCCCAGAAGGTCGAGGTGATCCGCGGCAAGCCGGTGCCGAACTGCACCGAGTCCGGTCTGGGGCGTGATACCGTGGTGCCGCTGGACGCACCCTGCCAGGCGCCGGTGCAACTGGGCGGCAAACGCACGTTCAAGATCGCAGGGCAATCCAGAGGGGTGCAGGTGACCACGGTGTTCGCCGTGCACAGCAACAACGCATCGCGCGCCATGTTGTCCGAGACCGGCCGCACGCCGCTGGTGCAGGACGCGCTGAACGCCTACCTGGGGCAGGCCAACGGTTATGTGCTGGTGTTC
>JANMZX010000357.1:0-12217 GCA_031383745.1 Rhodoferax sp. | reverse complement strand
GATCTTGAAGGGCCGCCAGTTGGCGTCGGAGTTCAGCGCCAGCGACAGCGCGCCGGTGAGCTCGTACAGGCTCACGATGGTGACCAGCGAGGTGTCCTTGAACAGGCCGATGAAGTTGTTCATGATGCTGGGCACCACCATCGCCAGCGCCTGCGGCAGCACGATCTTGCGCTGCGTCTGCCAGTACGACAGGCCTAGCGTGGCGGCGGCCTCCAGCTGGCCCTTGGGGATGGCCTGCAGGCCGCCGCGGATCACCTCGGCCATGTAGGCCGCGGCGAACAGCGTGATACCCACCAGCACCCGGATCAGCACGTCGATGGACAAGCCCTGCGGCATGAACAGCGGGAACATGAACGAGGCCATGAACAGCACCGAGATAAGCGGCACGCCGCGGATCAGTTCGACGTAGATGGTGCAGACGGTGCGGATCGCGGGCAGGTTGGAGCGCCGCCCCAGCGCCACCACCATGGCGATCGGGAACGCCAGCGTCATCGACAGCGAGGCCAGCAGGATCGTCAGCGGCAGGCCGCCCCAGCGGTCGGTCTCGACCTTGGACAGCCCCATCGTGTTGCCATACATCAGCGCAAAGAATGCCGCCAGCACGACCGCCCACAGGATTACCAGCCAGGGCTTCCAGAACGCCCGCATGCAGCTGGCCACCAGCAGGCCGAGCAACAGCGCGGTGGCCAGCAGCGGGCGCCATTGCTCTTCGAACGGGTAGCGGCCGAACAGGATGATGCGGTATTTTTCGGCCACCACGCCCCAGCAGGCACCCACCCCGTCGACCCGGCAGGCCTCGAAGTTCGGCAGCCAGGAGGCCCGGAAGATGGCCCAGCCCAGCAGGGGCGGAATGGTGGCGAGCAGCACGGCGCCGATGACGAGCGTCATCAGCCCGGTGGTCAGGTCGCCGAACAGGTTGATGCGTATCCACGCGATCGGGCCCTCGGTGCTTACCGGGGCCGGGCGTGGGTCGATGGGCTGGAAGGTCTGGGCGGTCATGGTGGCGGGCCTGCTTTCAACGTTCCTTGATCGCCGAACGGGAGTTGTACCAGTTCATCAGCAGCGAGGTGGTGAGCGAGGTGCTCAGGTAGACCAGCATCACGATCGATATGCATTCGACCGCGCGCCCGGTCTGGTTCAGCGCGGTATTGGCGATCGACACCACGTCCGGGTAACCGATGGCCACGGCCAGCGAGGAGTTCTTGGTCAGGTTCAGGAACTGGTTGGTCATCGGCGGGATGATCACGCGCAGCGCCTGCGGCAGCATCACCAGCTGCATCGTCTGGCCCTGGTTCAGGCCCAGCGCCGCGGACGCCTCGCCCTGGCCGCGCGACACCGAGCTGATGCCCGCGCGCACCACCTCGGCCACGAACGCCGCGGTGTACACCGTGAGGCCGAGGAGCACCGACAGGAACTCCGGCGTCAGCGAGCCACCCTGTTCGATCGAGAAGTCGCCCTTGACGGGGAAGTTGAACTGGGCCGGACCGCCACCGGCAAACCAGGCCAGTACACCCACGACCACAAAGATCGCCAGCGGCACCCAGAACATGCTCTTGAGCTTGCCGGTGGCCTCGAACTGGTGGAAGGACCAGCGGCGGTACAACCAGGCCAGCACGGCGCCGGCGATCAACCCGAAGAAGCCCCACAAATGGCCGATCTCCCAGATCGGGATCGGAAAACTCAGGCCGCCCTTGCTCAGGAACAGCGGGCCCAGCGTCCAGGCGTCCTGCGCCGCGGGCAACACCTCGGTGAAGAGCAAATACCACATCAGCAACTGCAGCAGCACTGGCACGTTGCGGAAGAACTCCACGTAGGCGTAACACAGGCCGCGCACCAGTGCATTGCGCGAGAACCGCCCGATGCCCAGCAGCGTGCCGAGGATCGTGGTCAGGACGATGCCGATGATCGCCACCCGCAGGGTGTTGGCCAGACCGACCAGGAAGGCCTGCCAATAGGGCTCGCTGGAGTCAAACGGGAACAGGCTCTCGCCGATGTCGAAACCGGCCGGGCCTTTCAGGAAGTCGAAGCCGCTCTGGATGCCCCGCACCTGCATGTTGTGCATGGTGTTGGAGGCCAGCCACCAGACCGCCAGGGCGACGGCACCGATGGCGATGATCTGGTAGATCAGGCCACGGAAGGCCTGGCTGCGCCAGGACCAGTTTTTTTTCGTCGGGGGAGACTTCTGGGTCATGGGAGTCGCTCAAGAGAGACCGTCACGAAATGGGACTGCAAAAAAGAAGCTGCTGCCGGCCCAGGCAGAGGGTTCCGGCAGCAGCTCCTGGTTGACGCAGCGGGAGGTCAGCGAACCGGGTAGGCGTACATCAGTCCGCCCTTGTTCCACAGGTTGTTGATGCCGCGCGGCAGGTTCAGCGGGGTGTTGGGGCCGACATTGCGCTCGAAGCTCTCGCCGTAGTTGCCCACGGCCTTGATGACACGCGTCATCCAGTCCTTGTCCAGACCCAGCAGCTTGCCGGTGTCCTCGTTGCCGCCGCCCAGCAGGCGCTGCACCACCGGGTCGGTGCTGGTGGCCTTCATCTGGTCGACGTTGGCCTGCGTGACACCGTACTCCTCGGCTTCCATGGTGCCGTAGATCACCCACTTGACGATGGCAAACCACTCGTCGTCACCGCGGCGCACCATCGGGCCGAGTGGCTCCTTGGAGATCAGCTCGGGCAGGATCATGTGTTCCTTGGGGTCCTTGGCGACCTTGCTGCGCGTGGAGGACAGGCCCGACGCGTCGGTGGTGTAGGCGATGCAGCGGCCGGTGAAATAGGCGTTCTCGGCGGCTTCGAGCTTCTCGAACACCACCGGCTTGATGTTCAGGCCATTGGCCTTGGAGTAGTCGGTCAGGTTCTTCTCGGTCGTGGTGCCGGACTGCACGCAGACGGTCTGGCCCTTGAGCTGCTTGGCGCTCTTCATCTTGCTCTTGACAGGCACCATGAAGCCCTGGCCGTCGTAGTAGTTCGTGACCGTGACGCTCAGGCCCAGCGAGGCGTCGCGGGTCAGCGTGAAGGTGGTGTTGCGTGCCAGCACGTCGACCTCGCCGGACTGCAGTGCGGTAAAGCGCTGCTGGGCGTTCAGCGGCACGTACTTGACCTTTTCGGGGTCGTTCAGGGTGGCGGCGGCCAGAGCCTTGCAGACATCGATGTCCAGGCCGGACCACTTGCCCGACGAGTCGGCGGCGGCAAACCCGGCCAGGCCGGTGTTGACACCACACACGACCTGGCCACGCGCCTTGATCGCGTCCAGTGTCTTGCCGGCGTGGGCGGGTGCCGCGAGCAGCGCGCCCAGGGTGGCCACGGTTGCGGCGGCCAGTTGCAGTTTGGAAAATGTCATTGCTCGGGCTCCATTGAAAAAAATAATACGAAGAGGCGCTTCTGCGATAAGCCGCAGGCTTTCGCCACGGGGGCACTGTAGCCGCTTCCGCGCGAGGCGGCATCGGGGTTTACTCGGACACAATATGCAAGATTGGCATCAATTCATCGGCCGCGTGCGCGGTGCGGTACGGTTGCGGCTTGCGGAGCATGCTTCATGCCAGACTTATCCGCCTGGGCGGCGCGGCATCGCGTGATGGCTGGCCGTCCTCGCACTGCCGTGGTGCCAGAATGTGCGTGGGGCGCTTCGTCCCGCAGGTGACAAGCCGCACCGTTTTGGGCCGACCGTGCCTCGTATGCTGGCGCTGCGAGACACGCGACGGACACATACCGTTCCTGGAGACACACAGATGGACCCCCTGGATTCCCCTGCCGCCACACCGCCTGTGGCGACCGCGCCGCATTTCAAGTTCTGGCCCAAGCGCGCGCCGCGCAGCATCACGCCACTGGCGACTTCGCTGTGGCACAACCTCGCCGTCAGCGCCCTGCGGTATCCCGACAAGGTGGCGACGGTGTTTTTCGGCTCCACCATCACCTATGCGCAACTGATGCAGCAGGCCGAGCGGCTGGCCGCATGCCTGCATGGCCTGGGCGTGCGCGCCGGCGACCGGGTGGTGCTGAGCATGCAGAACTGTCCCCAACTCGTGGTGGCGCACTGGGCGATCCTGCGTGCCAATGCGGTCGTGGTGCCGGTCAACCCGATGAACCGCGCCGAGGAACTCAAGCACTACATCACCGACCCGGACGCCCGCGTGGCCATCACCACGGCCGATCTGGCGGGCGAGATGGCGCAGGCCAGCGATGCGCTGGACCCGAAAGACCGTCTGGCGCACCTGGTCGTGACGCATTTCACCGATGCATTCGACCCCGCCGTGCCGGCACCCAACGCGCCCCCAGCGGCGTGGATGCCGTGGCTCACGACCGTCCACGATCTGCCGCGGCTGGACGGCGGGCAGGTGTGGCACTGGAAACAAGCGCTGGCGCAGGCCGATGCGGCGCCGGCGCACACCGCCGGCCCGCAGGACCTGGCGGTGCTGCCCTACACCAGCGGCACCACCGGCCTGCCCAAGGGCTGCATGCACCCGCACGCGACATTGATGCACCAGGTGGTTGCCGCCGGCATCCTGGGCGGCGGCTCGGCCGAGACGGTGGCCCTGGCGGTGGTGCCGATGTTCCATGCCACCGGCATGATCAGCGTGATGCACAGCTGCATCTACCAGGGTGCCACGATGGTCATGATGCCGCGCTGGGACCGCGACCTGGCCGGCCGCCTGATCTCGACCTGGCGCGTCACCCACTGGGGCAACATCCCCACCATGGTGATCGACCTGCTGGCCAGCCCCAACTACGCGCAGTACGACCTGTCCACGCTGGTGTCCATCGGCGGCGGCGGCGCGGCAATGCCGCAGGCGGTCGCGCAGCGCCTGTTCGAGCACTACGGGCTGCGTTATGCCGAGGGCTACGGGTTGACCGAAACCGCTGCCCCCTCGCACTTCAACCCGCCGGACGCGACCAAGCAGCAGTGCCTGGGCATTCCCTACATGGGCACCGAGGCGCGCGTGGTGGACCCGGAGACCTTGCAGACCATGCCGCAGGGTGAGCAGGGCGAGATCATCATGAGCGGGCCGCAGATATTCCGCGGCTACTGGAAACGGCCCGAGGCGACCGAAGCCGCCTTCGTGGAACTCGACGGCAAGCGTTTCTTCCGCTCCGGCGATCTGGGGCGGGTCGACGAGGACGGCTACTACTTCCTCACCGACCGGCTCAAGCGCATGATCAACGCATCCGGTTTCAAGGTCTGGCCGGCCGAGGTGGAGGCGCTGATGTACCGCCACCCTGCCATCCAGGAGGCCTGCATCATCTCGGCGCGGGATGCGTACCGGGGCGAGACCGTGAAGGCGGTGGTGGTGCTTCGGCCGACACATCGCGCCCAGGTGACCGAGCAGGACATTGTGGCCTGGTGCCACGACCACATGGCGGTCTACAAGGCGCCGCGCATCGTCGAATTTGTGGATGCGCTGCCCAAGAGCGGCAGCGGCAAGGTGATGTGGCGGCTGCTGCAGGAGGCGCAACAGGCGTCGTAGCCACACCGCCAGGATGCCTGCTGGCGGGAACTTCCGCCGCAGCCGTCGCTCCCAAAGACCATGGCGGCAACGTGCCCTCCGTGGCCGGCGTACCGTGCATGCTTCTTGCGTCGTCACGGTCTTCACAGGAGCGTTCGACATGAAACCGATCCGGACCTATCCCCTGACCTGGATTCTCGTGGTGCTGCTGGCCATCGTGCTGGCCTTTGCCGGGCCCCGTCCCCACCCCGCCTTGGGGCGCCTGCCCGCTGACATCGGAGAGAAGCTCGGCAAAGTGCCGGCAGCCACGGTGCGTGAAGACGACCGCATGATCATGGTGCTGACCTTCCGGCGCGACCAGCGCCAAGCGGCAGAGAACTGGATCCGCGGGCTCAGGCTGCATGAGCATGCCGTGGCATGGGTGCGCATGCCGGTGGTCGACGACCCCGGGGAGCCGGCGCTTCGGGCCGAGGCCGAAGGCCGCCTGCTGGCGCGTTACGCCGGTCCGGGCGAGCGCAACAACCTGTTGCCGCTGATCACCAACCGCGCAGTGTTCGTGCAATCGACCGGTTTGCGCGACACCAGCCAGGCCTCGGTGCTGGTGATCAACCGGCGCGGTGACGTGCTGGCCCGGGTGGTGGGCGAATACGACACGGACAAGGCGGCCGTCGTGATGGACACGGTGCGCCAGCAGGAGCTCTGACCGCCGGATTGCTCCGCTCCGGGCGGCAGCACGCGCGAGCCTCTCAGACGTACCCCACCACGGGCCGCTGGTGGCGCATGTGCAGCGACATGCCCAGGGCCGCCATCTGGTTGGAGTTGCGGCCCAGGATGCGCTGGGACAGCGGCAGGAACGCCGACTCCTCGAACGCGGCATGGGCGCGGTAGTCGCTGACAAGCTGTTGCACGGCAACCGTGTCCAGCGCCGTGTCATGCCCTTTGGCCACCTGTCTGAGCTGCGGTTTGATGCGCGCCCACCAGGCGTCGATCTGCCGGTGTTCGGTCGTCAGGCGCTCGACCAGCACGGCGACCTGTGCGCGCTCCTCACCGCGCACGGCGCCCGCCAGCACGGCGGGAAACAGTTCCTGTTCCTCCTGCGCGTGGTGCTCGACGATGACCGCATCGAAAAAAGCAAGGGTATCCGCGGCGATCCTGCGTGCACGCTCGGCCGGTGCCAGCAGCGCCGGCAATTCGCCCAGGCTGTCGAGGTGCGCGACGATGCCCACATGGCAATTCGAGAAATTGGCGATCGGGGCATTCGGGTCATCGCCCGGTGCGGGGATGGGTGTGGGAGAGTTCATGGGGACTTCCTGTTGCGGGAAAACAGCCGATCACCGGGCGATTCTGGGTGCTGCTGGCAGGCCGCTGTTTGATGTCGGTCAATGGCCGTTGGAATGCGGATCGGGCGCCGACACCGTGTGTCCTACGCGCCCGCGCCAGGCCTGGCCGGCGGTTGCGCGTAACTTGCGTCGATCTCGTTGAAGACGGGGTCGTCGATGTCGCCACTCGCCGGGTTGTACGGGCCGGTGCCGCTGTGCGTGACCGCGCATGCGAGCGCCGTCGACACGCTGTGGCACCCGGCCGGGCCGTCGCAGGCGGCAGGATGGCCACACCATTCGGCGTCCAAAACCGCTTGCCCGAAAGGGACGCGAGGCCTAGAATGTAGAAACACTAACGTATATCTATATTGGCCATGATCAATCTACAGGTAGCCAAGTGGGGAAACAGCCTTGCCGTGCGTATCCCCGCCGACTTTGTGCGCCAGATCGGCGTCAAGGAAGGTGACCAACTCGAAGCGCATCTGTGCGCGGACGGCGCGTTGAGCTTGCGCCCCGCCCCCTGGAGCCGCAAGGCGTTTGTCGCTGAACTCCGCCGTGACAACGAGACGCTTCCAATGGGTGCGTCAGTGATGGAGCTGCTGCGACAAGAGGCGCGTTATTGATGCTGTATGTGGATACCGGTGCTCTGGTGGCGCTGTGCACGAACGAGGATAAGACCGCGGCCGTAGTCAAGTGGTATGCCTCTTGCGTGGACGAATTGGCATCGGCGGCATGGTGTGTCACCGAGTTTGGCAGCGCATTGGGGATCAAGCAACGCACCGGGCAATTGACCGCGGCACAGACGTGGGCGGCATGGCGTCAGTTCGATCGGATATGTGCCAATGATCTGCAGTTACTACCGGTGGCGGCGATGACGTTCCACCGCGCGGCCATGTTGACGATGGATGTAGCCGCCGGGCTGCGGGCGGGTGATGCCCTGCACATCGCGTGCGCGATGGAAGCCAACGCACATGGGATCGTGACCTTGGACAAAGTCATGGCAGCGAATGCCAAGCGCTTCAAAATCAGACTGACACCGATATGACTATGGCGGGCCGCTGAGTGCCCGCTGCCCATAACTCGCGTCGATTTCGTTGAACAGCGGGTCGTCGATGTCGCCGTCCACCGGACGGTAGGGTCCGGTGCCGCTGTGCGTGGCATCCGACGCGGGCACAAAGGCGCCGCTTTGCACGTCGAACACATGCACCTCGCCGTCCTCGATCACATAGTGCCAGCCATGCAGCGCGAGCCGGCCCGCGTCCACCTGCTGGCGCACCATCGGGTACTCCATCAAGCGCTCGAGCTGCAGCACCACGGCGCGTTGTTCGGTGCGGCGCAGGGCCTCGGGCGAGGCCTGCACCGGAAGCACGGCTTCGCGGCCCAGTTCCAGCCACGCGGCCAGGTTCTTCGCCTCGGGTGGTACCTCTTCATACAGGGCGCGGATGCCGCCACAGTGGCTGTGGCCACAGACCACGATGCGCGACACCTTCAGGTTCAACACCGCGAACTCGATCGCTGCCGAAGTGCCGTGGTAGCCGGCCGAGCCGTCGTAGGGCGGCACGAACGCACCCACGTTGCGCACGATGAACAGCTCGCCCGGGCCGGTGCCGGTCAGCAGGTAGGGGACGAGGCGCGAATCCGAACATCCGATGAACAGGATCGTCGGGTGCTGGCCGTCGCGCACCAGGTTCTGGAACTGCTCCTGCACACCGGGAAAGGTGTGGCTGTGGAAGCGGCGCAGCCGCTGCAGCAGTTCATCAGGCACGGTATGCGTCCGGTTGCGGCATGCCGGGCTACTGGACCAGCGGCGTGTCTGCGGCTTCCAGGTCCACGCCCTCCACGAGCGCCGCGCCGGCCAGGATGCGCAGGTATTGCTGCAGCGCAGAGACAAACGCCTTTTGCTGCAGCGACATCGTCACCGCGCCGCGCACCGCCTCGAATACCTGCTGCACGCCGGGCTCGCGCGCCAGCACCTCCACCACGTGCAGGCCGAAGCGGCTGTGCACCAGGCGCGGCAACACGCCCACGTCGGCCTGGCCGAACAGCTCGCGCGCGAATTCGGGCGCACAGTCGCCCTGCACCAGAGAGCCGAGGTCGCCGCCCTGCTCGGCGCTGGGGCAGTTGGACAACTCACGCGCCGCGCGGGCAAAGTTGTCCGCGCCGCTGCCGTCATGGCAGCGCACGTCAAGCAGGCAGGTCTCGGCACGGTTGCGCAGGGCCACCACGTCGGTGCCCGGGGTCACGGCGAACAGGATGTGCCGGGCATGTACGCGTTCGCCGGTCCGGTAGTGGGCCAGGTGGGCCTCGTAGTGGCGCCGGCAGGCGTCGGTGGACGGCTCCGGCACGCTGAGTTCGCGCTCCAGCAAGGCGTCGATCGCTGCGCTGGCGGCTTCGCTGGTGATGCCGTCCGCGCCAGCCGCGTCGCTGGCATCCAGCAGGCCGGCGGCCTGCGCGGCCTGGCGCAGCAACTCGGTGCAGGCGCGCTGGCGCAGGGCCTCGGTGGCGATGGTTTCCGCGGGGCCATGCAGCGGCACCCGGTTGATGCGGGCGAGCGGCGGGGCGGTAGGTGCGGCCGTGCTGGTGGCGGCAAAGATGTCGTGGACTTGCATGGCTGTGTCTCCGTGGGGGTCAGACGCCTGCGCCGGGCTGGCGTGGCTGGTTGTGGCCGGCCGGCACGTTGAGCCGGCGGCTGCGCACCACCTGGTGCGGCCGGAACAGGAACGCCACCGTGGCGAACCCGCTCCACACATGCACCAGCCGGCTGAACGGGAACAGCAGGAAGATCGTCATGCCCAGCACCAGGTGCAGCTTGTAGGGCCAGTCCAGGGCGACCAGGCCGTCTGCATTGGGACGCAGGGTCACGATGCGTTGCGCCCAGTCGCCCAGAGCGAGCATCGCGCCGCCGTCCGAGTGGCCCAGCGAGTACGGCAGCGTGATCAGGCCGATCACCAGTTGCACCCACAGGATCAGCAGGATGGCGATGTCGGTGCGGTGGCTGGTCAGCCGGATGCGCGGGTCGAACAAGCGGCGGTGCAGCAGCAATGTCAGCCCGATGAAACAGATGAAGCCGGCGATGCCACCCGACACCACCGCGAACAGCTGCTTCTGGGGCGCGGTGATGAAGTTCTCATACAGCCAGTGCGGGGTCAACAAGCCGACGAAGTGGCCGAAGAACAGGAACAGGATGCCAATGTGGAACAGGTTGCTGCCCCAGCGAAGCGTGCCGGTGCGCAGCATCTGCGAGGAATCGCTTTTCCAGGTGTACTGGTCGCGGTCGAAGCGCGCCAGGCTGCCCATCAGGAACACCGACAGGCAGACGTACGGATAGACCGTGAAAATGAAATTGTGGACAAAGGCCTGTGTGCTGCTCATGCTGATACTCCTGATCCGGCTTGCGGTGTCGCGGCGCGGGAGCGCCGCACCAGGTGGATGGGTTGGGGCGTACCGGGCTTGGCCTGGCCCTGGGTCGAGCAGCCGTCGAAAACGACCGGCTCGGCCCATGCCTCGTCCAGCGGGGTTTCCTTGACGGGCGGCGTGGCCTGGGCCTTTTCGCCAGCGAGTTCCAGCAGCGCGCCCAGGATGCAGGCGTACGGCGTGCCGCGCTGGCGCAGCGCGCCGAAGATGGCGTTGAAGATGTGCGCCATTTCGCCGAGGAAGGCCTTCGCCTCGGCCGGCGGCTGGGTGGAGACGAACTCCAGCACCACCGGCAGGTAATCGGGCAACTGCCCTTCGCCCAGGTACAGGCCGGCCTTTTCGTAGGTCTGAGCCAGGTCGATCATGGCCGGGCCGCGTTCGCGCGAGTCGCCGTGCACATGCTCGAACAGGTGCAGCGAGGTGGCGCGCCCGCAGTCGAACAGGTCGACGTAGGCCGCCTCGATGGCCAGGGGCTTGCCCAGGCTCAGGTGGGCGATCAGGGCATCGAGTTCGGCGAGCCGCTCGGCGCCCAGCGCGCGCTCGTCGGCCAGGACTGCGCCCATCTGCGGCAGGAAGCCACGCATGTCGGCGTCGGGGTAGGCCAGCAGTGCTGCCAGGGTGCGCAGTGTGCCCGCTGCAGGGGCGGGTTTCGAGTGTTTGAACATGGTCAGACCTCCGCCCGGATCGGGATGGTGCGTTTCTTTTCGCTGCCGAACAGGCTGGTCTCGGTGGTGCCTTCGGAGCAGCCGTTGCCGAAGCTGAAGCCGCAGCCGCCGCGCACGTTGAAGGTGTTCTCGGCGTATTCGCGGTGCGTGCTGGGGATAACGAAGCGGTCCTCGTAATTGGCAATCGCCATGATCTGGTACATCTCCTCGACCATCTCCTGGCTGATGCCCACCTGGTCGAGCACCGCCTGGTTGATGCGCTGGTCGACGTGTTTTTCGCGCTGGTAGGCGCGCATCGCCAGCATGCGCTCCAGGGCGCGCACCACGGGCACGGTGTCGCCGGCAGTGAGCAGGTTGGCCAGGTACTTGACCGGTATGCGCAGCTGGTTCACATCCGGGATCTGTCCGTTGCTGCCCACATGGCCGGCATTGGCGGCGGCCGAGATCGGCGACAGCGGCGGCACGTACCAGACCATCGGCAGCGTGCGGTACTCCGGGTGCAGCGGCAGGGCCACCTTCCACTCCACGGCCATCTTGTAGACCGGGCTGATGCGCGCCGCCTCCATCCACTTGTCGGGGATGCCGTCGATGCGCGCCTGCGCGATCACTGCCGGGTCGTTCGGGTCCAGGAAGATGTCGAGCTGCGCCTGGTACAGGTCGCGGTCATGTTCGACGCTGGCAGCCTCCTGGATGCGGTCTGCGTCGTACAGCAGCACGCCGAGGTAGCGGATGCGCCCGACGCAGGTCTCGGAGCACACGGTGGGCTGGCCGGCCTCGATGCGCGGGTAGCAGAAGATGCACTTCTCGGCCTTGCCGCTTTTCCAGTTGTAGTAGATCTTCTTGTACGGGCAGCCGCTCACGCACATGCGCCAGCCGCGGCACTTGTCCTGGTCGATCAGCACGATGCCGTCTTCCTCGCGCTTGTAGATCGAGCCCGAGGGGCACGACGCCACGCAGGCCGGATTCAGGCAATGCTCGCACAGGCGCGGCAGGTACATCATGAAGGTGTTCTCGAACTGGCCCAGCATGTCCTTCTGCATCTGCTCGAAGCCGTCGAGGTTCTTGTCCTTGCTGCGCTTGGAGAACTCGCCGCCCAGGATCTCCTCCCAGTTCGGCCCCCAGACGATCTTGTCCATCTGCTTGCCGGTGATCAGGCTGCGCGGGCGCGCAGTGGGGGTGGCCTTCATCTCGGGCGCCGACTGCAGGTGCGCGTAGTCGAAGGTGAAGGGCTCGTAGTAGTCGTCGATCTCGGGCAGGTTGGGGTTGGCGAAGATGCGCATCAGCAGCTTCCACTTGGCGCCCTGGCGCGGCTCGATGGCGCCGCTGGCCTTGCGCACCCAGCCGCCGTTCCACTTGTCCTGGTTCTCCCACTCCTTGGGGTA
>JANMZX010000336.1:0-1896 GCA_031383745.1 Rhodoferax sp. | reverse complement strand
GGCGCTGGTCAAGGACCTGGGCACCGAATTCGAGCAGGCCATTCCCCACCTGATCGAAGCCACGCTCGGGCGGGGGACCGGCTCGGAGCTGGAGTCCGAGCTGTGCCGCACGCTGGCCTACGTCAGCCAGATGGCCCCGAGTTATTCCCTGCGCGGTGGCACGCGCGAGATCCTGCGCGGGATGATCGCCCGCGGGCTGGGTCTGCGCTGATCGACCGGAAGGAGTTCCCCCGATGTTTCTCGAAGCCCTGGAAAAAATACTGGCTGCCCATGCGGGCAGCGACGCCATCCGGCGTGTGGAGGCCGGCGGCCCGGCGGCCGACCTGTGGAGCCCGGTTGAGGCGGCCGGTTTCCTGGCCCTGATGCTGCCCGAGGAGCAGGGGGGTGCCGCGCTGACGCTGCCGGAGCTGTTTCCGATCATGGAGTGCCTGGGCCGCCATGCCATGCCACTGCCTGTGGCGCAATCCATCGCGGCGCATGCCCTGGTAGGCGCGCGGGCCGGCCTGCCGGCGGGTATGGTCACCATCGCCGTGCAGCTGCTGCGCCCAGCCGCCGGCGGGCTGCGCTGCCCGGCCACACCGTGCGGGGCGATCGCCGACCATGTGCTCGTGGCCGATGGCGACGGCTTGCTGCTGTTGTCCTGCGCCACCGCCAGCCGCGCTCCGGTGGGTGACCCGCGCAGCCTTGCGGCCCACCTGTCCTGGGCGGACGACGCGCCGAGCCTGCGGCTGCCCACGGGCGGGCTGCAGCTGGAGGCATTTGTCGGGGCGCTCGTGGCCGCCATGCTCAGCGGCGCGATGCAGCGCACGTTCGACATGGCCCTGGACCAGTGCAACAACCGGGTGCAGTTCGGCAAGTCGATCGGCAAGTTCCAGGCCTTGCAGCAGCAGCTCAGCGTCATGGCCGAACATGTGCTGGCGGCCACCATCGCGGCCGAAGCGGCTTTCCGCTGTGCGGGTGTGGCGCCCACGGCACTCGCGGCGGCGGTTGCGAAATCCCGCGCCAGCGAGGCCTCGGCGCTGGTCGCCGCCACTGCGCATGCGGTGCACGGCGCCATCGGCATGACGGACGAGTTCGACCTGGGGCTGCTGACACGCCGACTGCACGACTGGCGGCTGGCCTACGGCGCCGAGCACCACTGGAACCAGCGAATCGGGGAGCATGTATTGGCCGACGCCGGTACCCTGGCCGACTTTGTGCGGCGGGTGTGATGGCACCGACACGCAGGTACTGCGCACCGCGTGAAACTCAATATATTGAAGTGGTGGTATAAATATAAAATGGGACGCTTGAGAATTTCGTAACGTATTCGCTCCGTCGCCCCTGGGGGTCGCTCGCGGGGCGGGCGCGCCGGAGGGAGGGGCGACGAACAGTGCGACGGTCGGGTCCGACACGGCCGTTTCGCCCATGCCGCCCGGCCGGTCGTTATTCGCGCGCGTCGGTGCGCCGCTGCAGGCCGGTGGTCGATTGGTACAAGGCTGATCCATGGACATCAACAACAACGTGTCGGAATTCGACTTCATCATCGTCGGGGGCGGCACCGCCGGCTGCGTGGTCGCCAACCGGCTCTCGGCCAACCCGCAACACCGGGTGCTGCTGCTGGAGGCGGGGGGCGACGACAAGGACCGCTGGCTGCACATTCCCATCGGTTACGCGCGCGTGTTCGGCAAGCCGGAGTTCAACTGGATCTACCAGGTGCAGCCCGAGCCACAACTCAACAACCGCGCCGGGCCGTTCTACCAGGGCAAGGTGATCGGCGGGTCTAGCGCCGTCAACGGCATGATCTACCTGCGCGGCCAGCGCGAGGACTTTGATCACTGGACGCGCCTGGGCTGCACCGGCTGGGACTACGACAGCGTTCTCAAATGCTACCTGCGCTCGGAAGACCAGCGCTCC
>JANMZX010000309.1:0-5887 GCA_031383745.1 Rhodoferax sp. | reverse complement strand
TGGTTGAGCTTTCTTGGCTACAGGTTGTTGATGTCAGAACCCACATTCTGCGGGCCCTGACGGCTTCAACCACCAACCTCAACCTTCAACTATGGATGGGACATCGCCGTAATCGACGATCAGGATGTCCTGATCCCCTCCGACAGCATCGATCAGTTTCTGCAGTTCCGGGACGGCCGCGTCAAAAACGTAGAGTTCTCTTCGTGCGTTTTGTGTGGTTTGCATGGGCGACCCCGGGGATGTGCAACAACTGTAGCGGAAGCGGATGCTTGCAGATACGCAGGGTAATCCCGCCGTGTTGCCGGCAAGACAAGGTAGCCGGCGGTGCGCACAGGGACGTCTGTAAGCTGGGACTCGAAGTCCGCGGCTTCAGTGCCAACATGGTCGTTTTCCTCCCGGCAGGTGGTGACATCGTCACAGCTGGTCCCTGACCAGACAAGCTATGGCCGTCCGCACCGCCAGGAGTACTTGAGATGCTGCCGGTCCACAAGAATTGTCCGGGCTGCCTGATCTGGACCCCGTCAAAACCTGTACCCATAACGCACCACCATGTGCGCATCCGGCTTGTCGCCCGCGCGGGTACGCGACAGCAGGTTGTCTAGGATCAGCTGCACGCTGGAGCGTTTGTCCTCGCTCTCCCACGCTACCGAGAGGCCGTAGGCCCAGCCGTGCTGGATTGGATCGAGGTTGGTGTCGTCGCGAAAGCGCAGGCTGCGGTAGGTGCCGCTGACACCCAGCAACCAGCGGTCCTGCAGCGACCACTGGCTGCCCAGGCGCAGGAAATGCCGCGGCAGGTAGGGCACCAGCAGGCCGGCACTCGCGCCGCCCTGGTGGCTGTCACGGTACAGGTAGCGCAGAGATACCGTCTGGTTGGCGCCCCAGCGCTGGTTGGCGGCCAGGCCGAAAGTACGCACCGTGCCGCGGCCGAAGATCGGCGTGTCCTCGATGTCCGGCCGCGGGCTGAACACGTCTTCCCGGTTGCGCAGGTTCTGCAACTGGGTCAGTTCGAACACGCTGATGGTGTTGCGGGCGCCGCCCAGGCCGTTGTCCACCCGTTCCGCGTCGACGAAAGCCTGCACGAAGCTGCTGCTGCCGACTTCGGCGTCGTATTGCAGCCGCGTGCGCTGGTACAGGCCGCCGGCGATCGGCAGCCGGTCATTGAGTGCGATGCCCAGTGTGTCGACCGGCGCCAGCGTGCCGGCCGAGCCCGGGCGACGCCATTGCTGCCCGACCAGGCGTAGCGCCTGGCGCTCGCCCAGGGGCAATTTCACGCCCAGGCGCGGGTTGAGTTCAGAGAACCGCTGTGCCGCCGCATTGGGCGCGTCCAGCAGCACGATTGGTGGCGGCGCCCCTATGAGCAGGGCCTGCACGTTGGTGCCCCCGCTGCGCGTGGTGCGTGCATGCTGTTCGAACAGCGCGCCTTCGAACTCCAGACCGCTTGCCGCGCGGTAGCGGGCACCCAGGTAGGTGTCGGTGGAATTCACCGTGAACCGGTCGGTTGTCGCGACCGTCGTATGCGCAGTCAACGCAGCGAACAAGCCGTCGAAGCTCGTGGCCACGGAGCCGCTGCGCACCTGGCGGGAATGCTCCACCCCCCAGTTCCACTGCCACGCGCCGCTGGAGAACGCGTGGCGAAACTGCTGGTCGTGCTGGACCACGGAGGAGTTGAAGCGGTCGAGTGTGCCCGCCGGGCCGAACACGAAAGGCGCGGCCGCGAGGTTGAGCGCATCGGCGCTGGCCTGCGAGACCAGGGTGCCGGACACGTCGTTCTGTTGGCGTCCGGCTCCGGCCTTGAACCAGAACTGGTTGTCGGGCGCCAGCTTGAAGTTGACGCCCAGGTCGGCGCGGTCTTCGCGCTGCACCAGCGGGTCCTGCGGGAACGCCGCACTGCGGATGGTGGTGTCGATGTTGGTGTTGGTGCCAAACGCGAACAACCCGATGTCGTGGCGCGGTTTGGCGCCCAGTCCTAGCGTGAGGTTGCGGCCGTGCCCCTGGGTGTTGTTGTCGCGCGAGGCGCCATCCGACAGGTCGCCACTGAGGTAATAGGCCAGCGGAAACGGTTCGACCGACAGGCCGTTGGCCGTGCCGATCAGGGCGCCGGTGTACCAGTTGTTACGTTCCAGGAACAGGTCGACCCGCCCGTAATGGCCCGGCACGGCGATCAGCGACGAAAACCGGTTGGACGCGCCGAAAACCGTCGGGTCGGTGAGGAATCCCTTGAACAGCTCCGAGTTCTTGTCGAAATCACCGGTATGGCGGTCGGCCAGAAACAGGTGGCTACCGGCCCAATAGGGCGAGTAGGCCTCGTAGGCGTAATAGGTGGCCCATTCTTCCAGGCCGAAGGCTGCCAGCGAGCTGCCCAGGTTGGCGCTGCCTTTCTGGTCGTTCAGGATCTGGTTGAGCGATTTCAGGTAGGGCAGGCGGGCCTGCGCCTCGCGTGCTGCGTCTTCGGCCGCGCCGAGCTGGCGTGCGTCGGCACGCATCAGCGCCAGCATCACATGGGGCAGGGGGTCGCGCGGGTCGAGCTCTGCAGCGCGCAGCACCGACTCCAGCGCGCGTTGCCGGCTGCCAAGCTGGTAATAGGCCACGCCACCGTACAACTGGGCCCGCGCAAACCCCGGCTCGATGACCCCGGCCTTGAGGAAGGACTGCAGCGCAGCGTCAGTCTGGCCGGCCTTCAACTGCAGTATGCCCAGGCCGGTCAGCGCCAGGTAGTCGTCCGGTGCGCGCTGCAATGCGTCTGTGAATGCCGCCCGGGCGGCCTGCAGGTTGCCAGCCAGCGTCTCGACGGTGGCGCGTTCGCCACGGTAGCCGGGGGCGTCGGGCGCGAGGCGGAGCGCTTCGTCCAGTGCGGCGCGCGCACGGGCGACGTTTTCCTTTTCGTTCTCGATGCGGCCCATGCCGAACCAGGCCTCGGCGCTTTGCGGGTAGGCCGCTGCCACCTCGGCGAACAGCTGCAGCGCGCGTTGCGCCTCGCCGCCCAGGCGCGCCACGTCGGCGCGTGCCAGCACGAGTTCCTGGTGGGGTGGGGGGCCGCCCGGTGCCGCCGCAAGCAGGCTGCGTGCGTCGTCGATGCGCCCGGCCAGCACCAATGCGCGCGCCAGCAGCGCCATTGCCATCGGGTCGCCGGCGCCGGCGCGGGCGGCCGGTTCGAGCAAGGTGATGGCATCACCTGCGCGCCCGAGGAACAGCAGCATGTCGGCCAGCAGCAGGCGGGCAGCGGCGGAGCCGGGCGCCTGCTGCTGCAGCAAAGGCAGGGCCGTGGCGAAGTCGCCGGCATCGATGGCGGCCACCACCTGCACCAGCTCCGCGGGTACCAGCGGCACCCAGCGCCGGGGCTCGGGCCGGTAGGCCGTGACCCACTGGACCCGGTCGCGGGCTTGGGACAGCAGGCTCTTGGTGGGTGCCTGCCCGCGCAGCGCGATCGCCTGTTCGTTGGGGCCAACCATGATCTGGCCAAAGTCGTTGCCTACCTCCACCTCGCCAGACAACACGGTGACCACCGTGCGCTCGTCGTCGGCCACCACTTCCCAGTCGGTGCCGCGGATGCCGATGGTGGAGGTGGGGGTGGTCACCATCAGCGGCGGGCGTCCTTGGCGCAGTGTGTTGCCAATCAGGCTGGTGGCGGAGCGCAGCGAGCCAGTGAGATATTGCCTGGCCTGCGCCCACATGCGTCCGCCGACGAGTTCGAGGTTGGTGCCGTCACCGTCTCCGCCCACGCTTGCGAGCCGCAGCCAGGTGCGCTCGTTCAGGCGGATCTGTGTCTGGTCGCGCAGCACCAGCGCCAGCTGGCTGGCTGCCGCGGTGCGTACCGCCGTGCCGGTGACCAGTTGCTGCTGTACTGCAGCGGGCTTCCACGTGCTCAGCCCCTGTTCCTGGAATTCGGCGTTGCCGATCAGCAGCACCACCTCGGCATCGCGGGCATGCGCGCCGCGTGCAAGCAGACACAGCAGCAAAGCCAGGGACAGCAATGCGCGCGTTGTGGACCAGGTGCGAAGCGGGTGGTTCATGGTGCTGGTGAATGGATGGATGGGTGGATGGATGGAGGTCACGCCACGATCAGGAAATCATTCGACATGGAGGCCGGATGGGTCGATGTGCCCATGATCGCGAAGGTGATCGGCTGGCCGGCGCCGGCGCCGTCGGCGTCGTACGCGAGCACCCCGGTCACGGGGTTGTAGCCCAGGTTGCCCCCAGGGGCGATGCGGACGCCAACCTGGCCGGAGAATGCCGCAAAAATGCTGGCCGACAACTCGATGACGTCCACGCCGGCTGCGAAATCAGTGAAGGTGTCGATATTGCTGGTGCCATCGAGCGGGTTGCGGAATACGAAATGGTCGGCGCCCGGCCCGCCGGTCAGCAGGTCGGTGCCCAGCCCGCCCACCAGGGTGTCGTCACCCTCGCCGCCGTTGAGGTTATCGGTGCCCTTGCCACCGCTCAGGAAGTCGTTGCCGAGCCCGCCTGCAAGGGTGTCGGCATTGATGCCGCCATTGAGGTTGTCGAGGCCGTCGCCGCCATCGAGCGAGTCGAAGCCCACGTCTCCCAGAAGGGAGTCGTTGCCGGCGCCTCCCAGCAGGGTGTCGTTGCCGCCGGCGCCGTCCAGGGTGTCGTCACCGGCATTGCCCGTCAGGGTGTTGTTGAAGCTGTTGCCCAGCAGGAGGTTCTTCTCGGCGTTTCCGGTGCCGGTCAGTGCAGTGGCGGCATCGAGCAGCGTGAGGTTTTCCACGAACTGGCTCAACGCGTAGCTGATGCTGGCGATCACCTTGTCTATCGCGCTGCCCAGCCCCAGCCCGATGTGCAGCGAACCCGGGTCGTTGTTGAGTTCGGTGACCACGTCCCCCTGGTTGTCGACGTGGTATTCGTCGGCACCCAGTCCACCCGCCATGTTGTCGGAGCCGTCGCCTCCGTCCAGTGTGTCGTTGCCGGTGTCGCCGGACAGCACGTCGCTGCCAAACGAACCGTTCAGCGAATCGTCGCCCGTTCCGCCGAACAGGAAGTCGTTGCCGCTGCCCGCCTCCAGCGTGTCGTTGCCGCCACGGCCGTCCAGGGTCATGCCGTTGGCAAACCCGGTCATCAGGTTGTCCTGGTTGTTGCCCGTGATCCCGCCACCGTCGGCGCCGAAGTAGTTGACCTCCTCGATGCCGTCGGTCAACGAGATGGACGCAAACGTGCGAACGATGTCGTACCCATTGCTGCCCGACTCGTCGACGAAGTCGTCCGTGCTGTCGACGAAATAGATGTCGTTGCCATCGCCGCCAACGAGTGTCGACGCGCCGAAGCCGGTGCCGTCCAGCACGTCATTGCCAAAGCCGCCGAGCAGGGTGTCGAAGCCACCGCCGCCGCCGAGGGTGTCGTCGCCGCCCAGGCCGGACAGCCGGTTGTTGCCGCTGTTTCCGCGCAGTTCATCGTCGTACTGGCTGCCCTCGAGCCCCTCGACGCTGATGAAGGTGTCGATGCCAGCACCGGTGAAATGCGGGTTCGGATCATCCAGCGAGACGTAGACGCCGAAAGCGCTGGCAAAGGATGCGATGTCGAATCCGGCGCCGCCATCGAGTGTGTCGTTGCCGAGCCCGCCTTCCAGCGTGTCGTTGCCGCCCAGGCCTTCCAGCCGGTTGTCGCCGTCGTCACCGATCAGCAGGTCGTCGAATGCGCCACCGGTCAGGTATTCGATACGGAGCAGTGTGTCGAATCCGGCATTGCCGGTGAACTGGGCACCCGCGAGACCCAGACTGACGGTGACCCCGCTGGTGGCGTTGTCGTAGATGGCCTGGTCCTGCGTGCCGCTGCCGCCGTCCAGCGTATCGTTGCCCAGACCGCCGAACAGCGTGTCGTTGCCCAAGCCACCGAGGTACCAGTCGTCCGCGTCGGTGCCGACCAGGAAGTCGTC
>JANMZX010000721.1:0-2379 GCA_031383745.1 Rhodoferax sp. | reverse complement strand
AACGCCGCCAGCGTGCCGCAGCGCGGCTCGATCGGGTGCGTAGCGCTCTCACCCAGGTGGTGAACTCCGTCGTGGGTACAAAACTCAATGTTCATATGGAGTTGCAAGCGGAAACAAGCGGTCAACTGCCGAATCTAGGTTGAATGAATGTGCGGCGCACGACGCCGCAGTCAAAAGATGTCGGGCTCGGGCACCGGCGCGCCGAAGGAGGTTTCGAGGTAGTCGAAATCGCAGCCGTCGTCGGCCTGCAGGATATGGCGGCTGAACATCCAGCCATATCCGCGCTCGTAGCGCGGCGGTGGCGCGACCCAGGCCGCGCGGCGCACGGCGAGTTCCGCGTCGCTCACCTCCAGGTGGATGCTGCGCGCGGCCACATCGACGCTGATCAGGTCACCGGTCTTGACCAGCGCCAGCGGGCCGCCGATGTAGGCCTCGGGCGCGGCATGCAGGATGCACGCGCCATAACTGGTGCCGCTCATGCGCGCGTCGCTCAGGCGCAGCATGTCGCGCACGCCCTGCTTGACCAGCTTGAGCGGGATCGGCAACATGCCCCACTCCGGCATGCCGGGCCCGCCCTTGGGGCCGGCGTTGCGCAGCACCAGGATATGGTCGGCGGTCACATCGAGGTTCTCGTCGTCGACCGCGGCCTTCATCTCGGGATAACTGTCGAAGACCAGCGCCGGGCCGGTGTGCTTCAGGTAACGCGGCGCGCAGGCACTGGGCTTGATCACCGCGCCGCCCGGGGCGATGTTGCCGCGCAGCACGGCCAGCGCGCCTTCGGCATACAGCGGGTTATCCAGCGGGCGGATCACGTCGTCGTTGTGCACCTCGGCGCCGGCGATGTTCTCGCCCACGCTACGGCCGGTGACCGTCATCGCGTCGAGCTTCAGGTGGGGCGACAGCCGCTGCATCAGGGCCGGCAGGCCACCTGCGTAATAGAAGTCCTCCATCAGGTACTTGTCACCCGAGGGCCGGATGTTGGCGATCACCGGCACGCGCCGGCTGGCGGCATCGAAATCGTCCAGGCCTACGGTGCAGTGCGCGCCTGCGCGGCGCGACATCGCCACCACGTGGATGATGGCATTGGTGGAGCAACCCATGGCCATGGCCACCGCGATGCCGTTGTCGAAACTCGCGCGGCTGAGCATGCGCTCGGGTGTCAGGTCTTCCCACACCATGTCGACGATGCGCCGGCCGCAGGCGGCGGACATGCGCGGATGGTTGGCGTCGGGCGCCGGGATGCTGGACGCACCGGGAAGCGTGAGGCCGATGGCCTCGGCGATGCCCATCATGGTGGCGGCTGTTCCCATGGTCATGCAGGTGCCGTGGCTGCGTGCGATGCCGGCCTCGACCTCGAGCCATTGGGCCTGCGTGATCTTGCCGGCGCGGCGCTCGTCCCAGTACTTCCAGCCGTCCGAACCCGACCCCAGCACCTGGCCCTTCCAGTTGCCGCGCAGCATCGGGCCGGCAGGCAGGTACACGAACGGCAGGCCGGCCGACAACGCGCCCATCACCAGCCCGGGCGTGGTCTTGTCGCAGCCCCCCATCAGCACGGCGCCGTCGACGGGATGGCTGCGGATCAACTCCTCCGTCTCCATCGCCAGCATGTTGCGGTAGAGCATGGTGGTGGGCTTGACGTATTGCTCGGCCAGCGAGATGGCGGGCAGTTCCAGCGGGAAACCGCCGGCCTGCAGCACGCCGCGTTTCACGTCTTCCACGCGCTGCTTGAAATGGGTGTGGCAGGGGTTGATGTCCGACCAGGTGTTGATGATCGCGATCACCGGTTTGCCGGCCCAGTCTTCCGGGCCGTAGCCCATCTGCATGGCGCGCGAGCGGTGGCCGAATGAGCGCAGGTCGTCGGGTGCGAACCAGCGCGCGCTGCGCAGGGATTCCTTGGTCTTCGTGTTCATGGGGCTCCACTCAAGCCTCTAATGTAAGGGCAGCTTGCGGGGGTCTCTCATTCGAAGTCATCCGCCCTGGCGCAGGCAGCACCGGTGCCACAGCCGCTGCGTGCGCCACGGCACATACAGCCTCCCGGGCAAGGGGCACACTGCGTGCTCGAAGACAGTGCAACGGCGATCTACGGCACACTCGCACCGCCCACTCCACAAGGAAACCCATGCAAGTCCTGCTCCATTCCGACCCGAACACCGAAGGCGGACGCCCGATGGCCGCACACCTCCAGCAGGTGGTGCAAGATGCCCTGGAGCGCTTCGGCGAACGCATCACACGGGTCGAGGCGCACCTGTCCGATGTCAACAGCACGGCGAAATCGGGTGATGACGACATCCATTGCACGCTGGAGGCCCGGCTGGTGGGGCTGGACGCTGTGGTGGTGAAGGACCACGCCGGCACCGCGCACCAGGCCATCGACGGCGC
>JANMZX010000251.1:0-2261 GCA_031383745.1 Rhodoferax sp. | reverse complement strand
TACGCCACCTACATCCGGCACCGGCTCACCGGCTTCGAGCTCGGCGAAATGCCGCGCGCCGTGCCGCGCGATCTGGACGACTTCCCCGACTTCAAGGAGCGCCTGGCCAAGCTCGGCGCCACGCCGAAATACCACCGCCCGATCTGCACCGGACCGATCGCGGTGAAGGACCTCGGCGGCCTGCACAAGGACATCGCCAACCTGCAGGCGGCCTGCGCTGCCGCCGCCGCGCCGGGGCAGCCACCGCTGCGCGCGTTCATGAACAGCGCCTCGCCTGGTGTGATCGCGGTGTTCCAGCCCAACAAGTACTATGCCAGCACCGAGTTGTACCTGCAGGCGCTGGCCGATGCCATGGCCACCGAATACGAGGCCATCGTCGCCGCCGGGCTGGACCTGCAGATCGACGCGCCCGACCTGGCGATGGGCCGCCACATCAAGTTCCGCGACGTGGACGACGCCGAGTTCCTGCGCAACGCCAACCTGCAGGTGGAGGCGCTCAACCACGCGTTGCGCAACGTGCCGGCAGACCGCATCCGCATGCATGTGTGCTGGGGCAACTACGAAGGCCCGCACCATTACGACATCGGGCTGGAGAAGATCCTGGGTGTGGTGCTCAAGGCCAAACCGGCCACGGTGCTGTTCGAGGGCGCGAACCCGCGCCACGCGCACGAGTGGGAGGTGTGGGCCAAGGCCGGACGGGAGGGACGCATTCCCGACAACAAGGTGCTCGCACCCGGCGTGCTGGATACCGTCAACAACTTCATCGAGCACCCGCGCCTGGTGGCGCAGCGCCTGCTGACTTATGCCAACATCGTCGGGCGCGACCGGGTGATGGCGGCCACCGACTGCGGCTTCGGCACCTTCGCCGGCTTCGGCGCGATCCACCCGCCGATCTGCTTTGCCAAGCTCGCCAGCATGGCCGAAGGTGCGGCCATGGCGAGCAAGGAGTTGTGGCCATGATGGCGCAGCCCGACCACCAGCGCCCGCTGGACACGCGGCTGCCGGAGATGCTGCGCAGCGGCAGGCGGCTGCGCGGCATCTTCAACGGCATCCCGTCGCCGGCCATCGTGGAGATGTGCGCCTATGCCGGGTTCGATTTCCTGCTGATCGACAACGAACACGGCAGCGCGAGCATCGAGACCACCGAACACCTGCTGCGCGCCGCGCGTGCCAGCAATCTGCCCGCGCTGGTGCGCTGCCTGGAGCACGACATCGCCCGCACGCTGGACATCGGCGCCGCCGGGCTGCAGATCCCGATGGTCAGCACCGCGGCACATGCGCTGTCGCTGGTCGAGCGCATCAAGTACCCCCTGCCGCCTGGCGCCAGCGGTATCAGCGGCAAGCGCGGCAGTGCTTTTTCGTCGCGCGCCGCAGGTTATGGCGCATTCGGCGGGCCGGGCCACACGCAGCGCAGCAACGAGGGCATCGTGCTGGTGCCGATGATCGAGACCACCGAGGGTGTGGCCAACGCGGGGGCGATTGCCGCGGTGCCGGGTGTGGACGCGGTGTTCATCGGCCCCAACGACCTGGCGCACAACATGGGCTTCGAGAACCGCTGGAACGAGCCGCCGGTGCAGGCGGCGATCGAACGCACCATCAAGGCCGTGGCCGACGCCGGCAAGTGCCCGGGCATCCTGGCGCTCACTCCCGAGGACGAGGACCGGTATGCCGCCTGGGGCGCGCGCTACTTCGCCACCGTCAGCACCGGCATCATCACCAAGGCGCTCAAGGAGGCGGCGCAGGGTGGGCGGGCGCAGCTGAACTACTGAGCGCCCCCAAGGCCGCCGCCTTGCGGCGTCCGCCTCCCCGAGGGGGAGCAAGCAAACTTGGGGCGGCCCGGCGGTTGCTTGTGAGGCGGATTCGCGTTCGATCGCACCGAGCAGTGCCCGCCCGGACGAATCAGAGGTGCTTCGCGGCATCAGGCCGGCGGTTTCCTCGTTGCAATATCGACGGAGGCGCGCACACCCGGGGACACAGATCACGCTGTCGCGTGGCGCGCCGCTGATGTTGCCATCGCAGCGAGGTGACCCATCGGGCCATCGCACTGCTGAGCGAACGGGCCGCGGGCTGCACGCGCTGGCCAAGGCACAACCAGGGACCAGCCCGGTGGCATGATGGGCGACAACGCAACCCGGTACAGCGCACTTCAGGAGAGCAGCCATGGTGGATACCGACGCCGCACGGCGCGCCTACTGGACACAGCAGTTCGAGGCCGCCTGGCATTTCATGTTCGACAGCATCCTGCCCTACCCGGTGCAGGA
>JANMZX010000198.1:0-7006 GCA_031383745.1 Rhodoferax sp. | reverse complement strand
GTCTGCATCATCTTGCGCCAGACGGGCAACTCTGCCTGGATCTGCACGGCAAAGGCGTCGGCGGACTTGGGTGTGGGCGCCGGCGTGTTCTGCTTCTGCTCGAACACCGCCACCGCCTCCGGGCTCACCAGCCAGCGGTTCAGCAAGGTGTTGAGGCGGGCGACCAGCTCCGGCGGCATCGACGCAGGGCCGAACAGGCCATACCAGGGCACGAAACCAACCGGGTAGCCTTGCTCCCCCATGGTCGGTACCTCGGGCAGTTGCGGCAGGCGTTTTGGCGACATGGCCGCGATGGCGCGGATCCGGCCCGCCTTGATCAAGGCCACCGGTGTGCCGGCATCGATCGTCGAGACCTGCAACACACCGGACACCACATCGGGCGCGATGGCGGCCACGGTCTTGTAGGGCACATGGTTGAGCGTGATGCCGGTCTGCCCCTTGAGTGTCTCCATCACCAGGTGCCCGCCCGAGCCGACGCCCCAGGAGCCGTAGTTGATGCCGCCCGGCTGGCCCTTGGCGTAGGCGATGAGTTGCTGCAGGTTGTTCACGGGCAATGCAGGGTTGACGACGAGCAGGTTTCCGCCCTCGCCACCGATCAGGCCGATCGGTTTCAGATCGGTGATCGTGTCGTGCTGCAGCTTGGCATTCATCGCCTTGTTGCCGAGAATCGCCGCCGCATAGGAGATCACCAGGTTGTAGCCGTCGCCCGGCTGGCGCACCACCTGCTCATGGGCGATCACGCCGTTCGCACCGGGTTTGTTGTCGACGAGCACCGGTTGGCCCAGTTCCTTGGCAAGCCACTCCGCCAGGGGGCGGCCAAAGATGTCGGCACCGCCACCGGCACCGCTGGGCAGCACCAGCCGGATCGGTTTGCTCGGCCACGCCGCCTGGCTGCGGCCCAGGGCCGGCCATGCCACCGCAAGGCACGCGCCCAGGCTCTGCAGGGCGCGCCTGCGGTTTGGGTCTGGGCGCAGCGGGGAAAGGTCGTCCATCGAGGTCTCCAGGGGGAACAGGCAGGCGCGGGCAACACCGGCGTGTCACCCGGGCAATGATGCAGCCTGCACACACCCTGTCAACAGGACTAACCATGATGCGGCGGCATGGTGCAGCAGCCGGCTGTCCACCAATTGACAGCGCACACGCGGCGCAACCCATATGCTGGGAAGTTCGCGGTGCACACTGCAGGCCGCGTGCCCGCCCCGACACCCTGACAACCCTGGAACGCCAGCATGCAAGAACACCACTACCCCGGATTCGAAGGCACGGTCGGCCGCACCCGCGACGAGTCCGTCCCCCATTGGCCGACCCGGCCCACCGCCCGGCCCGGCAGCCCCAATATCGTCGTGATCTACATGGACGACATGGGCTACTCCGATGTCGGCTGTTATGGCTCGGAAATCGCCACCCCGCACCTGGACGCACTGGCGGCGCGGGGTGTGCGCTTCAACCACTACACCACGCATCCGATCTGCTCGCCAGCGCGCGCCGCACTGCTGACCGGGCGCAATGCCCATGCGGTGGCGACCGGCTGGCTGTCGAACAACAACCCGGGCTTTCCGGGTTATTCCGGCGACATCCCGTTCGACGCCGCCACCCTGCCCGAAGTGCTGCGTGGCGCCGGTTACGCGACCGTGGGCGTGGGCAAGTGGCACAACTCGACCAACAGCACCGTTCCCAACGACACCTGGCCCACCGGCCGGGGCTTCGAGCGCTTCTACGGTTTCCTGGAAGGCGAGACCAGCTACTTCTATCCGGCGCGGCTGGTGATGAACAACATGGTCATCCCCCTCGACAGCTACCCCGAGGGCTACTACTCCACCGACGACTGGACGAACCAGGCGATCCGGTTCGTCAAGGAGATCCGGCACGACCAGCCCACACGCCCGTTCCTGCTGTATGTCGCCCACAACGCGATGCATGGCCCGCTGCAGGCCAAGCAATCCGACCTGGCCAGGTACCGCGGGCGGTATGACGAAGGCTGGGACGTGATCCGCCAGCGCCGGCTGGACAAGCAGAAGGCGCTGGGCCTGGTGCCGGCCGACACCGTGCTGTCACCACGCGACCCGACCGTTCCGGCCTGGGACACGGTGAGCGCCGAACAGCGCGCGCTGTTCGTGCGCCACATGGAGACCTATGCCGCCATGCTGGACTGCGTGGACCAGAACGTCGGACGCCTGGTCGACCTGGTGCGCGACCTGGGTGAACTGGACAACACCATCTTCGTGTTCTCGTCCGACAACGGCGGCACCTCGGCCGGCGGGCCGGCGGGCACGATCCATTTCAACCGCCGCTTCGCCGGCCTCAAGCTGCACGGCGTCGACCTGTCCCTGGAGCGCTCCGACTGGCTCGGCAGTGGCCGTGTCAATCCGCTGTACCCGACCGGCTGGGCCCAGGTCAGCAATACGCCCTTCCCGTCCTACAAGACGCAGACCGGCGCCGGCGGGCGGCGCGTGGCCTGCATCGTGTCGTGGCCGCAGAAGATCCGCGACCATGGCCAGGTGCGCGACCATTTCGCCCACGTCACCGACCTGATGCCCACGCTGCTGGCGATGGCCGGTGTGCCCGCACCGACGCACTCGCACGGGCAGCCGGCGCAGCCCCTGCAGGGCGTGAACCAGCTGCCGGTGCTGCTGGACGCCACGGTGGCCCCGGTGCGCCGCGACCAGTACTACGAGTGCTGGTCGCACCGCGGCTATTTCCGCGACGGCTGGATCGCGGTGTCGATCCAGCAGCTCGGGGTGCCGATCAATTTCGACAACTGGACGCTGCACCGCCAGGGCAGCGACTTTTCGGAATCGGTCGATGTGGCGGCGCACTACCCGGACAAGCTCAAGGAACTGGTAGAGGCCTTCGACCGCGAGGCCTGGGCCAACATGGTCTACCCGCTGGACAACCGCACCGTGATCCAGAAGTTCCAGGCCCTGACGCCGGCGCAGCAGCCGCTGCCCAGCAGCCGCCGGCGCTTCCTGCGTGGCGCACAGACGGTGAACCGTGCGAGTGTCATCCCCCTGATCGCCGACCGTGCCTTCACCATTGGCGCCAGCGTGGAGCACGGCGCGCGCGACGAAGGCGTGTTGTTTGCGCTCGGCGACGTGGCCGGCGGCATGGTGATGTACATCGAGGCCTCCCTGCTGCACCTGTACTACAACGGTTTCGGCGACTACAGCGCACTCGACCCGATGCCGATGCCGCCGGGCCAGCACCTGGTGGCGCTGCAGTTCGAGGCGCTGGGCAAGCGCCAGGGCCGCGGCCGCCTGCTGCTCGACGGGCAGCCCGCCACCGACTGGCAGGCCCTGGCCCCGACACTGATGGGCGGGTTCCACGAAGGCCTGGACATCGGCATCGACCGGCGCGCACCGGTGCACTGGGAGCTGTTCCAGCGCCGCGGCAACTTCGCCTACAGTGGCCAGCTGACCGAGCTGGTCATCGATTCGGGCGCCTTCGCACCCGACTCGCCATTCGGGCGCAACTGAGCCGTTGCCCGGGCGGACTACCACCATCCGATTCAAGGCACACCATGCACGACCTCGTCATCCGCAACGCCCGCATCATCGACGGCACCGGCGCGCCGGAGCGCAACGGCGACCTGGCCATCGACGCCGGGCGCATCACGCACGTGGGCGCAAAGGCCGGTGCCGGCCGGCGCGAGATCCACGCCGACGGCGCACTGCTCACCCCGGGGTTCGTCGATATCCACACCCATTTCGACGGGCAGCTCACCTGGGACCCCTACCTCTCACCCACCTCCGGCCATGGTGTCACCACGGTCGTTGTCGGCAACTGCGGCGTCGGCTTCGCGCCGGCACGCCCCGACAGCCATGCCTGGCTGATCGACCTGATGGAAGGTGTCGAAGACATCCCCGGTGCGGCACTCGCGGAAGGCATCCAGTGGGAGTGGGAGACCTTCCCGCAGTACCTGGATGCAATTTCACGCCGGCATTACGCTCTGGATATCGGCACCCAGGTACCGCACGGGCCCCTGCGTGCCTATGTGATGGGCCCACGCGGCACGGCGAACGAGGAAGCCACACCCGAGGACATCCGGCAGATGGCGCAGCTGACCCTGGAGGGACTGCGCGCCGGCGCACTGGGTTTTTCGACCTCGCGGGTGCTGATCCACAAGTCGAAATCAGGCGAGCTGGTACCGGGTACCTTCGCCAGCCGCGACGAGCTGTTCGGCATCGGGCACGCGATCCGCGGAGCCGGCCACGGCCTGTTCCAGATGACCTCGATCCACGAGCAGCTGGCATCGGAATACGCGTGGATCGAGGATCTGGCGCGTGAAACCGGCTGCACCGTGCAGTTCAACCTGCAGCAGGCCGACGCCGCACCCGGGCAATGGCAGGAGGTCCTGGCGATGGTCGAGGACGCGCAGGTGCGCGGCCTGCACATCTACGCTGGCATGGCGGGCCGGCCGGCCGGCATGCTCTACAGCTGGCAGAGCAGCCTGCATCCGTTCTACGGCTACCCCTCGTTCGACGCGATCGTCAAGCTGCCGTGGGCGGAGAAGATGCGGCAGCTGACCGCGCCCGGGTTTCGCGAGCGGCTGCTGGGCGAGACGCCGCGCGACCTCGGGCCAATGGGCAACTTCGTGACCCGCAGCTGGCACAAGCTGTTCCTGCTGGGCGACCCGCCCGAGTACGAACCCGACCCGTCGCACAGCGTCGCGGCCATCGCGGCGCGCAGCGGCCGCCCACCCGCGGAGGTGGCGTTCGATCTGATGATGGGGCCGGGCGCTGGTGGCGTGGCAGGCACTGCTTTGCTGTACTTCCCGATTTTCAACTACGCCAACGGCCAGATGGACCACCTGATGCGGCTGATGCAATCGCAGGCCACGGTGCTGTCGCTGGGTGACGGCGGCGCGCACTGCGGTTTCATCTGCGACGCCTCGCTGCCGACCTTCATGCTCACCCACTGGGCACGCGACCGGTCACGTGGCGCGCGGCTGCCGCTGGAGTTCATCGTGCGGCGCCAGACGCGCGACACGGCGCGGCTGTACGGCCTGCAGGACCGCGGCGTGCTGGCGCCTGGTTACAAGGCCGATCTCAACCTGATCGACTTCCAGGGCCTGCGCCTGGAGGCGCCGCACTTCGTGAACGACCTGCCGGCGCAGGGCCGCCGCCTGGTGCAGGCTGCGCACGGCTACCGGGCCACGATCGTCAACGGCGTGCCGGTGATGCTGGATGGGCAACCCACCGGCGACCTGCCGGGCGGCCTGATCCGCGGGCCGCAGGCGGCCCCGGTCTGACACTCAGCCGGCGCGCGGCGGCTCGGTGGCTGCGGCCGGCATCAGGCTGGGCTGCGGCAGCAGCGTCGGGTTGCGCTGCTCCAGGATGTCATGCAGACGCAGTTCGATCACATCGAGCAGGTGCTGCTGGGCCGGGATGATGTAGAAGCGGTCGTCCTTGACGGCGGCCACCACCGCGGCCGCCACCACTGCCGGGTCGAAACCTGCATCGAGTGCGGCGCGAAAGTTGTCCGACATCGCGCGGATGGCGCTGGGCAAGGTGCCCACATCGGTCGCGGGGCCGAACTCCGCCGGCCGGTTGCGCTCGGCGTCCACGATCGCCGTGCGGATCAGCCCCGGACACAACACCGAGGCTGACACCCGCGCCCCGAGGCCCTTGAGATCCTTGTACAGGCCTTCCGTGAAACAGGCCACCGCGTGTTTCGACACGAAGTAGGGGTTGCCACCAGAGATCAGGCCAGCCACGGACGCGGTGTTGACGATATGCCCCTCGTCGCCACCCGCGAGCATGCGCGGCACGAACTCGCGCACACCGTACAGCACGCCCATGAAGTTGACCTTGTGGATCCACTCCCAGTCCGACAGGCGTGTCTCCCAGGCCAGTGTGCGCAGCGCCGGCGTGGCCACCCCGGCGTTGTTGCACACCAGGTGCACGGTGCCATAGGCGGCATAGGCGGCGTCTGCCAGCGCCCGCACCTGCACCTCGGAGGCAACGTCGGTGGGCATCGTGATCGCCGTCGCGCCAGAGGCGCGCAGCCCGTTGCCGGCATGGGTGAGTGCTGCTGCGTCGACGTCCGCCAGCACGAGTTTCATGCCTTCGTTCGCAAAGTGGTTGGCCATCGCCAGGCCGATGCCGCTGGCCGCACCGGTCACCACGGCTACCCGGCCGTTCAGTTGTTTCATGGAGTCTCCTGTTGTTGTGAAAGTAGGGGAAACGCCGGTCAGCGCTCCGGCGCGATCATCTCGGCGTAATCGTACAAGGCGCCCAGCACCTGCTGGCCGTGCTCGTCGGCGCCCTCCGAGAGCGTGTCGATCTCGTCGAACAGCACCTCGACTGTGCGCGCGCCACCGGCCCCCTCGAACAGACGCGCTACGCGGTGCTCCTGCCACAGCGCCGCCTCTTCTGTGCTCAGGCTCGCCGGGAAGTTGCGGGCGCGGTAGCGGAACACCAGTTCGTCCAGACGCCGGTCGTCGAAGCTGTTGCGCGCCGCCGCCAGCTTCTCGGGCGCCAGGGCGCGCAGCTGGTTGAGCCGGCGGCGGTCGCCCTGGCCGATGAAGCCGCCGTACAGATCCTCGTCCACGTCCGGCGGCCCCTCGGCCGGGCGTGCAAACACCGCCGGCCAGATCGCACTCATGTCGGGCAGGTCGCGGGCCACGGCGGCGTGCCGCAGCGCCTGGTCCACGTCGATGCCCCAGCGGGTCGCCATGGCCGCCGACAGCGTCCTGATATTGCCCATGACCATCGGCGACTTGTTCAGGTGCACCGTCTTGACCGGCAGACGCACCACACCTTCGGGCAAATCGGCCGAACGCGTGAACATCCGCAGCCGGATCGCGTCCGGGTTCAGCGTGGCCAGTTCGCCGGGCCCGTACGCCAGATCCCAGGCGATCAGCTCGTTCTTGTTGGTCGGGTGCATGGCCAGCGGCCACATGATGGCCAGGCAGCCGCGTTCGGCCGGGAACATGCCCGAGATGTGCAGGAAGGGTTTTGCCGCCTGCGGCGTGGTCGGCAGGCCGAGTTCCTGCGCCACGCGGTCC
>JANMZX010000197.1:0-11111 GCA_031383745.1 Rhodoferax sp. | reverse complement strand
CGCGTCCACCACCAGGCCATCGTCGTCCACCGCGATGTCGACCCATTGCGGCCGGCGCATAGAAAAGCTGTTGCGCGCATGCGGGTGGCCGGGCTCCTCCAGGCCGACACGCGTGCGCTTGTCGAACAACGCCTCGGCCAGCAGGTAATACGCGTTCTGGGTGCCGACGGTGACCAGGATCTCCTCCTTGAGCGCGAACACGCCGCGCCGCGGCAACAAGCGGGTTCGGATCTGCTCGACCAGCTCGGGCACGTCGTCGACTTCCAGATCGGGCGTCCAGTGTGGCAACTGCGAGCGCGCCAGGCTGCGTACGCAGCATTCGCGAAAATCCTCGGTCGGGAACAGCTGCGGGTCGTAGGTGCCGTAGATGAACGGGTAGGGGTAGGCGCTCCATTGCTCGGGTTTGGACAGCGTGGGCCGGTCCACCAGCGAGCGCAGCACGCGCTCGGCCCAGTCCGGCGGCTGCCGGCTGCTGCCCGTGAGCGGCTCGGCCTGCACGGCCGAGACCGGGCGGGCGTTGGGCGCCACAAATACACCGCTGCGCGGCCGGGCCTGCAGGAAACCTTCGTCCACCAACTGCAGGTACGCCGAGGTGACGGTGTTGCGGCTCAGCCCCAGCAGCACGGCGAGTTCACGCGAGGACGGCAACGGCGCACCGACGGTGAGGCGCCCCTCCAGGATCGTCTGGACGATCGCCTGGCGCAGTCGACCCTGCAGTGGCAGTGCGCTTTGCTCGGGCAGTGCGAACAGCTGCGCCCATTGGATGGTACGTGGGGGGGCCATGGTGGGGGGCAGTTTAGCCCGCTGCGCCAGCCAGGCCGATCCCTGGCCGGAAGGTCGAGCACAATGGGCCAGGCGCAGGTCGCCGGTACGCCGCCATTGCCATCTTCGAGACCCGACATGCCACTCTCCCTCGACCTCTCCGTGCTTTCCACGTTCACGCTGCTTTGGCTCGCGGTCGTGCCGACGCCGGGTCCGAACGTGCTGATGGTGACGCACGTGGCGGTGACGCGCACGCCGGCGCATGTTGCCTGCGCCATTGCCGGCAACCTGACCGGGATCGTGCTGCTGGCCAGCTTGGCGCTCATCGGCTGGGCGGCGGTGCTGGAGGCCTTTCCGTGGCTACGCCTGGCCGTGAGCGTGCTCGGTGGGCTCTACCTGATGTGGGTCGGCGCCCGACTGCTGCGCCGCGCGCGCACCGGCGGTGCCGCGTCGGAGCCTGTGCGCCGCGCGGCCGGCGACACGCTGGCGGACTACCGGCGCACCGCGATCCTCGGCCTCGTCACCGCCCTGTCGAACGCGCAGGCGATCCTGTTCATCACCTCGATCTATGCGGTCACAGGTGTACTGAACGCGAACATCGAAACGGGTTTTGCCACCATCGCCATCATGGTCGGCTGCAATGCGACCTACCTCGCCGCACTCGGCTGGCTGTTCCAGCGCGAGTCCATGCGTGCGGGGTATGCGCGCCTGCGCGGCGTGCTCGACGGCACCATTGGCACGCTGTTTGTGCTGTTTGGCGGCCGCTTGTTGTGGCGCGCGCTGGCACGCTGATTGCTCGTTGGGCCGGGGCAGCTTTCGGGCTCCGGCACCGCGCTGGCTACCTCGAATCCCGCCATCTGGCCCTATCGCTGCCACGGGTTGTTGCTTACGCTTGCCAGCAGTTCCCTGTGCACCAACTGGAGATTGCATGTCCGAGACCCGTCCACCCGTCACCACCGCCACGCTGGAGGCATTCAGCGATGCCTGGAACCGCCATGACATCGATGCGCTGATGGGTTTCATGACCGACGACTGCGTGTTCATGACCGCCGGCGGCCCCGACGCCTGCGGCGCGCGCCATGTGGGCACGGAGGCGGTGCGCAAGGCCTTCCCGGCTGCCTGGGTGGCATCGCCCGATGCGCAGTGGCGCAACGGCCGGCATTTCGTGCAGGGCGACTTCGGCGTCTCGCAGTGGACTTTCACCGGCACCGCCGCCGATGGCAGCCGAATCGAGTCCGATGGGGTGGACATCTTCACCTTTCGCGACGGCAGGATCGCGGTGAAGAACGTGTTCCGCAAGAACCGGCCCAACCTGCCGGCTGCCAAGTAAGGCGCGTTGCACCATGTCCATGACGCAACCCCTGTCTTTCACGGGCCAGTCGAGCGCCGCGGACAAGCGCTACGACCCGCAGTACGACCCGCTGGTCGCCGCAACCCCGGGGGCCGGGCGCGCCTACGCACCGACCTACTGGGTGGCCAGCGCCGGCACGCCGCCGCCCGACGACGGCCCGATCCGGTCCGACATCGATGTCGACGTGGTGGTCATCGGCTCGGGCTCCACCGGCATTTCCACCGCGCTGTACCTGGCCCAGGAGCACGGCATCCAGGCCGTGGTGCTGGAGGCCAACCAGACCGCCTGGGGCTGCTCCAGCCGCAGCGGCGGCCAGGGCCAGAATGCCAGCGGCCGCCTGACGCGCACGCAATGGATCGAGCGCTGGGGAATGGACGTGGCCAAGAAGCTCGACCGCGAGATCCGCACCGGTTTCGAGAACTTCAAACAGCTCACCACCGAGATCGACTGCGACGCCTTTGACGGCGGACACCTGTATCTGGCGCACCGGCCCGAGAAGATGGAGTACCTGCGCAACGAAACCCGGGTGCGGCGCGAGACCTTCGGTTACGACACCCGGATGCTGAGCGCCGAGGAGGTGCGCCGCGACTACTGCGATGAGCGCGACACGGCCGGCGCCATGCTGGAGCAGGAGGGTGTGGGCATCCACCCGCTCAAGTTCACCTTCGGGCTGATCCGCAAAGCGCGCGCGCTGGGGGTGCGTGTGCATCCGGGCAGCCCGGTGCAGGGCTGGGAAACCATCGGCGGCGTCCACCACCTGCGCACGCCAGGCGGCATCGTGCGCGCCCGGCGCGTGGCCGTGTGCACCGGCGGCTACACCGGGCAGGGCCTGAACCCGCTGCTGCGTAACAAGATCATGCCGATCCTGTCGAACTCGGTGGTCACCCGCCCGCTCACCGCCGCCGAGATCCAGGCCACGAATTTCCGCTCGCGCACCTTTTTGACCGACACCCGCACGCTGCGCTTCTATTACCGGCTGCTGCCCGACAACCGGCTGCAGATCGGCAGCCGCAGTTCGGTGACTGGGGCCGACGCCGAGCGCGCCGTGCACCTGCAACTGCTGACCGACGCGATTGCGCGCAAGTTCCCGCCGCTGGCCGGCATCCAGATCGACTATTCCTGGTGGGGCTGGGTCGACGTGAGCCACGACATGATGCCGCGCATCAGCCGCCCTGACCCGGCGCAGACGGTTTGGCATGCCGTCGGGTATGGCGGCAACGGCGTGTCGTTCTCCACCTGGGCCGGCAAGCGTCTGGCCGAGCGCGTGGCGGGCAAGGACGCCGGGCAGGACGTCTTCCAGCTGCCGATCTACGACTCGCCGCTGGAATACCCGAACCTGTTCGGTCTGCTGCGCTCGCCTGCCTTTGCGCCGTTCCGGCGCCTGGGCCAGCGCATCCTCTACAAGTGGTACTGGCTGCGCGACGAGAAGTAGGGTCGGACGGCCGCTGCCTTCAGGGCCTGACGACTTTCTCCAGCTTGCGCGTCTCGCCGATCGTGAGCACGTCGAATTGCGGCTGCTGCAGGCCGTGTTCGGCACGCATGCGCGCCAGCACCTGGGGTGGTTCATCGAGCGGTTCGTCCGTGAGCGACTCGAAGGTGCCCCAATGCATGCCGATGGCGCGCTCGGCGCGCAGGTCGGCGCGCACCTGCACCGCCTCGGGCACGTTGACATGCATCACCTTCATGAACCAGCGCGGTGCGTAGGCGCCGATCGGGATGAAGGCCATGTCGAAGGGCCCCAGCCGCTGCCCGATGTCCTTGAAATCCTGCGAATAACCGGTGTCGCCGGTGTGGATCAGGCGCAGGCCTTCGCCTTCCACCACCCAGCCGCCCCACAGGCTCTGGTTGGTGTCGGTCAGGCTGCGCCGGCTCCAGTGCTGTACCGGCACGAAGGTGATGCGCAACGGGCCTTCGCGTGTGTCCTGCCACCAGTCGTATTCGTCCACCCGCGTGATGCCCTGGTCCCTGAACCAGCCGGCGAGCCCCTTGGGGACGAGGAACCGCGGGCTGCCGTGGGCTGACGCCGCGAGGCGCCGCACCGAATCGGCGTCGAGGTGGTCAAAGTGGTTGTGCGACACCATCACCACGTCGATGCGTGGCAGCTCCGGAATGTCGATCGGCAACGGGACCACGCGTTTCGGGCCGGCGAAGCTGACCGGTGACGCCCGTGCAGAGAACGTGGGGTCGAACAGCATGTTCTCGCCGGCCAGTCGCACCAGCATCGTGGCATGGCCGATCCAGGTGACCGAGGGGTTGTTGTCCGGTGCCGCGAGGGCTGCCGGATCGGTCTTGACAGACGGCAGCTTCCAGCCACCCTCGGGCTCCCTGGGCAGGCCGTTGCGCAGGCGCTCCCACTGCCAGGCCCACAGGCTGCCCTTGTCGGGATGCGGGTAGTTGTTGCGAAAGCCGTCCGGGCCAAAGGTGGCCGGCTGGGCGTCGACACTCCCCACCAGGCCGGCAAGCAGGAGGCAGATCAGAAAGCGCATGGATCGAGGGGCCGAGGACATGGACCGGGCAGACTCTAATCGAGAACGGTGACGGGCGCGCAGGCGCATACCTGATTCCGTGGCACTCCGTGGGGTGGGCCGGCCTTGGCCGCAGCGCCGGGCACAAGCGATGCACCGAGTCCGTCCGGCGTGCACCAAGGCAGGGAAAACGCGTACCCGCTGGCACTGCCGGATGTGCCACAGTGGCACCCTGATTCGCCCCCGCGCAAACTGCTTGCGGGTGTACGCTCCATCCATCCCTTGCATCCCGGAGTCAACCCATGTCCACTCTCGACCGTCGCCGCCTGATCCAGGCCGGAGCCGCGTTTTCCGCCGGCAGCATCTTTGGTATCCCACTGGAGGTGGCCGCCCAGGCCGCCAAGGGTGGTGTGCTGGTGATCGGCAGCACGCAGACCCCACGCCACCTGAATTCTGCGGTCCAGAGTGGCATCGCGACGATGATGCCCGCAGCCCAGTTGTTCGCGTCGCCAATCCGCATGGACAAGAACTGGAAGCCGCAGCCCTACCTGGCCGAAAGCTGGACACTGTCGCCGGACAACCGCAGCGTTGCGCTGGTGCTGCGCAAGGATGCGGTGTTCCACGACGGCAAGCCCATCACCGCCGAAGACGTCAAGTTCTCGATCGAGACCATCCGCGACAACCATCCGTTCAAGACCATGTACGGACCGGTCAACGCAGTCACCATCAGCAACCCCCAGACGGCGGTGATCCGCCTGTCCGAGCCGCATCCCGCCGTACTGCTGGCGATGTCGACCTCGCTCACGCCGATCATTCCCAGGCACATCTTCGGCGACGGCACGGATGTCAAGATCCACCCGCGCAACGGGAACCCGGTCGGCTCCGGCCCGTTCCGTCTGGTCGAGTTCAAGCCGGGCGAGCACATCGTGATGGAGCGCTTCGACCGCTTCTTCCTCAAGGACCAGCCCCGGCTCGACCGCGTCATCGTGCGGCTGTTCAAGGACTCGGGCAGCCTGCTGCTGGCGTTTGAACGCGGCGAGATCGATGTGCACCAGGCCGTCACCGATCCGCGCGAGCTGGAGCGGGTGCGCAAGACACCCGGAGTGCAGGTGGTCAAGGGCGCCGCACCGGCCATCGGCCCGCTCATCTGGCTGGCGTTCAACACCAAGAATCCGAAACTGGCCGACAAGCGCGTGCGCCAGGCGATCAATTTCGCCGTCGACAAGAAATACATCCTGGACACCATCCTGGGCGGCATCAACAGCCGCGCCACCGGCCCCCTGGCCGCCGCAAGCCCCTACTACACCGGCGAGGTCGAGAAATACGAGCTCAACCTGGCCCGGGCGAACAAGCTGCTGGACGAGGCGGGACTCAAACCCGCCGCCAACGGCATGCGGCTGACGCTGGATCTCGACGCCATCCCCGGCAATGCGGACCAGAAGACGATCCAGGAATACCTCAAGCCCTCGCTGGCCAAGGTGGGTATCGAGATCAACCTGCGCCAGTCGCCTGATTTCCCGTCCTGGGCCCGTCGCGTGTCTTCGCTGCAGTTCGAGATGTCGCTGGATTCGGTCTGGAACTGGGGTGACCCGGTGATCGGCGTACACCGCACCTGGCTGAGCACCAACATCAAGCCCGGCGTGATCTGGTCCAACACCCAGAGTTATTCCAATCCCAAGGTCGACGAGTGGCTGGCCGCCGCCGGGCAGGAGATGAACCTGGCCAAGCGCAAGGAGCTGTACAAGCAGGTGCAGAAGACCGTGGTGGACGACTGCCCGGTGGCGTTCCTGTACGAACAGACCTTCTACGAGGCGTATTCGGCCAAGGTGTCCAATCCGCCGGCCGGCATCTGGGGGCAGACCGACGGCATCACCGACACCACGGTCAGGGCCTGATCCGGCGCACCGACGATGCGCGTCCTGCTTGCTCTCTTGCGCCGTCTGGCCTGGGCCGCAGGACTGCTGGTGGCCGTACTCGCGATCAACTTCACGCTGATCCATGCGGCGCCGGGCGACCCCGCCAGCGTGATCGCCGGCGAGATGGGCGGCGGTGACGAGCAGGTGATCGCCAGCATCAAGAAGGCCTACGGCCTGGACCGCCCGCTGCCGGTGCAGTTCGTCACCTACATCGGCAAGAGCCTGCAGGGCGACCTGGGGCAGTCCTATACCTACAGCCGGCCGGTGTCGGGGCTGATCCTGGACCGCATCGGCCCCACCATCCTGCTGGTGCTGACGGCACTGGTCGTCGCCATCGTCGTCGGAACCCTGCTCGGTGTCTTCGCGTCGCGCAAGCCCGACAGCTTCGCCAGCGGTGCGGTCACGGTACTGTCCCTGGTGGGGTATGCCATGCCGGTGTTCTGGACCGGCATCCTGCTGGTGCTCCTGTTCGGCAAGGTCTGGCCCATTCTGCCGATCGCCGGCATGCGCGACGTGCGCCAGTTCGGCGTCGGCGGCTGGAGCGCGGTGCTCGACGTGTTGCACCACCTGGTGTTGCCGGCGCTGACGCTCACCATCATCTACCTGGCGCAATACAGCCGGCTCGCGCGTGCCAGCATGCTCGAGATCCTGGGCTCCGACTACATCCGTACCGCACGCGCCAAGGGCTTGAGCGAATGGGTCGTCACCTTCAAGCACGCGTTGCGCAACGCGCTGATGCCGGTGGTGACGATTGCGGGGCTGCAGTTCGGCAACCTGATCTCCGGTGCCGTGCTGGTGGAGACCGTGTTCAGCTGGCCCGGCCTGGGCACACTCGCGCTGGAGGCCATCCTCGGGCGCGATTACCCGACGCTGCTGGGCGTGCTGACGTTCTCGTCCATGCTGGTCATCGTGGCCAACCTGCTGACCGACCTGAGCTACCGCTGGATCGACCCGCGGTTGCGCGGCAAATGAGCACCTCCCTGACGCCCCCAATGGCCCCAGCCGCTCCGATGGTGGTGCAGGTGCTGTCGCCGACCCGAGAGGCCTGGCGCGTGTTCCGGCGCAACAAGGCCGCCATGCTGGGGCTGGTGCTGCTGGTCTGCATTGCGCTGGTGATGCTGCTGGGTCCCGGCCTGTACGGCGTCAAGCCGTTCGAGATCATGGGCACCCCCTTCACCGAGCCGTTCACCGACCGCAAGTTGTGGCTGGGTACCGATTACCTGGGCCGCGACATCCTGGCCGGCATGCTGGTGGGCGGCCGCGCCACCGTGATGGTGGGGCTGGCGGCGGCCTGCATCACGGTGTCGATCGGGGTCACCGTCGGGTCGCTCGCGGGTTATTTCGGCGGCTGGGTCGACAGCCTGCTGTCGCGGCTGACGGAGTTGTTCCAGGTGTTGCCGGCGCTGCTGTTCGCGATGGTGCTGGTGACCCTGTTCCAGCCCTCGCTGGGCGTGGTCATCGTGGCCATCGGCATGGTCAGCTGGACCGGCACGGCGCGTCTGGCCCGGGCCGAGTTCATGCGCCTGCGCCATCTGGAGTACGTCAGCGCCGCGCGTGCGATGGGCGCGCGCCACCTGCGCCTGATGCTGCGCGAGATCCTGCCCAACGCGTTGCCTCCGCTGATCGTGTCGGCCACGCTGATCATCGGCGTGGCGATCCTGTTCGAGGCGGGCCTGAGTTTCCTCGGCCTGTCGGACCCCAACGTGATGAGCTGGGGCCTGATGATCGGCTCCAACCGGCGCAACATCCTGGAGTGCTGGTGGGCGGTGAGTTTCCCTGGCGCGGCGATCTTCCTGACCGTGCTGTCGGTCAGCCTGGTGGGGGATGGGCTCAACGACGCGCTCAACCCCAAGCTGCACCTGCGATGAAAGCCACTTTGCCATGACCCCGGCCGACCCCACTGCTGCGCTGCTGGAGGTGAGCCAGCTCGGCGTCGAGTTCCAGACGCGCGGCGGCGTGGCGCGGGTGCTCGACGACGTGGCCTTCACGGTGCACCGTGGCGAGACGCTCGGACTGGTGGGCGAATCCGGCTGCGGCAAGAGCATGACCGCGCTGGCCATGATGCGCCTGATCCCGACGCCGCCGGGGCGCATCACCTCGGGGCGGGTGGCACTGGACGGGCGCGACCTGCTGGGCCTGAGCGAGCCCCAGATGCGCGCGTACCGCGGCAACCGCATCTCGATGATCTTCCAGGAGCCGATGACGTCGCTCAACCCGGCCTACACCGTGGGTGACCAGATCGGCGAGGCAGTGCGCCTGCACCAGGGGTTGAACCGCAAGGCCGCCACTGAGCGAGCGATCGAGATGCTCGAGGCGGTGGGCATACCGGCGGCGAAGGCCCGGGTGCACGAGTACCCGCACCAGTTCTCGGGGGGCATGCGCCAGCGCGTGATGATCGCGATGGCGCTGGCCTGCAAGCCCGATGTGCTGATCGCCGACGAGCCCACCACGGCGCTCGATGTGACGGTGCAGGCGCAGATCTTCGATCTGATCTCCGAGCTGCGCGAGCGCACCGGAACCGCCGTGCTGCTGATCACCCACGACATGGGCGCCATCGCCGAAATGGCCGATCGGGTGGCGGTGATGTATGCTGGGCGCATCGTCGAGGAAGGCTCGGCCGCCGAGGTGCTGCGCTCGCCGATGCATCCCTACACGCAGGGCCTGATCGCGTGTGCCCCGGGCCGACGCACGAGCGGTTTCGGCGAGCCGCTGCTGGAGATCCCCGGCACCGTGCCCTCGCTGCTGGAGCGCCGTGGCGGCTGTTCGTTCGCCGACCGCTGCAGCCAGGTGCAGGAGCGTTGCCGCAGCCAATTGCCGGCAGAGACCGTGCTCGACGGCGGACGCCGCCGTGTTCTGTGCTGGCTGCATGTGCCGGGGGCTGCAGCATGAGCCCGCCTGGCCGCGCCATGGGCGAATACCGCAGCTCAAAGAGCGCAGCAACACCCTTGAGCCACGGGCGTGCGCTCGACAGCGTCTGCTCGGCAGTGCGCCGCCCGAAGGAAACCCTGTGACTGAAGCCCTGCTCCAGGTCCGCGACCTCAAGGTGCACTTCCCTCTGGGCGGTGGCATCTTCGGCGGCAAGTCGGTGGTCAAGGCGGTCGACGGCGTGAGTTTCGACATTCCGAGAGGCACCACCTTCGGCATCGTCGGCGAGAGCGGCTCGGGCAAGAGCACCACTGCGCTGGCGGTGATGCGCCTGGTGAAGATCACCTCGGGCAGCATGCGCCTGGGCACGGACGACATCGGCGCGCTGGAGGGCGAAGGCCTGCGCAAGGTGCGCCGGCGTTTCCAGATGGTGTTCCAGGATCCTTTTGCGTCGCTCAACCCGCGCAAGCGCGCCGGTGACGCGATCCTGGAGGCGCTGGAACTGATGGACGTGGGCGAGCCCGACAAGCGCCCGGAACTGGCGCGCCACCTGTTCCTGCAGACCGGCCTGCGCCCCGAGCAACTGCAGCTGTTCCCGCACCAGTTCTCCGGCGGCCAGCGCCAGCGCATCGTGCTGGCCCGTGCGCTGGCGGCCAAGCCGGAGCTGGTGGTGTGTGATGAGCCGGTGTCCGCGCTCGACGTGGCGATCCAGGCGCAGATCCTCAACCTGATGCAGCGACTGCAGCGCGACCTGGGGCTGACCTACCTGTTCATCTCGCACGACCTGGGCGTGATCCGCCACATGTGCGACGCGATCGGCGTGATGTACCTGGGCCAGATCGTCGAGCAGGCCCCGCGCGAGGGTCTGTTCGAGCGTCCGCTGCATCCCTACACACTGGCGCTGTGGTCGGCAGCGCCCTCCTTCGACCCCGGCACCCGCAGCCGGCGCGACCGCATCCGCCTGCAGGGCGACCCGCCGAGCCCGATCAACGTGCCGCCGGGCTGTCGTTTTGCCGGCCGCTGCCCGTTTGCCGAGGCGCGTTGCCACACCGAACCGCCGCCCCTGCGCGAGGTGCTGCCCGGCCACAAGGTGGCCTGCCACCGGGTGTCGGAGGCTGGCGTGGCACTGTACAAGCCGGCGCTTTGACATGGCACCACCGCAGCTCCGCGTAGTGTCCGTCGGGCTGGTGCAGTGGACTGCATGTAGCCCCATGCGGACGTTGTGGGTCTTGCGCAAATCCGTGACAGCCAGGATACCAGTGGCTTGGTGTGAGACCAGGCCGACGGCGCATTCGGCTCCGCGGCTGTCCCCCGCCCTTCGGGCTCCTCCTTTATGCCGCTGCGCCGAACGCACCGCCGACCTGATCCAGCGACTCGGTTGGCCTGCGGGAGCCCGGAACAACGAATACCAAAGACCCAGCGGCGCGGCAGCGCCGACGTGGCAGCGAACGTCCGCCATGGGCCGCCGGCGGCCATCGGCCGGCCCACGGTGCATCGCGCGGCAGAACTGGCCCTGCAGTGTCGGGCGACCCGCATGCGTGTAGTGGTTTTCGGCGCCACCGGGGACCAGGGCAGTGCCCAGGTGCGGGCCCTGGTGCGTGCCGGTTGTCAGCCGGTCGCGGTCAGCCGACATCCGCGTCCGATATCGGTCGACGGGCATGTGGTTGAGACTGTGGCGGCAGATTTCGCCGACCCCGCCAGCCTGGTGCGTGCGGTGGGTCGCGGCGACGCGGTGTTCCTGAATCTTCCCTC
>JANMZX010000185.1:0-6345 GCA_031383745.1 Rhodoferax sp. | reverse complement strand
GTTTCCTCGCCCAGAAAAAGTGAGCCGTAGCAGGTGAGGTTTTCCAGCCACCAGTCCAGGTCTTTTGCATGCACTTCCAGGTGTTCGGGCGCGTAACGGTCAGAGATTTCCACCATCTCCTGCGCCGTATCGCAAACGATCACCTCGCCATAGTCGCGCCACGCGGCACCCGCCGCGTCACGCGCAATCGGCGGCAGCGTGGCGATCAATCCAGGTATCCGCGCCATCACGTCATGCGCCAGCGCACGGCTGCTGGTGATCAGCCAGCCCGGCGACTCATGGCCATGTTCAATTTGCCCCACGATGTCGCTGGCGACAATCGCGGCATCAGCGGTTTCATCTGCAATCACCGCTACCTCTGTCGGGCCCGCAAACACGTCAATGCCAACCTTGCCAAACAGCGCCCGTTTGGCCTCGGCCACAAACTTGTTACCCGGCCCCACAATCACATCGGCCGGTTTGCCCGTGAACAGTCCATAGGCCATGGTGGCAATCGCCTGCACGCCGCCCAGCGTCATGATGACATCGGCGCCGGCCTTGTCGAAGGCATACATCATGTACGGGTGCATGGGCCCGCCACGAAACGGGCCAGAGCAGGCCAGAATGGTCTTCACCCCGGCTGCCTTCGCGGTTGCCACGCCCATGTACGCGGACGCAATGTGCGCATAACGGCCTGCTGGCGCATAACAGCCGGCCACGTTGACCGGCAATACCCGCTGGCCGGCAGTCACGCCAGGATGCAACTCGGTCTGGAACTCGGTCAGCGACTCGCGCTGTGCTGTGGCAAAGGCCACGACCTGCTGGATGGCGAAGTCGATGTCGGTCTTGACGCCGGCAGGCACCTCTGCGGCATTGGCGTCGAGTTGTGCCCGTGTCAGGATGAAATCGCCGTCCCATTTGTCGAGGGTCTTGGCATAGCGGCGCACCGCGGCCTCGCCGTCGCTTGTGATGGCCGCGAGCATCTCGGTCACCACTTTCTGGGCGGTCTCGGTCTCGGTTTCAGGCGTATTTTCCGCCTTTTTCAGGTAGTGGATGGTCAAGTCATTCTCCGAAATTGACGGGACATCGGCAACGACCCTCGCTCCAGGGCCAGCCGCGGTGGGGCATCGGCCTACTTGCTGCTGTTGGCGAATTCGCGCAACTTGGGGTCGGCCTGCACCATGCCCATGAACTCGCCGGTGACAAAGTCCTGCGCCAGCGGAACCGTCGGTACGGCGCCAGTCTCTCGCATGAACACCGCAATCTGCGTGAACCATGCGTCCACCTGCGAGTTGCCAGCGCCGCGGTCCATCATCTTGAGCTGCTGCGCCAGGTCAAACGTCGGGCGGGTGTCAAACTCCTTGCGCATCGAGGCGTCGCTGATGCTGACGCCGCCCTTGGCATAGAAGTCCTTCATCATGGCGATGGACTCGGTCTTGTGGGCGCCCATCCACTTCCAGGCACGCAGGTAGACGGCCAGGAACTTGGCTACGTTTTGCGGGTTTTCCTTGGCGTAGTCACCACGTGCAATCAATGCGCCGGGCACCACGGCGCCACCGTCCTTGCCGCTGCAAATGACTTTGGCGCCAGCCTTCTCTTCCACGGTGTAGATATTGGGTGCCCACAGCCCGGTGAGGTCCGTGTTGCCGGAGGACAGGGCAGAGATGATCTCTGCCTGCCCCATGTTCTTCATGACCACGTCGGCCTTCTTCAGGCCGTATTTCTTCAGGCAGGACTGGATCGCAAAGTCGGCGGTCGAGTTCTGCGTCAAAGTAATGGTCTGACCGCGCAGGGCGGCCACTGGGTCCTTGGCAAACTCCTGGGCCTTCTTGCCACTTGCAACCAGGGCGTTGCCGGCCGACTCGTCATTGGTGATGCCGATGGTCTTGATGCCAAAACGCACATGGCCCAGCACTGCAGGCACCGAGCCAGTACCACCGACGTCCCAGGACTTGGCGGCCACTGCCGCGATCTGGGGCACTCCGGCCGGAAAGGTGCTGAACTCTGGTGCCAGGCCGACCTCTTTCCACCAGCCCTTTTCGGTGGCGACGTGGAACGGCATGGCCCAATACAGGGATGGCTGGTAGCTGATCTTTATCGGCGTCAGCGTCTGTGCCAAAGACGCGCCGCAGGCGCCGGCAAGGCTCAGCAATACGAGTGATTTCTTCAACATGGATGTCTCCTGGAAAGGTGGCGGGGCGTGGGGTCAGTGATCGGTTCCGGCGTGTTCCTGGCGCAGGGATTTCCAGATGCGGGTGCGCAGGTGTACAAAAGATTCGAGATCCATCACATCCTCGATCCGCGGGTGCTCGTCCCAGTTCTGGGTCTGGCGCACGGATCGGATGTCCAGGACTTCCTTGATGCGGCCCGGGCGGCTGGTCATGACGACCACCCGGTCCGCCAGATAGACCGCCTCTTCGACCGCATGCGTGATGAAAAGCACGGTGCGCGGGTTCTTGCGCGCGAGCTTCACCAACTCCTCTTGCATGACAACGCGGGTCTGCGCGTCCAGCGCGCCGAAGGGCTCGTCCATCAACAACACATCGGGGTCCAGCGCGTAGGCGCGGGCAATCGCCACGCGCTGCTGCATGCCGCCGGAGAGCTGGTGCGGATACGCCGACTCATAACCCTTGAGGTTCATCAGGCCGATGTAGTGCGTGATGATTTCATGGCGTTTTTCCTTGGGCAGGTTCTTGGCGCGCAGGCCAAAGTCGATGTTGTCGTACACCGACTTCCAGGGGAACAGTGCGAACTGCTGGAACACCACGGCGCGATCCGGTCCAGGCTGGGCAACGGCCCGTCCCGACACCGAGACCGACCCGCTCGACGGGAACTCCAGCCCCGCCGCCATGCGCATGCAGGTCGTCTTGCCGCAACCCGATGGCCCCACCACCGCAACGAACTCCTGGTCCTGCACCGTGAAGTCAAAGTCTTCGATGATCGACAGTGCCCTGCCGTCGCGTTGAAACTCCTTGCCCACGTGGCTGAACTGGATGTTGCTCATGGGATGTGTCAGTTGGCCAACCGGTGCCTGAGCAGGGCGGTTTCGAGGCGGCGCAGGGCGATATCGATTACCACTCCGACCATGCCGATGGCCACCATGCCGGCCATCACGATATCGGTGGCGATGGCACTTTGGCCTTTGACTATGAGGTAACCCATGCCGCTGGACGCCGCAATCAACTCGGCGCCGACCAGCGACATCCAGCCCAGCCCGGCACCGATGCGCAGGCCGGCAATGATGGACGGTACGGCCGCCGGAAACAGCACTTCGGTGATGATTCGGAAACTTCCCACACCGAGCATGTTTGCCGCTTCCAGGTAGCGAACCTCCACGCCGCGCGCGCCGCGGTAGGCGTTGATGAGACAGGGCGGAAACGCGCCGGCAAAAATGATCAGCGTGGGCCCCCCGGCACCGGTGCCAAACCAGAGAGCGGCAAATGGCACCCAGGCCACAGGCGCAACAAAGCGCATGCTGTCGAACAGCGGGGTGATGATGTCGTCGAGCCAGCGAAACCAGCCCATCATCAGCCCCAGCGGGACACCCACGGCCGCTGCGAGGCCGAAGCCCCAGCCGTAACGCTGCAGGCTTGCCAGCATGTGTTGCTGCAAGGTGAAGCCGGCAAACGGTTGCTGTGTCAGTTCGAGCAGCTTGCCTGCCACCTGGTGCGGCATGGGAAGGAAACGGGGTGGCGCCAGATGCAGCACGGCGGCCAGGTACCAGAGGCCAAAAAACGCCACCGTGCCGACGATGGTGAGCCGTGTGTTGGCGCTGGAGGAAGACGGGGCCATGGCATTCATGCGGCAACCCTGCCCACGCGCCAAGGCATGGCGACACTTTCCAGTTTTGCCAGGATGGCGGTCGTCAGACCGCCACAGATCGCCACACCGGCCATCGCCACCAGGATCATGGCAGGGTAGATGTCCTGCGCGCCCTGGTTCAATATGCTGCCCAACCCGTACAGCGCGCCGATCAGCTCTGCCGCAACCAATGTCGTCCAGCTGGCCTGCAATGACAGGCGCAGACCGGTAAAGATCATCGGAAAGGCGCCCGGCACCAACACTTCGCGCACCAGCTTCCAGCCGCTAATGTTGAGCATGCGCGCGGCCTCCATGATGGGGGCGTCGATATTGCGCACGCCGGTGTAGCTGTTGATGACCGAGGGAACAAAAGCCGCGACAAAGATGACCAGCATCTTGGAGGCGTCGTCCAGACCGAGCCAGACGATGGCGAGCGGAATCCACGCCAGCGGGGGAATCGGCCGCAGCAGCAGAAAGGCCGGATTGATCAGGGCTTCGGCCCGGCGTGAATGACCCATCAGCAGGCCCAGGGGCACACCGATCGCCGCGGCGATGGAGAAGCCCATCGCGACCAGCTTCAGGCTGTGCAGCACATGCTGGTGCAGGCGGCCATTGCCATAGCCTTCGACGACGATCTGGTTCAGCGCCTCCCACACCTCGCGCGGCGCGGGAAAACGGGCTGGTGAAATGATGCCGGTGACCGCCGTCAACAGCCACCACAGGCCCAGGGTGATGAGCAGGGTCGCCAGCCCCACCCAGCTGCGGCGCGACAGGCCGACGACCGACAGTGTTGCCGTGATCATGGTCGGGACAGGAGACGTGCGGGTTGTGTCATGCAAGCGCTTGCACGAATTCTGCCCAACTCGCGCGAATCACGTCAACACCTATCCATGCGGATAGTCAAAAACATAGGGAAAACACTTAGAATATCAGGATCGGCCAGTGCCGAACTATCTGCAAGCGCTTGCACAATGAACGCAGAATCCTGTCCGAGTCCCCATGCACAAACGAGTTCGTCTTGAAGATGTTGCGCATCTCGCCGGGGTGTCTACCGCCACCGTGTCACGTGCCCTGTCGCTGCCGCACCGGGTGCAGCCGACCACGCTGGAGCAGGTCCAGCGCGCGATCCAGAAACTGGGCTATGTCCCCGACGCCGCCGGACGTGCGCTGGCATCCGGTCGCACCAAGACCGTCGGCTGCGTGATTCCGACGCTGGACCATGCCATTTTTGCCAGCAGCACGCATGCGATGCAGACGACATTGGCGGCAGCGGGCTTTCATCTGCTGGTGGCCAGCCACGAATACGATCCGGTGAACGAACTGGCGTTGGTGCAGTCACTGCAACAGCGAGGTGTCGACGCCTTGGTGGTGGTCGGGACAGAACACCACAAGAACTTTTGGAAAGTGGTGCAGGAATGGGGCAGACCAAGCTTGCTGACGTGGTCGTGCGACGCCCGTTTGCCGTCTGTCGGTTTTGACAACCAGGCCATCGCGCGGCTGGGTACGCGCCACTTGCTCGATCTGGGCCATCGCGAGCTTGCCATGGTGTCCGGCCACACATTGCACAACGACCGTGCCCGTGACCGCGTTGCAGGCTTTCGTGCCGCGCTGGAGGAAGCCGGTCTTCGCATCGACAAGGGCCAGGTCAGCATGCAGGCACTGAAAATCAGTGGCGGGCGGATCGGGTTGACTGAGTTGCTGCGGGCCAAGAATCGCCCGACGGCCATCCTCTGCGGCAACGACTTGCTGGCCATTGGGGTCCTGCTGGAAGCCCAACGCCGTGGGATCAGGGTCCCTGAAGATCTGTCCATTTGTGGCATCGACAACCACGACCTCGCCGCCGAGATCACTCCGGGCGTGACCACCATCAGCCTGCCGACCAGAGAGCTCGGCCAGATCGCCGCCATGCAGATCCTGGCTGCCATCGATGGAGCGCCGATCGCACAGCAGTCGCTGTTGCCCTTTGGCCTGCTGGTGCGGGGAACGACGGCAAGACGCGGCGGCTGAAACAGCCACAAGCGGTCCGGCGCCAGCACATGTTGGCGGATGGCGTGTAGGCCAGCGACCCTGGCCGACTGAACTGGTTTGCCGGCGCCAGCCGTTGGTGCGAGACTGGGCGCCGGAAGGCCCCCTTCTGTCTGGAGACCCGATGCCCCACAAACCCCACCCGCCGATCACCGTATCTGCCAACAACCCGTGCCCGTTCCTGCGCGCGCTGGTGGCGTCGGGACAGCTGTCCGACGACACCGAGCCACTGGCGCGGGTGGCGGCCGTCATCGTGGAAACCGCCGGTGCCGGGGACGGCCAGCCGGAGTTGCCCGCAGCGGCGATTGTGGCCATCGGACTGGTCGCCAACGGGCTGGGCCCGTTGTCGCTGATCGATTCGACGCTGCGTGGCCTGAAGCTCAATGCCTTGCGCGGCGGGCCGCTGGACAAGAAGGGTGTGGGCTCCGCCATCCTGGACATGCACGGCGAAGTGGACCCAGTCGAACTCGCGCGCTTGCGCAAGTTCGCCAAGCGGAAGGTGGCCGATGACGGCAAGCCGGAACTGGGGCTGGCCCTGCC
>JANMZX010000716.1:0-1933 GCA_031383745.1 Rhodoferax sp. | reverse complement strand
CTTCTTCGTGGCCGAGGAAGTGCGCCAGATCATGGCGCAGCTCGGCATCCGCAAGTTCGACGACATGATCGGCCGCGCCGACCTGCTCGACTCGGCGAAGGGCATCGCGCACTGGAAGGCCAGCGGCCTGGATTTCAGCCGCCTGTTCGCGCAGCCGTCGGCGCCCGCCGATGTGCCGCGCTTCCACGTACAGCCACAGGACCACGGCCTGGAGCGCTCGCTCGACAACCTGTTGATCGAAAAATCCCGCGCCGCCATCGACCGTGGCGAGAAGGTCAAGTTCATGGAAGTGGCGCGCAACGTCAACCGCTCGCTGGGCGCGATGCTGTCCGGCGCGCTGACCAAGGTGCATCCGCAGGGCCTGCCCGACGACACGATCCGCATCCAGCTCGAGGGCACGGGAGGCCAGTCCTTCGGGGCCTTCCTGGCCAACGGCATCACGCTGTACCTGATTGGCGACGCCAACGACTACACCGGCAAGGGCCTGAGCGGGGGCCGGGTGGTGGTCCGCCCGAGCATCGACTTCCGCGGCGCGTCCACCCACAACACCATCATCGGCAACACCGCGCTGTATGGTGCGACCACGGGAGAAGCCTTCTTCAGCGGCGTGGCGGGAGAACGGTTCGCCGTGCGCCTGTCCGGTGCAACAGCAGTGGTCGAGGGCACGGGTGACCACGGATGCGAATACATGACCGGTGGCACAGTGGTGGTGCTGGGCAAGACCGGCCGCAACTTCGCCGCCGGCATGAGTGGTGGCGTGGCCTATGTGTACGACGAGGACGGCCAGTTCGCCCGTCGTTGCAACACGGCGATGGTGGCACTGGAGCCGGTGTTGTCGGCCACCGAGCAAAAGGCGACCGGTGGAGCGTCGGGCGCCTGGCACAACGGATTGCCCGACGAAACGCAGTTGCGCAAACTGCTGGAGGAGCACAACCGCTGGACCGGCAGCAAGCGCGCACGCGAACTGCTGGACACGTGGGAACAGGCACGCAGCCGCTTCGTCAAGGTGTTCCCGATCGAATACAAGCGTGCGCTCGATGGCATGGCTGAACGCAAGGCCGCCGCCGAAGCTGCCCGCGTCCGCAGCGCCGAAAACACGGCATCGGTCGCCGCCAGCTGACCCGCACCGCGCACACGACCACCACAGGACCGAAAAATGGGAAAAGTCACAGGATTCATGGAATACGAGCGTCTGGAGGAGGGCTACCGCCCGGTGCCGGAGCGCCTGAAGAACTACAAGGAATTCGTGCTCACGCTGGACGACGAGAAGGCCAAGGTGCAAAGCGCACGCTGCATGGACTGCGGCACGCCGTTTTGCAACAGCGGCTGCCCGGTGAACAACATCATTCCGGATTTCAACGACCTGGTCTACCAGGGCGACTGGCGCAACGCGATCGCGGTGCTGCACAGTACCAACAACTTCCCGGAGTTCACCGGGCGCATCTGCCCGGCTCCATGTGAGGCGGCATGCACACTGAATGTGAATGACGATGCGGTTGGCATCAAGTCGATCGAGCACGCCATCATCGACCGGGCCTGGAAGGAGGGTTGGGTTCAGCCGCAGATTGCGCTGCACAAGACCGGCAGGAATGTCGCCGTGGTGGGTTCCGGGCCGGCCGGCCTGGCGGCGGCCCAGCAACTGGCGCGCTCCGGGCACGCGGTGACGGTGTTCGAGAAGAACGACCGCGTCGGTGGGCTGCTGCGCTACGGCATCCCCGATTTCAAGATGGAGAAGTCGCACATCGACCGTCGTGTGGCGCAGATGCAGGCCGAGGGCGTGGTGTTTCGCACGGGGGTCCTGGTAGGAGAGATGCCCAAGGGCTCGAAGGTCACGAACTGGGCCAGGGAAACGCTGACCCCGGCCCGGTTGCTGGCCGATTTCGATGCCGTCCTGCTCACCGGCGGCGCCGAGCAGTCGCGCGACTTGCCGGTG
>JANMZX010000139.1:0-2925 GCA_031383745.1 Rhodoferax sp. | reverse complement strand
CGCTGCATCAGCAGCGGATCACGCATGGCCTGCACGCCATGGTCGATGCGTTCGACCTTGAGCACGTCGAGCGCGCTCCATATGTAGGCCGGGGGCCCTTCTTCACCGGCATGCGCCACCAGGCGGAAACCGAGCTCGCGGCAACGCGCGAACACCCGTGCGAACTTCTCCGGCGGGTGCCCAAGTTCACTCGACGCCAGGCCGATGCCGACCAGCTGGTCGCGGAACGGCAGCGCCTCTTCCAGGCATTCGAAAGCGGCCTGTTCACTGAGATGGCGCAGAAAGCACAGGATCAGCGATGCACTGATGCCGAACTCGGTGCCTGCGTCGACGCAGGCCCGGTGCAGCCCGCGGATCACGACACCGGCATCGATGCCGTGTCCGGTGTGGGTCTGGGTATCGAAGAATATCTCGGCGTGCAGCACGTTGTCGGCATGCGCACGCGCCAGATAGGCGTGGGCCATGTCATAGAAGTCCTGCTCGGTGCGCAGCACCTTGGTGCCGGCATGGTAGATGTCCAGGAAGCTCTGCAGGTTGTCGAACACATAGGCGCGGCGCAGTGCTTCCACGTCCGGGTACGGAAACTCCATCCGGTTGCGCGCCGCCAGCGCGAAGATCAGTTCCGGCTCCAGCGAGCCCTCGATGTGCATGTGCAGTTCGGCCTTGGGCATCGCCCGCAACAGGTCGGGCAGCCGGTCGGCGGCAACAGGTTTGACTATCACGCGGATTCCTCCCAAAAAATGAAAAGGCCGCCCGAAGGCAGCCTTTGCCGGCTCACCAAGAGGTGCCGGTGATCACTTGCCGCCAGGCACCTTGCCTTCGACGCCCTTGACGTAGAAGTTCACACCGCCCAGGAACTTGTCGTCGGCCACGGCGTCCTTGGCCAGGATCTCCTTGCCATCCTGCCCCATGATCGGGCCCTTCCAGATGCTGAAGGTGCCGGCCTTCAGCCCGGCCTTGATCTCGTCGATTTTGGCCTTGGTTTCGGCCGGCACGTCTTCGGCGATCGACACCATGTCGATGGCGCCTTCCTTGTGGCCCCACCACACGCCGGTGCCGCCCTTCCAGTTGCCGTCCAGCGCGTCCTTGGTGGCCTTGATGTAGTACGGCGCCCAGTTGATGATGGCCGATGCCAGGTGCGCCTTGGGGCCGTAGGCGGTCATGTCCGAATCCCAGCCGAAGGCGCGTTTGCCCTTGTCCTGCGCGGTCTTGAGCACGGCCGGGGAATCGGTGTTCTGGAACAGCACGTCGGCGCCGCCGTTGATCAGCGAGGTGGCGGCTTCGGTTTCCTTGGGCGGGTTGAACCACTCGTTGACCCAGACCACCTTGGTCTTGATCTTCGGATTGCTCGACTGCGCGCCCAGCGTGAAACTGTTGATGTTGCGGATCACCTCGGGGATCGGCACCGAGGCCACCACCCCCAGGGTGTTGCTCTTGGTCATCTTGCCCGCGATCACGCCGGCCATGTAGGCGCCTTCGTAGGTGCGGCTGTCGTAGGTGCGCATGTTCTCGGCCTGCTTGTACCCGGTGGCATGTTCGAACATCACACCCTTGGTGTCGGCGGCCACCTTGAGCATCGGCTCCATGTAGCCGAAGGTGGTGCCGAAGATCAGCTTGTTGCCCTGGCCGGCCATGTCGCGGATCACCCGCTCGGCATCGGCCGACTCGGGCACGTTCTCGACGAAGGAGGTGACGATCTTGTCACCGTATTCCTTTTCCAGCGCCTTGCGCGCGCTGTCGTGCGCGAAGGTCCAGCCGCCATCACCCACCGGGCCGACATAGGCGAACGCGATCTTGAGCGGCGCGGCCTTGGCCGGAGCCGACGCGGCAGCCACCGGCGCGGGTGCGGGTGGCGCCGCGGCGGGCTTGGCCTCCTCTTTCTTGCCACAGCCAACCAGCGCCGCAGCGGCAATGGCGGTCAACGCGGCAACCTTGATAAGGGATCGTTTGTTCAGGTCTGTCATGGGGGTCCTCAAGTGGGAGGGTTGCGAAAAAACGCTCATTATGAGCCGGGATAAAAGGGCTTGCCAATCGACGCCGGCATATTGATCAGGATCCATTGCGGGTTGCGAGAAATAAGTGCCAGCACCACGATGGTGGCCAGGTAGGGCAGCATGGTCAGGAACTGGCTGGGGACCTCGACGCCCACGCCCTGCAGGTGAAACTGCAGCATGGTGACGCCGCCAAACAGATACGCGCCGAGCAGCACGCGTGCCGGGCGCCAGGTGGCAAAGGTGGTCAGCGCCAGCGCGATCCAGCCCTTGCCCGACACCATGCCCTCTACCCACAGCGGCGTGTAGATCACCGACAGGTACGCACCCGCCAGACCGCACAAGGCGCCTCCCGCGACCACCGCCAACAGCCGGATCCTGCGCACCGGATACCCCAGCGCATGGGCCGACTCCGGGCTCTCGCCGACGCTGCGCATCACCAGGCCGCTGCGGGTGCGGTACATGAACCAGATCAGCACCAGGGCCAGCACCACCGTGAGGTAGACCAGCGGATGGTGGCGGAACAAGGCCGGCCCGACCAGGGGAATGTCCGCCAGCCCCGGGATGCCGAAGCTGGGGCGCTCGGGAATCCTGGCCTGCACGTAGCCGGTGCCGACGAACGCCGAAAAACCGGTGCCGAACAGCGTGAGTGCCAGTCCGGTCGCGAACTGGTTGGTGTTGAGCCAGATGACCAGCAGCCCGAACAGCGCAGCCAGCAAGGCCCCCACCGCCATGCCGGCCGCAAAACCCAGCCAGTCATTGCCGGTGTGCACGACGGCGGCGAAGCCGGCAATCGCGGCGCACAGCATCATGCCCTCGGCCCCCAGATTGACAATGCCGACCTTCTCGTTGACCAACAGGCCCAGAGAGGCCAGCGCCAGCACGGTGCCGGCGTTCAGCGTGGCGGCAATCAGCAGCGAATAGGATTCCATCA
>JANMZX010000134.1:0-2372 GCA_031383745.1 Rhodoferax sp. | reverse complement strand
AGTTTGTAGAATATTTTTGACAAACTCGACACACGCGCATACGCTTCCTTCATGTCAGCAATTCTGGAACTTGGCGCAAGCATTCGTACCCGCCGCTGCGACATGGGGTTGACCCAAACCGCACTGGCCAGGCTCAGTGGTCTGTCGCGCGCGACCGTCAACCAAACCGAGAACGGATCGATCAAGGACCTGAGCTTGACCCGGGCCGCCAAGTTGCTGGGCACACTCGGTCTGTCGATTCAGCTTGACACGGCTCGCCCCAGACCCGTTCGGCAGCACCGCAGCAAAAGCCCGGCCCTGGATCTCGCAGCACGCTCGGCCAGCGTCAGTTACCGCGTCCCGATGCCAGCAGACGTTTTGCGTGATGCACTCACCGGTGCCGGTGTATCGCGGGATTTCCTGCCACACCTGCATACTTTGCTGGACGAAGCCCCGGTCGCGCTGCTGGCTGCAGTCGTTGAACAGTTGCATATCGACCATGGCAACGAGCGCGCGCTGGTCTGGCAAAGAATGCGGATGTTGGCCGGCCAACTCAAGACCAGCCGCGCGTTATGGCAATAGGCGGCATCGACCTCCACCGGCCAGGTGTCTGGGCAGAACTCCTCCCTGCCGCCCTGAGCTTGATGGCGCACCTGGAGAGCCAGACCCACCAGCCCCTCTGGACGTTTGGCGGCGGCACCGTGCTGATGCTGCGTATTGGCCACCGCCAAAGCAAGGACATCGACCTGTTCGTACCTGACCCGCAGTACCTGGGTTACATCAATCCACGCTTGAGTGACGTTGCCGAACAAGTCAGCGCCGACTACCAGGAGAACGCCGAATTCATCAAGTTCTTTTTGCCGGCCGGCGAAATCGACATCGTTGTGGGCACCACACTGACTGCGCAGCCGTTCGATTGGGTGCGCCACGCCGGGCGGGATATCCGGTTCGAAACCTGCGCGGAGATCATTGCCAAGAAAATGTGGCACCGGGGTGACCAGGCAAAAGCCAGGGATCTATACGACCTGTGCGCCGTGGCGGACGCGCAGCCTGCGGCGATTCAGCAAGCCGCGCCATTTTTCCGGCGCCATGGTGCCGCATTTCTGCACCGGCTTGCACTGCGCGCCGACCTGCTGCGCCAGGAATTCGAAGCCATCGATGCGATCGGGTTTCAACGCCCGTTTGCGCACTGCCTCGAACAGGCGCACGACATCATCAGCCCGGCTCTCTTGGCGATTGGCGACAAAAGCTGAGTCCCGGCACGATGGAAAACCCGCGCCATCGGGCATGTGTTGGCATCGCACCATGCGGCAGTATGCCTGTGGGACCGGCAAAGGCCACCGCACGCATTGGCTGACGCCCGGCCTGCGTATTGGCGATGCGCAGCGCATGAATCGCCGCCGAGTCTGCCAGCGACGTCGATTGTCAGTTGGCTTTGAGCCGGCCGAGTGCCAAGTCTCACGGGCAGGACAGCACCGGCTCGCCACCATGCGCGACGCCAGAATCAAACGCCACTCACCACGGCATCCATCGCGGCAATGATGTCGCTCGCGCGGTGCTTCACGGAAGCCAGCTTGTTCTTCAAAAGGCGCCTTCCCAGCGGCGCCGCTTCAAAAGCGACCAGCATCAGATTCTTCCCCTTGACAGCTATCACCGGGCAAAGCTGTCGTGGCACATCATGGGCGTCGAGTGTGGTCACGGCGAGTGGCACAACCATGCGTGTTGCCAGACTGCCCAGCAGGTCGCTTTGGATATCAACGATGTAAGGATACTGATCGCGCATCCGTGGGCTTGGGTTGTCATGAACGTCGTATTGCATGGGGCCGGGCGATCGCGTGAAACCGGGGCCATGCCCTACCAGACCCGCAGGTCGTCGCACCACAGCCCGCGTTTCTCGAATCGGGCGTTCTGCTCGTCGATCCAGGCTTTGTGCGTCTGCTCGAATGCCCGTTTGCGCTGCGCCAATGTCCTGGGTTGACCTGCGGATTTCAGCGCGTCGAACTGTTGGGCCGAGAGGATCACGGTGTCGATGCGTCCATCCATTTCCGCCTCGCGGCGTCCGCCCCCCCGAGGGGGAGCAAGCAGACTTGGGGCGGCCCGGCGTTTGCTTGTGAGCGTGCATCCGGGAAGGCGTGGCGTCATGCGCCTGCAGCAGTGATAGTGGCGCTGGCCATTCGTTCGAGCTCGCGATCACCTCGCAGGCAAATGCACCCTGGTCTGCACAAGGTGTGCAAAAGACGCGCTGCTGTCGCAGGTCACCCATGGCCGGAATCCACCTGCGCGACGTATAGTTGGTTGTGCCTGACGCCGCCGCCACATTCGAGGAGCATCTCGCCCGCGAAATCATCCACAGCGAGCGCGAGCGCATGGCCATCCTGGCCGGCGTGATGGGG
>JANMZX010000099.1:0-7381 GCA_031383745.1 Rhodoferax sp. | reverse complement strand
ATCAGGGAGATCTCGGCGCGCAGGTCCTGCGTGCTGTCGACCGGGGGCACCGGGAAGTAGCCGCCCTTGACGGTCGGACGGTGGCCCTTGTTGCCGCCATCGATCTTCTTGCCGCTGTTCCAGGGCGCCTCGTACTCGTCGATCTTGACGAAGGAACCCGACATGTCGGCGCCCCAGCGCACGTCGTCGAAAATGAAGAACTCGGGTTCCGGGCCGAAGTAGGCGGTGTCCCCCATGCCCGAGGCCTTGAGATAGGCTTCTGCGCGCTTGGCGATCGAACGCGGATCGCGGTCATAGGCCTTGCCGTCGCCGGGCTCGACCACGTCGCAGCTCAGGAACATCGTGGTTTCTTCGAAGAACGGATCGATGTTGGCGGTGTTGGGATCGGGCATCAGGAGCATGTCGGAGGCTTCGATGCCTTTCCATCCGGCGATCGACGAACCGTCGAACGCGTGACCGGACGAGAACTTGTCTTCGTCGAAATGCGAGACCGGCACGGTCACATGCTGCTCCTTGCCACGTGTGTCGGTGAAACGGAAGTCAACGAACTTGACTTCGTTTTCTTTCACCATCTTGATTACGTCTGCGACGGTCTTTGCCATCAAATACTCCTGTTGGGCGGTGGTTGAGAATTGTGTACGGGGAAGCAAACGCAGTTTCTGTGCCAAGGCCGGCAGCCAGGACCATTCTGCAAAGCACGCTATTTTGCCCTGTGTTTCAGGCTTTCCAGGGAACAACGCGAGCGCATCGTGCAACCCGGCGCGCAGGACAATGCACCGAAATAATGCATCACGAACGCACCTACTTGGTGCAAATCAGTCCCGCACCAGTTCGGGGCCCAATCGGGCATCGAAATGGCGCAAGCCAGTCTTCATCGCGTCGAAGGCCGACTGGACCTCGCCGCCCTCACCCTTGACGCCGAGTTCGATATGCCGGCCATGCTGCGGATGGTCCACGCTGGGCAGGCTGAACACCTTGACGCCCTGGAAACGCCGCTCGATGTCCTCCATCAGCGGGGTCAATGTCGCCTCCATCGCGCCAAACACGATCACGGACAGTTCCGTCCAGGTACGGCGCTGCGCAAGATGGGCGTAATGCGTGTCCAGCACCCATTCCACCATCGGCCATGCCATGACCGGGAAGCCGGGCACGAAATGCACGCCCCCGGCGGCGAGGCCACCTGCAACGGTCGTACAACTGAAACCCGGGATCTTGTTGTAGGGGTTGGGAATGATGCCAGCCCCCGCCGGGAACACGCCCATGTTCAGCCGATGGCGATTGTCGGTGCGGTCAGGCTCGAACGGCAAGCCTTGCTCCAGTGCCACGTCACGCATGCGCTCCTCGATCAGCAGGCGCGCCTGTGGGTGCAATTCGAGTGGCACACCGAGCGCCTGCGCTGCGCATTGGCGGGTGTGGTCGTCGGGCGTCGCGCCGATGCCGCCGCAGGAGAACACGATGTCGCCGGATGCAAACGCGCGCCGTAGCGTGCGGGTGATGCGTTCTGGCGAATCACCCACGTAATCGGCATAGGCCAGTGGCAGCCCACGCGCCTGCAGTCGCTCAATGACGGCCGGCAGGTGCTTGTCGGCCCGCTTGCCGGACATGATCTCATCGCCGATGATGATCAGGCCGACGTCCGGAGCCCGGCCGCCAGCGGGCGGCATCGCGTCAGTTGTTTGCATGCGGCAATGCTACAACGGGTGATGTGTCCACGGCCGGTCCGGCGGGCGGGGGGGGCGGCACTGCTGCCGCATCGGCCCGCAGCGCCTGCAACGCCGCGAGGCTGAAATGGGCAAACCACAAGGCAGAAAACGCAAACACCAGGGTATAGACCCAGACCGCAAACGGAATCAGGATGACAAACGCCACGGCAAACAAGGCGCCGGAGGCCCACAACAGGCTCGGCGCAGCCCCCAGGAAACCAGTCAGCACACCGATGCCGAGCAACCAGCCGCGGTGGCGGCGAAAGATCTCGATGCGCTCCTGGCGACTGGCATGTTCCGCCAGCGCGTCGTAGGCCATGACCCGGTAGGTGAGCCAGCCCCAGATCAGGGGCGGCAGGATCAGTATCAGGGGGGGTACCAGCCACAGCGGCACCGAAACCAGCAGGGCGATCAATGCCAGCAGGGTCGACCCGAGCGACCAGACCAGGGCGCCGAGCCAGGAGCCGCCGCGCTTGCGTTCCAGGTTCGGGAACCGCCGCTCCGCGACCAGGGAGACCAGGGCCGGCGCCATCAGGAGCGCAACGATCAGCAGCGACACCACCACGATCAGGGGCGTCACCGCAAAGATCACGATCAGCGGGGCCAGCACCGGTTTTAGCGCACCGGCGCCGATGCCCTGCAACCAGTCGAGCATGGTCGTGATGATCGACGATGCCTCCAGCGCATTGCGGACCCACTCCAGCGCCGCGTCCCAGTAGAGGTAGCCCAACCCCAGGGACAGCGCCACCATCAGGACCAGGGGCAGAAACGACAGCGCGATCACCCGTGGTCGCATGCAGTAGGCCACGGCGCGCCAGAAGGAATCCAGGAACAGGTTCATGGCGCAAGCATAACGGCCGCCGGGTGAACCGGTACGATCCCTCCCATGGACCGCGTCAATCTGCAGGGCTGCCAACTGGAAGTGCAGCACATCGCCAGCGCCGGCAACCCGGGATCGCTGGCGCCCTTGGTGTTCCTGCACGAGGGCCTGGGGTCCGCCGCCATGTGGCGCGACTGGCCCCGGGCGGTCTGCGCGGCGACGGGCCGCGCCGGGTGGGTCTACTCGCGGCGGGGATATGGACGATCCGACCCCGTCGCCGATGTGCGTACAGGCGGCCGCCTACCGGCCGACTACCTGCACCGGGAGGCGTTCGACGTTCTGCCGGCCCTGCTTGCCGAGCTGGCGTTACATGCCCCGGTGCTGCTCGGGCACTCCGACGGCGCCAGCATTGCGCTGCTGCACGCCAGCCGGTTCCCGGTGCGCGCGTGCATTGCGATGGCGCCCCATGTGGTGGTCGAGGAAGTGTCGATCCGCGCCATCGAAGCGGCCCGCCAGGCCTTCCTGGACGGCGCCTTGCGCGACCGGCTGGCGCGTTACCACGCTGACGTCGACGGTGCGTTCTGGCAGTGGAACGACGTCTGGCTCAGCCAGGCGTTCAGCAATTTCGACATCCGTGCCGACTGCACCCGGATCGCCGCACCGGTGTTGGCGATCCAGGGTGTGGACGACCCGTACGGCACACTGGCCCAGATTGAGCAGATCCACCTGCCCACCGAACAGATCCAGCGCTTGGTGTTGCCGGCCTGCGGCCATTCGCCGCACCGCGACGCGCCAGAGGAAACGCTGCGGCATGTCACCGCGTTCCTGTCGCGTCTGGGCTGACGCGCGTCCGCCAGCGTCAGGCGCTGATTGCTGCCAGTTCCTGCGCGCCCAGCCAACGCCACTGGCCAGGCGCCAGATCGGGTGGCAGCTCCAGGCCGCCGATACGAGAGCGGTGCAAGGCCTCGACCCGGTTGCCGACCGCAGCCAGCATGCGTTTGACCTGGTGGTACTTGCCTTCGGTCAATGTCAGGCGCAGGTGGTGATCGGCCACCGCCTCGCACGTTGCGGCGCGTACCGGCTTCGGGTCGTCATCCAGCACCACACCCTCAAGCAGGCGGCGCACCTGCTTGTCGTCCAGCGGGTGCTTGACCGTGACCTCGTACACCTTGGGCACGTGGTGGCGCGGTGAGCTCATGCGGTGGATGAACTTGCCATCGTCGGTCAGCAGCAGCAGGCCGGTGGTGTCCTGATCCAGCCGCCCGACCGCCTGCACACCCTGCACCGCGGCTTTCTGGGGCCGCATCCGCAGCGGTGACGGCAACAGCGTGTAAATGCTCGGATAGGTCGAGGGCTTTTGCGAGCATTCGGTCCCGGCCGGCTTGTGCAGCATCAGGTAGGCCTTTTCGTGGTACGGCCAATCGACGCCTTGCACGCGGAAACGCAATCCGGTGGCCGGCACCTCCATGGCTGGCGCGGTGCAGGCCACGGGTGCGGCATCGGCGTTGGCCGCGCCATTGAACACCTGCACCAGGCCCTGCTGGACCAACCCGGCACAGACGCGGCGGGTACCAAATCCCTGCGAATAGAGAACGTCCTGCAACTGCATGTGGTCGATCATAGACAAAGCGCCGCAGATCCACCTTCACTGCCAAGGCAGTGTCTCAGTTCGGAACGCCCTTGGGCAGGGGCAGGCCTTTTCGCGCCATCACCTCGCGCAAACGGTCCGGGTAGTCGCTGATGATGCCGTCCACGCCCCAGTCGATCAGCCGCTCCATCTGCAACTTGTCGTTCACCGTCCAGGGGATCACCTGCAGCCCCAGGGCCTGGGCCTGTCTGAGCCGTTCCAGCGTGAGGTTGCCGACATGCGGGGCCCAGGTCGCGGCTGCGACCTTGCCGGCAGCCGCCCGGACCATATGTGGCACGGAACCATCGAAGTCCTTGAGCACATGGCCGGCTGTCCAGAGGACATCCCTGGTGTTGTCCATGGCGCTGGACTCGAAGGTCAGGTAGACAGTGCGGATCTGTGGTTCCAGGCGCTGCACCAGCGCCAGCGTGCGCCAGTCGAAACTTTGCACCATCACGCGCTGAAGCATGCCGGCTTCGCGGATCACCTCCAGCAGCGTCTTCACAAAAGCCTCGGGAGGCAGGGTGTTGCCGGGGTGACGCGGGTCGATCTTGGTCTCGATGTCAAAGCGGATATCCGTCGCGCCCATCTCCCGGACCAGCTTGAACAGCGACGCGAGCGTGGGTATGCGGGTGCCGTCGCGCGCCTGCTGTCCGGGGAAATCCCGCGCATACACATGCGCCGGGTTGAGCCGCCCGACGTCGTAGGATTGGACCTGCGCCAACGTCAGGGTGTTGATCAGCGGCCCGGGCCCGTCCAGCCACTCACCCCGGACGTCGCGCGTCAGCGCCGGTTGGAGCGCCGGGTCATGCGAGATGACCGCGACGCCGTCGGCCGTGATCGCGATGTCGAGTTCCAGCGTCGTCACGCCCATGCGGATCGCATGTTCGAATGCCACCAGCGTGTTCTCGGGCCGCAGGCCGCGACCACCGCGGTGGGCCTGCAGGTCGAAAGCCTGCGCACCCATTGCCATGGCAAGGCAGGCTGTGACCATCCCCGCACGCAGCGCGGGGCGCAGCCAACGCGACACGCCATGCAGGAAGTTCAACATCGTCACAGGCGCTGTGTGGTGGTGTCTTGCGCTGATCCTGCGGCGCGCGCCGTGACCCATGCATCCGGCCCCCAGGGAGTCACCGCGTCGCCGCCCTCGGCGCGGAACCGGTCAGGCAGGTCCTCGACCATCTGCCAGGTGGCCGACAGGCGGCCGAAACCGACGCACAGGGCGCAGACCGACCCGAGTTCGACCATCTCCATCTCGTTGAAGTGCTCCGCCAACTCTGCATACAAGGCGTCATCGATCGCCAGGTGGTTGGTCGCCAGCAGGTCGGCAAATCGCAGCGCGACGCGTTCGGCGGCGCTGAGGTCGGGCGCTTCCTGCGGCCGCTCGAGCGCACACACCAGGTCTTCGGTGACACCGTCATCGACGGCGTCGGCGTAGCGCATCGCCATGCAGCTGCGGCACTGGTTATGGAAGGCGATCCGCAGCCGCAGCAGTTCACGCAGGCGCGCCGGCAACACCGCGAACTGCTTCATCGCAGCGCCAAAACGCACATACGCCTTCGCAAACTCAGGATGGTGGGCGCGGATGCTGGTCGGGCGCAGTTCGCGCTCCGACTTGTCCTGCGCACGCAGCATGGCGCGAAGTTCCGGGTCGAATTCGTCGACGGACAGAGATCGGATTCTTGGCATGGTCGTCCTCCGGGCGGACACGAACCAAGACCCTTGGGCGCTCCGCAACTGACATGCTACCGCGATCCCGGCCGATCGACCGGCGCGGGCCAAGCGCTACCGCAAGCCCGCAGCGGCAAACAGATCCGGATCACTCGTGCGCAGGCGGCGGTAGTTCGCCAGCCACATCTGCTCGCGAAATCCATACTTGTAGTACGCGTCACGGTACGAGCGAGCCGTTGACGGATCCATCGGCTCGCCGCCCACCGCCATCGCCGCAAGCTGGTATTCGCAGGCCAGGTTGAACGCGATGGTCTCGACGGTGGCGAACTCCAGGCTTTCGCCCACGTGCACCGAGCCGTGGTGCGGCATCAGCACCACCTTGTTCTGGCCCATGGCGGCGGCGATAGCCGCGCCCTCCTGGTCTGGCGTCATGCGCGGATCGTCGACGAATTCAGCCACCAGATCGGCGAACATGCTGCCGTAGACGTAGTAGACGCCGAACTTCCTGCGCGTGGTAGCCAGCGTGGCGATGGTCTTGGCATGCGTGTGGATCACGCAGTTCACGTCTGGCCGCGCCAGCATGACCGACGCGTGGAAATTGATGCCCGGCGACGCCGGCAACGTGCCTGGCTCCCGGACCGTCAGGTCGAAACCCACCTTGGACACATGTTCGGGAAGGGTCTCGTCGAAGTACTGGAACGGCGTCACCCAGAAAGCGTCCTCGCCCGGCACCCGCAAGCTCACATGGCCGCCCACCTGGCTGTCGAGCCCCGCCCGGTACAACATGCGCCGGGCGGCAGCGACCCGGAATCGGGGCGCGTTCTCGACGTCCGAGGCGTCAGCGGACGCCATGACGCTGCCCGCAGTGACCAGCACGGGCTGGAGGCTTTCGGATTTGTTGTCGGACATAGATTCGGTGCGCCATGGCGGGACTCCATGCAAATGCCCGGGTATCCTGGTGGCTGCGCTCAGGACCTTGGCTTGGAGTTCTCCGGATCGTACAGGGAACTGTAGCCCACCGCCGCGACCTTGACCGGGTAGACATCCCCAAAGTACTGGATCTGCAGTTCCCGGCCGACCTCGCAGTAGGCATGCGGCAAATAGGCCAACGCAATGTTCTTGCCCAGTGTCGGACCGAAGGCGATGCTGGTGGTGTAGGAGCGGCGGCCTTGCGCGTCGATCAGCGTGGCGCCGGTCGCCGGGTCCATCACTGGCAGGTTGCCCAGCGGGTAGCGGGCCACGCCGGTGCTGTCGATGTTGCTGGTCATCACCAGGGTGCAAAGCGTCGCGGACTGGTGCTCGCGCTCGCGGAACTTGAGGTGTGCCTCTTTACCGTGGAAATCGGCGGCCTTCACCTTGGGGCGGGCCAGGTCGCATTCGAGCAGGTTGTATTCGGTCAGCAGATCGGCGTTCTGCAGGCGCAGGCTCTTTTCCATGCGGCGGCTGTTGGCGTAGGTTTCCACGCCCTGGGCGTCACCCCCGTGGGCGTGGAAACCTACGCCAACAGCCGCCGCATGGAAAAGAGCCTGCGCCTGCAGAACGCCGACCTGCTGACCGAAT
>JANMZX010000078.1:0-2755 GCA_031383745.1 Rhodoferax sp. | reverse complement strand
TGGGTCACCGGCGTCGCGCTCGAGGTCGACGGCGGCCTGGGCCTGGGTGTCTCCAACTTCTGACCGCTAACACACCACCATGCGCTTCACCCACCACCTGATCCAGAACGCCTACGTCGTCAACGACATCGACGCCGCCATCGCGCGCTGGCATGCCCTGTGGGGCATCGGCCCGTTCTTCGTGCGCCGCCATATCGAGATGCCCCATGTGCGCTACCGCGGCGCGCCGTCCACCATCGACATGTCGGCCGTCTACGTGCAGGCCGGGCCGATCCAGGTGGAACTGGTGCAGCAGCACTGCGACGCGCCCTCGGCGTTTCGCGACATGTTCGCCAGGGGCGAGGAAGGCCTGCACCACGTGGCTGTCATCCCCGACGACTACGACCGGCTTGTCGCACACTACGTCGCCCTCGGTTATCCAGTGGCCGCCGAGGTGCGCACCGCTGGGGGGCGCGGCGCGGCATTCCTGGACACGCGCCCGATGCTTGGCCACATGATGGAGGTCTATATTCCAGGGGAAGGCATTCAGGCCCTGTACCGCAACGTCGCCGAGGCCGCCGCCAACTGGGACCGGCGCCAGCTCAGGATCGAGCTCGACCCCGCGAAGCAAGCGTACCGCCGTAAACAAAGTCGAGGAGCCGCCATGCCACCGATCGTCGTGTCCGACTACAAGCAAGCCAGCGACACCCTGCGCCTGACCGACTTGCGCCAGGCGCTGTACGACGAAGGTGCGATCCTGATGGACAAGGTGCTGGTCAACCTGCACGGCGACGAGCACCGCGCCCGGCGCAACATCGAGATCAAGGTGTTCCGGCGCGACTTCTTCGAGTGGTATGAGAAGCAGGTGTTCCCGGCCACGCTGCGCGAGACGCTCGCGCCCTGCCTCGCCGCTGGCCGGACCGACCTGGTCGACTTCGGCTTTCGCGTGATGATGAACCTGACGGCCGACTTCTCGGGCGTGGACCGGCCGGCCCGTTCACCGGAGGAAACCAGCCGGCTGTTGCGCATCCTGCGCACCTTCGGCAAGGCGGCCACGCTGGGCCAGGCCCTCGGCGACAAGGCAGCCATCCGCGCCGAGATCCAGCAGGCCCTGGACGAGTTCGATGCCGACTTCTTCCGCCCGTCGATGGCGCGCCGGCGCGGCCTGCTTGCGCAGTTCGGGCGCGGTGAAATCACCGAGGACGCGCTGCCGCGCGACGTGCTGGTGGAGTTGCTGCGCAGCGAGGGCGATGCACCGATCAGCCACGATGTGCTGATGAAGGAGATCGGCTTCTTTCTGCTGGCCGGCGCGTTCACCTCGATCCACACGCTGACCCACGCGATGCACGACATCTTCAGCTGGAGCACCAGCCACCCGGACGATGCCAAACGCTACGCCGACGATGCGGTGTTCCTGCAAAAGGCGATCCACGAGAGCATGCGGCTGCACCCGTCGAGCCCCACCGCCGGGCGCCGTCCCACCTGCCCGGTGCACCTGCCCTCGGGCCAGGACGTGACGCCCGAAGACCTGATCAGTGTCGACCTGATGGCCGCCAACCGCGACCCATCGGTGTTCGGCCCGGACGCCGCCGACTACCACCCGCACCGGGCGGCGCCGCGCGGCGCCAGCCCCTACGGCCTGTCGTTCGGCATCGGCATGCACTCCTGCATCGGCCTGACACTGGCGGCAGGTTCGCTCCCGCGGGCCGGCGCCGAGGGCCGCGAACACCACCTGGGCACGGTGTCGCTGATCGCCCGCGCGCTGATGCAGCACAGTGCGCGGCCCGACCCGGCCAACCCGGGTGTGGTGGACCGCTCGACCATCCGCAACAACTGGTCGACCTATCCGATCCTGCTGAGCGCCTGAACGAGGCCGCACCGTGACCACCTTCACCATCTCCGGCTACCAGGCAGCTTCGGACACCTTGAGCGACAAGCAGCTGTCGCAGTCGATGTACGACGAAGGTGCGGTCATCATGGCCGACGTGCTGCTGGTGCTGCATGGTGCGCCGCACCGTGCACGGCGCGGGCTGGAGCTGCGCGTGTTCCGGCGCGACTTCTTCCGCTACTACGAACACGAGGTCTTTCCGGCCACGCTGGCGCAGTCGATGGCGGCGCATGCGCAGCGCGGCCATGCCGACCTGATCGAACTGGGCTACGGCATCACCATGAACCTCACCGCCGATTTCGCCGGTGTCGACCGGCCGCGCGGCGACGCCGACGAGACCGCGCGCCTGCGCCGCCTCACCGGCACCTTCAGCGAGGGCGCCACGCTGGTGCACTCCACGCGCGACAAGGAGGTGGTGCGCGCCGAGGTGCGCGCCGCGCTGGCCGAATTCGAGTCCGATTTCTACCGCCCCTCGATGACGCGACGGCGCGACCTGCTGGCGCGTTTCGCAGCGGGCAGCATCACCGAAGACGCGCTGCCGCGCGACGTGCTGACGGTGCTCCTGCGCAACGAGGACAAGGTCGACTTGCCGCCGCAGCTGATGCTGCGCGAAATCGCGTTCTACCTGCAGGCCGGCTCGCACAGCACCGCCAATGCCACCACCCACGCCTTCCATGATGTGGTGACCTGGTGTGCGGGCCACCCCGAGGATGCGGCGCGGGTGCGCACAGACCGGCTGTTCCTGCAGCGCTGCGTGCATGAGAGCCTGCGCCTGCACCCGGCCAGCCCGGTGGCCGAGCGTCGGCCGGTCTGCCCGGTGTCGCTGCCCGGTGGGGCACGGGCCACGGCCACCGACCGGGTGGTGGTGGAGATGGCACAGGCCAATCG
>JANMZX010000052.1:0-20597 GCA_031383745.1 Rhodoferax sp. | reverse complement strand
CAAGGCCAGCTACATGCAGCTGGCAACGGCCCCGCAGATCGTGCCTCCGCTGCCATCGGCAGCCAAGAAGGATCCGAAACTGGCCAACAACTGGAAGACCAAGCCGGCGGACCAGCTGAGCGACGCCGAATTGCTGGCGATGCCCGACTCGGAGTACATGAACGACAAGCAGATGGCGGCGTTCCGGCTGAAGCTGGCGCTGCTCAAGAAGGACATCCTCAACAGCGCCGGGGAAACGACCGAACACCTGCGCGAAGACACCGTGGTGGTCCCCGACCCAGCCGACCGCGCGACGATCGAGGAAGAACACGCACTCGAATTGCGTACCCGCGACCGCGAGCGCAAGTTGCTCAAGAAGATCGAGCAGTCGATCGCCCGCATCGATGCCGGCGACTACGGTTATTGCGACGAAACCGGTGAGCCCATCGGCGTCGGGCGCCTGCTGGCGCGGCCTACCGCGACCTTGTCGCTCGAAGCCCAGCAACGCCGGGAACTCAAGCAAAAGATGTTCGGCGACTAGGCCGGCTGCCACCATCCGCAGCGTCACTGCCCCGAAACCGCCTAGAATTTCATCCATCGAGGCGTTGCTCCATGGCCATCAAAGACAACAACAACTCCGGTTTGCTGTCCAAGGTGGCGAAATTCGTCCGTAATCCGACAACCAACTGGACCGACCTCGACAAGCAGGACGCCGAACCCGACGCCGGCTACAGCAAGCAGGCGCTCAAGGAGATGATCGAGCGCAAGCGGCAAAACGACTTTGTCCGCAAGCGGGAGTTCGACCAGTTGCGCAAGTTGCGCAACCGGGACCCGAGCGCCGGCAACCCGGACCTCGCCGGCCGGCCCTCCTACTTCCAGAGCAGCCTGCCGGCCAACCCGGGCGAGCGCGCCAGCACGATCAAGAAGATCGACGAGATCGAAGCCCAGATGTCGAACCAGTGGTGGCAGGGCAAGACGGATACCGCCAAACCGGCAGGTGCCGGCAGCGCCGACGCTGCGGCCAAGGGCGCCGCAGCCTGGCCGGAGCCGCCGCCCGCATCGCCGCCGGCCCGCTCGGGGGCGCCAGTCACCGACATCAGCTACGCAGCCACCAAACTCGCCCCGATGATGCCCGAGGCAACCCGCGCGGAGGTGGCCGAGTTCATGCCAACCCAGACGGCGTCTTCATTCGGCGCAGCGCCCGTCTCGCCCAGACCGGAGCCGCCGCCGCGTCCGGTCACGAGCAGCCCGGAGCGCGCGGGTTTCGTCCACTCCCGGTCATTCGCGGTTGAAACTGTCGAGACGGTCGACGATGGCGATCTCGAAGAAGCCGCGATCCGTTTTGCCAACGGTGACAACGAAGGCGCCGAGTCGGCCTTGCTCGAGGCCCTCAAGGCCAGCGACCTGCGGCGCGAGCAGGTCGAGATATGCAGTGCGGCCCTGTTTGACCTGTACCGTGCGACCGGACAGCAGGACCGCTTTGACAGCGTCGCGATCGACTTTGCCGAGCGCTTCGGCCGCTCCGCACCAGCCTGGTTTTCCATGCCGGAGAACCTGGGGCTGAAGTCCGCGGGTGCCACGGTGCGGACCATGCCCTCGCGTTTGCAAGACGAGCCGATCTGGGGCAGCCCGGCGGAGTTCGGCGCTGCGTCGGTCGACGAACTCCAACTGGCGCTGGCCAACGCCCCCTCGCCCTGGTTCCTCGACTGGAGCCGCATGGACTCGCTGGAGCCAGACGCCGTGGAGTCGCTTGCAAGCGTGTTCAACCAGTGGGCGGCTCGGCCGGTGCATCTGCGTTTTCGCGACCCCAGGAACCTGGAACGGGTGCTGCGCACCAGCACACCACCAGGCAACAAGTCGGTCAACCAGGCCTGCTGGCGGCTTCGCATGGATGCGTTGCGCGTCATGGGCCAGCAGGACGATTTCGAGCTGGTGGCGCTGGAATACTGCGTGACCTTCGAGGTGTCGCCGCCAGCGTGGCAGGATGTGCGCTGCAGTTATGCGCCCGAGGCCGCTGACGGTGCGTTGGCCGACGGATCTGGCGCGTCCGATGCCGATGATGCGGACGAAGACACGGTACCGGAAGCCATGGACAGCCAGGCCCTGACCATGCCGATGGGCTACGACGCCGCCCCGGCGGCCGTGGTGGAGCTTGCCGGAGAGATCATGGGCGAGGCGACTGACGCGCTGGCGCGGCTGGAGGACGCCCGCCAGGGCGGCGAGCGCCTGGTGATTTCCTGCGCCAACCTGATCCGGGTCGATTTTTCCGCCGCTGGAAGCATCCTGAACTGGGTCGCCGCCCGCCAGTCGGAAGGCTGCCAGGTGCAGTTCCGGGAAGTACACCGGCTGGTTGCGGCGTTCTTCCATGTGATCGGCATCCATGAGCATGCCAGGGTCGTGTTGCGATCCAATTGACCCTCTTCCAACCCGGGCCGTCAGGCCCGCGGGCTTGCTTTACTGCAAATAGCCCCGAACTGCAGCGAACATGGAACAATTTCACGGAACCACCATCATCAGCGTGCGGCGCAAAACCGCGACGGGTCACGAAGTCGCGATCGGTGGCGACGGCCAGGTCACCCTGGGCAATATCGTGGTCAAGGGCACGGCGCGCAAGGTGCGCAAGCTCTACCACGGCAAGGTGCTGGCGGGATTTGCCGGCGCCACGGCTGACGCCTTCACCCTGTTCGAGCGCTTCGAGGCGAAGCTCGAAAAGCACCAGGGTCACCTGGTGCGTTCGGCGATCGAGCTCACCAAGGACTGGCGCACCGACCGCGTATTGCGCCGCCTCGAAGCGATGCTGGCGGTGGCCGACCAGGAGGCCTCGCTGATCATCACCGGCAACGGTGACGTGCTGGAGCCGGAAAACGGCATCGTCACGATCGGCTCCGGCGGCGCGTATGCGCAGGCCGCCGCGGTGGCGCTGCTGGACAATACCGACATGTCGGCGGTGGACATCGTGCGCAAGTCGCTGGCGATCGCCGGCGAGCTGTGCATCTACACCAACATGCACCACACCATCGAAACCCTGCCCTGAGCGCAGCCGCATTGCGGCAGACCGGCACCACCAGAAACACCACCATGTCCGCATTGACCCCGCAGGAGATCGTGCGCGAGCTCGACAAACATATCGTCGGCCAGCACCAGGCCAAACGCGCCGTGGCGATCGCGCTGCGCAACCGTTGGCGCCGCCAGCAGGTCGAGCCGGGGCTGCGCGGCGAGATCACGCCCAAGAACATCCTGATGATCGGGCCCACCGGTGTGGGCAAGACCGAGATCGCGCGCCGGCTGGCGCGCCTGGCCGACGCACCCTTCATCAAGGTCGAGGCCACCAAGTTCACCGAGGTCGGCTATGTCGGCAAGGATGTCGACACCATCATCCGCGACCTGGCGGATGTGGCGGTCAAGCAGACCCGCGAAGCCGAGAAGCTCAAGGTACGCGCGCGCGCCGCCGACGCCGCCGAGGAGCGCGTCCTGGACATCCTGGTGCCCCCACCGCGCGGCGAGTCCAGCATCACCCGGGCCATCGAGACACCCGAAAACACCGCTCGCCAGGTGTTTCGCAAGAAGCTGCGCGAAGGCCTGCTCGACGAGCGGGAAATCGAGCTCGACGTGGCCGAGGCGAAGCCCCAGCTGGAGATCATGGGGCCCGCCGGCATGGAGGAGATGACCGAGCAGTTGCGCGGCCTGTTCGGCCAGATGGGCCAGCAAAAGCGCCAGACCCGCAAACTGCGCATCAGCGAGGCACTGAAACTGGTGCAGGACGAAGAAGCTGCCAAACTCGTCAACGAGGACGACATCAAGACCCAGGCCCTGCACGCCGCCGAGCAGAACGGCATCGTGTTCATCGACGAGATCGACAAGGTCACCTCGCGCTCCGAAGGCACCACCGCCGAGGTGTCGCGCCAGGGGGTGCAGCGCGACCTGCTGCCGCTGGTGGAGGGCACGACCGTGTCCACCAAGTACGGCATGATCCGCACCGACCACATCCTGTTCATCGCGTCCGGCGCGTTTCACCTGAGCAAGCCCAGCGACCTGATACCGGAACTGCAGGGGCGGTTCCCGATCCGGGTCGAACTGCAGTCGCTCTCGGTTCAGGATTTCGAATCGATCCTCACCCAGACCCATGCCTCGCTGGTGAAGCAGTACCAGGCCTTGCTGGCGACCGAAAACGTCACCATCGTTTTCGAGCCCGGTGGTGTGACGCGCCTGGCGCAGATCGCCTTCGACGTGAACGAACGCACCGAGAACATCGGCGCGCGCCGCTTGTCGACCGTGATGGAACGCCTGCTTGACGAAGTCAGTTTCGATGCCACCAGGCTTGCCGGACAGACGGTGGTGATCGACGCGTCGTATGTCGATGGCCGGCTGGCCGAACTCAGCCAGGACGAGGATCTGTCGCGCTACATCCTGTGAGGCGTTCCGGGCCCTGGGCCGGGCCACGCTTCAAGCATCACTTTCACAAGTGCGGCTAAGTCCTTAATTTAGAACGATTTTTGACCTTCATTTGGGTCAACAACTGCTTCTAAGTCCTTGATTTCATTGGAATAATTTGTTGCGACGCCAGTTGCAAATGCTGCATTTGCTGCTACAGTGCAAAAAAGTGCAATTTAGTGGTATTCCGTGCCAAACGGAGCCATTCCGGCGCGAATTCCAATTTTCGAGGGTGTTCTGCAGTGTTTCAAGGGGCTTCGTCTCTCAGTCTGGATGCCAAGGGCCGCCTGTCGGTGCCGACTCGGCACCGTGACGCCCTGGGCGGCCCGAATGGCGGCCAACTGACAATCACCCGCCACCCCCATGGTTGCCTGATGCTGTTCCCGCGTGCCGAATGGGAGCAGTTCCGCGAGCGCGTGTCCGAATTGCCGATGTCGGCACAGTGGTGGAAACGCATCTTTCTGGGTAACGCCATGGACGTCGACATGGACGGCACCGGCCGCGTGCTGGTGTCGCCGGAACTGCGCCAGGCGGCGGGCATCACCCGCGACACCATGCTGCTGGGCATGGGCAAGCACCTCGAGTTGTGGGACAAGACGCTGTACGAAACCCTGGAAGCCAAGGCCATGCAGGGCGACATGCCCGATGTCTTCAAGGAATTTTCCTTTTGAAAGTCAAGCGTGAACAGTGGCTGGACCCATACAACCGTTTTGCTGGACGAAGCGGTGGCTGCCTTGCTGGACGCTGCGCCAGCGTCCGGCGGCATGGCGCCGGGTCGCACCTTCGTGGACGGCACCTTCGGCCGGGGCGGGCATTCGCGCCTGCTGCTGTCGCGCATGGGCCCGGCGGACCGCTTGCTGGCGTTCGACAAGGACACCGCGGCCATAACCAGCGCTGCCACTATCACCGACCCGCGTTTCAGCATCCGGCACCAGGGGTTCGAACGTCTGTCCGACCTGGGTGCACACACGGCCAGCGGCATCCTTCTGGACCTGGGGATCAGTTCGCCACAGATCGACGACGCGTCGCGGGGATTCAGTTTCCGGTTCGAGGGCCCGCTGGACATGCGCATGGATACCACCCGCGGCCACAGTGTCGCGCAGTGGCTGGAAACCGCGCCCGCCAGCCTGATTGCGGAGGTGATTCGTGACTATGGTGAGGAACGGTTTGCTGGCCCCATTGCAAAGGCGATTGTTGCTCGCCGACAGGAACGGGGCCCAATTTCAACCACCACCGAGCTGGCCCAGCTCGTGGCTGACACGGTCAAAACCCGCGAGCCGGGCCAGAACCCTGCAACGCGCACATTTCAGGCTTTTCGGATTTTCATCAACGCCGAGCTTGAAGCGCTGCAACACGCGCTGAAGGCCAGCCTCGATGTCTTGCAACCCCTGGGTGTGCTGGTCGTGATCAGCTTCCACTCCCTCGAAGACCGCATCGTCAAGCAGTTCATCGCCGCCCATTCGCGCGAGCAATTCGACCGCCGCGCCCCGTTTGCGGCGCCGCAGGTGATGCGCCTGGAGGCACTCGGGCGCACCAAGCCGTCGGCGGCAGAAGTCACCGCCAATCCGCGCGCACGCAGCGCGATCATGCGCGTGGCGCGCAGGACAGCTGCCGCATGACACGGCTCAACCTCGTCCTGCTGCTGGCGGTGCTGGCCAGCGCCCTGTACCTGGTGAACATCCAGTACGACTCGCGCCGGCTGTTCACCGAGCTCGACCGGGCCAGCGCCGAGGCGCACCGGCTGGAGCTGGACAACGAACGTCTGCAGGTGGAAAAGCGCGCCCAGGCCACGCCCCTGCGCGTCGAGAAGCTGGCCCGCGAAAAGCTGCAGATGCGCTCGGCCACGCCAGCCATCACGAGTTACGCCACCTACTCGGAGCCGGCCGCACCCGACACCGGCGGCATCGGCACACCCGCACGCGCGGCCACGGGGGTCGTGAAGTGAGCCGCCGGGCCGCTCCCAAGGCGACAACGCAGTTGCGGCGCAGACTGACAACTGCGCGCAGCGCTTGTCATGTCGCAGCCAACAGCGCCGCAGCGCATGGCGCGGAGGCTTCACGATGAGCAGCCGCAGCATCCCCTACACATCGAGCCCGCTGCTGGCCAGTCGCACGCCGGTCTGGCGCTCCAAGTTCATCGTGGCCTCGGTGGCACTGGCCTTCATCGGCCTGGCATCGCGGGCGGTGTACATCCAGGTGATCGCCAACGATTTCTACCAGCGCCAGGGCGAGGTGCGATTTGCCCGCACGCTGCCGATCCCCGCCACCCGCGGGCGCATCATCGACCGCAACGGTCTGATCCTGGCCTCCAGCATTCCGTCGCCCAGCATCTGGGCCATCCCGGAAGATGTGCCGCGCGACGAAAAGCAGCTCAGGCAACTCGCACAACTGCTGGAGATGCCACTGGCGGACCTCAAGCGCAAGCTCGAGGACGAGGACAAGACCTTCGTGTGGCTCAAGCGGCAGGTCGACGACGCGGTCGCCAAACAGGTCACCGAGCTCGGCCTCAAGGGCATCTACCAGCGCAAGGAATACAAGCGCCAGTACCCCGAGGGCGAAGCTGCGGCCCACGTGGTCGGGTTCACCAACGTGGAGGACATCGGGCAGGAAGGTGTGGAACTGACCTTCGAGAAGGACCTGGTCGGCCGTGCGGGATCGCGCCGCGTCATCAAGGACCGGCTCGGCCAGGTGGTCGAGTCCGTGGGCGAACTGATCCCGCCGGTGGACGGCCGCGACCTGCAGCTCAGCCTGGACAGCAAGGTGCAGTTTTTCGCCTACCAGAAGCTGCGCGACGCCGTGGTGCAGAACAAGGCGAAGGCCGGCAGCGTGGTGGTGCTTGACGCCCAGACCGGCGAGGTGCTGGCGCTGGCGAACTACCCGAGCTACGTGCCCGACAAGCGCCGCAACCTGTCGGGTGAACAACTGCGCAACCGCGCACTGACCGACACCTTCGAGCCCGGTTCGACGATGAAACCGATCACCATCGCGATGGCGCTGGAGGCCGGTCGGGTGTCACCCCAGACCGTCATCGATACCTCGCCCGGGCGCTACCAGATCGGTGGCTTCACCATCAACGACACGCACAACTACGGCAGCCTGACGGTGGAGGGGGTGATCCAGAAATCCAGCAACGTCGGTGCGCTGAAGGTTGCCCAGAAAATGGCGCCGCAGGAGATGTGGAACACCTACAGCGCACTGGGTTACGGCCAGAAGCCGCAGATCCAGTTCCCGGGTGCCGTGCCCGGGCGGCTGCGCCCCTGGAAGACCTGGCGCCCGGTCGAGCAGGCGACCATGGCCTACGGCTACGGCCTGTCGGCGTCGCTGTTCCAGATGGCACAGTCGTACACCGCCTTCGCACACGAGGGCGAGGTGATCCCGGTCACCATGCTCAAGTCCGACGCCGCTGTCACGGGCAACCGGGTGTTCTCGGCCGAGACCGCGCGCGCCGTGCGCAAGATGCTGCAGATGGCGGCGGCGCCGGGCGGCACCGGCCCGCTGGCCCAGACCATCGGTTATTCGGTGGGCGGCAAGTCGGGCACCGCCCACAAGCAGATCGGCAAGGGTTACGCCAGCAACAAGTACCGCTCCTGGTTTACCGGTATGGCGCCGATCGACAAGCCGCGCGTGATTGTGGCGGTGATGATCGACGAGCCCAGCAACGGCCAGTATTACGGCGGCCTCGTGGCCGCCCCGGTGTTCAGCGCGGTGGTGCAGCAAAGCCTGCGCCTGATGGGCGTGCAGCCCGACATGGCCGTCAAGCCGCAGATCGTGACCGCGGTGGAGGAAAGCCTGTGACGCAGCTGCTGCACACCCCCACGCAGGCTGCGCAATGGCTGAAGCAGCAGGTGCGCGGCGCGCTCAGGACCGACAGCCGGCAGCTGGCGCCAGGCGACGGGTTCATCGCCTGGCCCGGCGCCAGGACCGACGCACGGGCCCACGTGCGCGACGCACTGGCCGGCGGCACCGCTGCCTGCCTGGTCGAGCACGCGGGCGTCGACGCGTTCGGTTTCGACGACCCGCGGGTGGCGTCGATGGCCGGGCTGCAGGCCGCCAGCGCGCTGGTGGCAGATAGCTACTACGACCACCCCTCCGGAACGCTCGATGTGCTGGCGGTCACCGGCACCAACGGCAAGACCTCCAGCGTGTGGTGGCTGGCGCAGGCGCTTTCCGGGCCCAGCCTGTCGCATCCGCAACGCTGCGCGATGGTGGGCACGCTGGGCGTCGGATTTCTCCCGGGCGAGGGCGCTACCGACGCCGGCCAGGCCCTGTCCCACACCCTGCTTCCCACCGGCCTGACAACCCCAGACGCGGTGTTGCTGCAGGCCAGCCTGCGCAGCTTCGCGGACGCCGGGGCACGCGCCTGTGCCCTCGAGGCTTCGTCGATCGGCATCGAGGACCACCGGCTCGATGGCGTGCGCATCCACACCGCCATCTTCACCAACCTCACGCAGGACCACCTCGACTACCACGGCAGCATGGAGAACTACTGGCGCGCCAAGCAGCGGCTGTTCCAGTGGCCCGGCCTGCGCGCCGCAGTCGTCAACATCGACGATGCCCGGGGCCGGGAACTCGCTTCCGCCCTGGCCGGCGGGCCGGTCGACCTGTGGACCGTGTCGCGCGAGGCGCCGGCCCGCCTGCGCGCCAGCGCGCTGCAGGACACCGCCACCGGCATGCGCTTCACCGTGACCGAGGGTTCGCAGCAGCACCTGCTCGAGACCGCGTTGATCGGCCACTACAACGTATCCAACCTGCTGGGCGTACTCGCGACCCTGCGTTCGCTCGGCCATCCGCTGGAGCAGGCCGTGGCGGCCTGCCGCGGGCTGCTGCCCGCGCCCGGTCGACTGGAATGCCTGCAGCTGGCCGGGCGGCCGCTGGCCGTGGTGGACTACGCCCACACGCCCGACGCCCTGGAGAAGGCGCTTGCCGCGTTGCGCCCGCTGGCCAGCCAGCGTGGCGGCGCACTCTGGTGCGTGTTCGGTTGCGGCGGCGACCGCGATCCGGCCAAGCGTCCGCTGATGGGCGCGGCGGCCGCACAAGGCGCCGACCGGGTGGTGCTGACCAGCGACAACCCGCGCGGCGAAAACCCGCTGGCCATCCTGCGCCAGATCGCGCCGGGCCTGGCCGGCCATGCCCAGCTGCTGCAACTGGAAGACCGCAGCCAGGCGATCGCCCATGCCCTGCGTTCGGCGCGCGGCAACGACGTGGTGCTGGTGGCCGGCAAGGGCCACGAGACCTACCAGGAAATCGCCGGCGTCCGGCTGCCGTTTTCCGACCTGGCCGAAGTCCGCAAGGCCCTGGCCGCGTGGCAGGCCGACGTACCGGCGCAGGGGGTGGCGGCATGATGACGCTGGCGCAGGCCCTGCAGTGGATCCCCGCAGCGGTGGCGGTGGGCGACACCCGCGTGCAGATCCTGCGCGTGCACACCGATACCCGCAGCCTGCAGCCCGGCGACCTGTTCGTCGCCCTGCGCGGCGAGCACTTCGATGCCAACCAGTTCCTGGCGCAGGCCAAGGCCAGCGGCGCAGTGGCGGCGATCTGCCATCCCGGCGCCGGCCTGGCCGCGGCCGGCCTGAGCGGGCTGGAAGTGCCCGACACCAAGGCCGCGCTCGGCGCACTGGCGAGCGTCTGGCGCGCGCAGTTCGACCTGCCGCTGATCGCCGTGACCGGCTCCAACGGCAAGACGACCGTGACGCAGATGCTCGCAGCAATCCTGCAGTCCTGGAAAGGCAGCGCCGCGCTGGCCACGCAGGGCAACTTCAACAACGATATCGGCGTGCCATTGACCCTGCTGCGCCTGCGCGCCAGCCACCGGATGGCGGTGCTCGAACTCGGAATGAACCACCCGGGCGAAATCGCACAGCTGGCCGCCATGGCCCGCCCCACGGTGGCATTGGTCAACAACGCGCAGCGCGAGCATCTGGAGTTCATGGCCAGTGTCGAGGCGGTGGCACAGGAAAACGGCGCCGTCATCGCCGCACTGCCGGCCGACGGTGCAGCCGTGTTTCCGCATGACGACGCCTTCACCGGCCTGTGGCGGGTGCTCGCAGGCGCGCGCCGGCAGTGGACCTTCGCGCTGCAACCGGCGAGCGGCGCTACCGGTACGGTGGCCGCCGACATCACGTGCCAGCCTCCGGTGTGGAACGGCGGCGCCTGGGACGTCCAGGCCGGCACACCTGCCGGCGCGCTGCGGCTGCGGCTGCACATCGCCGGCCTGCACAACGTGAAGAACGCACTGGCCGCGAGCGCCTGCGCGCTGGCCGTGGGCGTGCCGCTAAAAAACATCCAACGCGGCCTCGAAGCCTTCGAGCCGGTCAAGGGACGTTCACGCGCATTGGAGATCACCATGGGGCATGCCACGATCACGCTGATCGACGACAGCTACAACGCCAATCCGGACTCGGTCAGTGCCGCGCTCGACCTGCTGGCCACCCTGCCGGCGCCGCGCCTGATGGTGCTGGGCGACATGGGTGAAGTCGGGCACGAGGGCGAGCAGTTCCACGCCCAGGCCGGCACGCTGGCGCACCAGCTCGGCATCGAGCGCCTGTTCACGCACGGGCCGCTCTCGTCCGCCGCCGCCCGGCAGGCCGCCGGCGCCCGCCATTTCGAGGACATGCCGGCGCTGATCGCGGCCGTGCTGGAAGAACTCCCCGCCACCGCCTCGGTGCTGGTCAAGGGCTCCCGTTTCATGCGCATGGAACGGGTCGTCGAGGCCATCACCCACCATGCACAGGACCCGATCGGACACACCCATGCCGCGTAATCCCGCCCACCAGGACAAGCGATGCTGCTGAGTCTCGCCCAGTGGCTGCAGACCCTGTCGCCCGAGTTCGGGTTCTTCCGGGTGTTCCAGTACCTGACCTTCCGTGCCGTGATGGCCGCCATGACGGCGCTGCTGATCGGTTTGTTCGCGGGCCCGGCGGTGATCCGCCGGCTCACGCGACTCAAGATCGGCCAGCCGGTGCGCGGCTATGGCATGGAGTCGCACCTGAGCAAGAGCGGCACACCGACCATGGGCGGCGTGCTGATCCTGCTGTGCATCGCGATCTCCACCCTGCTGTGGTTCGACCTGTCCAACCGTTTCGTCTGGATCGTGCTGGTGGTGACGCTGGGGTTCGGCGCCATCGGCTGGGTCGACGACTGGCGCAAGGTGGTGAACAAGGATCCGGAGGGCATGCGCTCGCGCGAGAAATACTTCTGGCAATCGGTGATCGGCCTGGTCGCGGCGCTGTACCTGGTGTTCAGCATCTCCGAGAACTCCAACCTGCGGGTGCTGGAGCTGTTCTTCAAATGGGTGCAGTCGGGCTTCGACCTCAACCTGCCACCCAAGGCCGGGCTGCTGCTGCCGTTCTTCAAGGAAGTCAGCTACCCGCTGGGGGTGTGGGGGTTTGTGCTGCTGACGTATCTGGTCATCGTCGGCGCCAGCAATGCCGTCAACCTGACCGACGGGCTCGACGGCCTGGCGATCATGCCGGTGGTGATGGTGGGTTCGGCGCTGGGGGTGTTCGCCTACGTCACCGGCAGCGCGGTGTTTTCGCGCTACCTGTTCTTCCCGCATATACCGGGCTCGGGCGAGTTGCTGATCTTCTGCTCGGCCATGGCCGGCGCCGGGCTGGCATTCCTGTGGTTCAACACCCATCCGGCGCAGGTATTCATGGGCGACGTGGGCGCACTGGCCCTGGGCGGCGCACTGGGAACGATCGCGGTCATCGTGCGCCAGGAGATCGTGCTGGCGATCATGGGTGGCATCTTCGTGGCCGAGGCGCTGTCGGTGATGGTCCAGGTGGCGTACTTCAAGTACACCCGGCGCAAGTTCGGCGAGGGCCGGCGTTTCTTCCGCATGGCGCCGCTGCACCACCATTTCGAAAAGACCGGCTGGAAGGAGACCCAGGTGGTGGTGCGTTTCTGGATCATCACCATGTTGTTGTGCCTGGTGGGGCTGTCCACCCTGAAGCTGCGTTGACACCACCCATGGCCGACAACACCAGCCCCGCCCCGACCACGCCCTTCCTGCAGAACCGCGCCGTGCTCGTCCTGGGGCTGGGCGCGTCCGGGCTGGCGGTGGCGCGCTGGTGCGCACGGGCCGGCGCCAGCGTGACGGTGGCCGACTCGCGCGAATCGCCTCCCCAGCGGGCCGCCTTGCAGCTGGAACTGCCGGCGGTGCGCTTCATTGGCGGCCCGCTCGACGCGGCGCTGCTGCAGCAGGCCCCTGCAAGCCTGGTCGTCAAGAGCCCGGGCCTGGCGCCTGCCGCTCTCGCCGCGCTGAACGGCGCGGCGCAGGCGGCCGGCGTCGCGGTCACCGGCGAACTCGGCCTGTTCGCGCAGGCCCTGCTGGAGTTGCAGCACACCCACGCCTACCGGCCCCAGGTACTGGCCGTCACGGGCACCAACGGCAAGACCACCGTCACCGCGCTGACCGGTCAACTGGTAGCCCGCGGCGGCAAGTCGGTGGCAGTGGCCGGCAACATCGGCCCGACCCTGCTCGACACCCTGGCCGGCCACCTGGATGCCGGCACATTGCCCGAGGTCTGGGTGCTCGAACTCTCCAGCTTCCAGCTGGCCGACCTGGCCCCTGACGACAGCCCGGCCACCGCGGGTGCTCCGGCCGCATTCGAGCCCAGCGCCGCCACCGTGCTCAATATCACGCAGGACCACCTGGACTGGCATGGGTCGATGGCCGACTACACCCGCGCCAAGGCGCGGGTGTTCGGCCAGCAGGCCCTGATGGTGCTGAACCAGGACGACCCGCTGGTGATGGCCCTGCGCGCACCCGCGGCCAAGGGCCGGCCGCAACGCGCCTGCATCTGCTTCGGCGCCGGCATGCCGCAACGCCCGGGCGACTTCGGCATCGAACAGGTCAACGGCATGTCCTGGCTGGTGCGGGCACTGGAACTCGACCCGACGATCAAGCTGCGCAAGGGCCAGCCGGCCGAGGAACTGCATATCCAGCGCCTGATCCCGGCCGAGGCGCTGCGCATCCGCGGCCGCCACAACGCCGTCAACGCGCTGGCCGCGCTGGCGCTGGCCGCCGCCGCCGGCTGCACGCTGGCGCCGCTGCTGTTCGGCCTGCGCGAGTACCGCGGCGAGCCGCACCGCGTCGAGTCAATCGGCGTGATCCGGGACGTGGAGTATTTCGACGACAGCAAGGGCACCAATGTCGGCGCCACCGTGGCGGCGCTCAACGGCCTCGGCGCCGAACGCCGGCTGGTGCCGATCCTGGGCGGTGACGGCAAGGGACAGGATTTTTCGCCGCTGGCCGCGCCGTTGGCGCGCTACGCGCGCGCCGTGGTGCTGATCGGCCGCGACGCGCCGCTGATCCGCCAGGCGCTGCACGGCACCGGCGTCGAGCTGCTGGCGGCCGACAGCCTGCCCCAGGCGGTGGCCTTGGCGCAACAGCAGGCGCGCACCGGTGATGCGGTGCTGCTGTCGCCGGCCTGCGCCAGCCTGGACATGTTCGACAACTACGTGCACCGGGCGCGCGTGTTCGTCGAGGCGGTGCAGGCGCTGGCGCTGGACCTGGGCACGGATCTGGAGACCGCGGGATGAGCATCGCACGGCCGCCCGAAGATGCTCGCACCGCAGCGTGCAGCGCGGAGGTTTTCGCATGAGCATCGCACGGCCGCCCGAAGATGCTCGCACCGCAGCGCGCAGCGCGGAGGTTTTCGCATGACCCCGGTACAAACCAGCCTCAAGCGCCTGGGCGGCTGGTTGTCGCTCGCTGCGCCCGACCGCCTGCCCGTGCGCCTGGGTATCTCGCGCGGCACCGGCATGTCGTCATCGCCGATGCGCCTGGCCAGTTTCGACCAGGTGCTGGTCTGGGTTACCGTGGCGTTGCTCGCCTGGGGCCTGGTGATGGTCTACTCCGCGTCCATCGCAATGCCCGACAACCCGCGCTTCGCGCGTTATTCGCCAACGCACTTCGTGGTGCGCCACGCGATGTGGCTGTGCGTGTCGTTCGTGGCCGCGCTGATCGCGTTCCAGATTCCGGTGTCCACCTGGGAAAAGGCCGCGCCCTGGTTGTTCGTCGCCTCCCTGGTGCTGCTGATTGCGGTGCTGATCCCCGGCATCGGCAAGGGCGTCAATGGCGCCCGGCGCTGGCTGGTGCTTGGCCCATTCACCTTCCAGCCGTCCGAGATGGCCAAGTTCGCGGTGCTGCTGTACGCCGCCGACTACATGGTGCGCAAGATGGAAGTCAAGGAGCGCTTCTTCCGCGCGGTAGCGCCCATGGGCCTGGCAGTGGCCATCGTGGGGCTGCTGCTGCTGGCCGAGCCGGACATGGGCGCCTTCATGGTGATCGCCGTGATCGCCATGGGCATCCTGTTCCTGGGCGGCGTGAATGCGCGCATGTTCTTCCTGATCGCGGCGATCCTGGTGGTGGCTTTTGGCTTGATGATCGCCTTCAGCGAATGGCGGCGCGAACGCATCTTCGCCTACCTCGATCCCTGGAGCGAGAAACATGCGCTGGGCAAGGGCTACCAGCTGTCGCACTCGCTGATCGCGATCGGGCGCGGCGAGATCTTCGGCGTCGGGCTGGGCGGCAGTGTCGAGAAGCTGCACTGGCTGCCGGAGGCACATACCGACTTCCTGCTGGCGGTGATCGGCGAAGAGTTCGGCCTGGTGGGCGTGTTGGGCGTGATCTGCCTGTTTCTGTGGATGACGCGCCGCATGATCCATATCGGGCGCCAGGCGATCGCGCTGGACCGGGTGTTCGCCGGGCTGGTGGCGCAGGGCGTGGGCATCTGGATGGGATTCCAGGCCTTCATCAACATGGGCGTGAACCTCGGTGCGCTGCCCACCAAGGGTCTCACCCTGCCCCTGATGAGTTTTGGCGGCTCGGCGATCCTGGTCAACCTGGTCGCGATCGCCGTGGTGCTGCGCATCGACATCGAAAGCCGGCAATTGATGCAGGGAGGACGGGTATGAGCACCGCGCCAGGCCACCCCCGGCAAGCGCGCGCCGCAGCCCGTGCGGGCGACGCAGCCCGTGCGGGCGACGCAGCTGCTCCCGTGGGCCGACAGCGCCGCGCACTGGTGATGGCTGGGGGCACCGGCGGCCATATCTTTCCGGGGCTGGCCGTGGCCCATGCCTTGCGCGCGCGCGGCTGGAGTGTCAGCTGGCTCGGCGGCAAGGGCGCCGCAGGGCGGCCGAGCATGGAGAGCCAGCTGGTGCCGCCACAGGGTTTCGCCTTCGAGTCGCTCGATTTCTCGGGTGTGCGCGGCAAGGGCCCGCTGACGCTGGCGGTGTTGCCGCTGCGCCTGCTGCGCGCGTTCTGGCAGAGCATCCAGGTGATCCGCAGGCTGCGCCCGCAGGTGGTGGTCGGGCTGGGCGGCTACATCACGTTTCCGGGCGGCATGATGGGCGTATTGCTGGGCAAGCCGCTGGTGCTGCACGAGCAAAACTCGGTGGCCGGCATGGCCAATCGGGTGCTGGCGTCGGTGGCCGACCGGGTGTTCACCGCTTTTCCGCAGGTGCTGGCCAAGGCGCTGTGGGTGGGCAACCCGCTGCGCGCCAACTTCCTCGACCACCCGGCGCCGGAGCTGCGTTTTGCCGGCCGTGGCGGCCCGCTGCAGGTGCTGGTGGTGGGTGGCAGCCTGGGTGCCCGCATCCTCAACGACACCGTGCCCCGCGCACTCGCGCTGCTGCCGGCACACGAACGGCCCGTGGTGACGCACCAGAGCGGCACGGCCCAGATCGACGCCCTGCGCGCGGCCTACGCCACCGCCGGCGTGCAGGCCGCCCTGACACCCTTCATCGACGACACCGCACAGGCCTTCGCCGACGCCGACCTGGTGATCTGCCGCGCCGGCGCCAGCACGGTCGCCGAGCTGGCGGCGGTGGGCGCCGCGGCGTTGTTCGTACCGATCCCCAGCGCGGTGGACGACCACCAGACGCGCAACGCGCGCTTCCTGGTCGACCAGGGCGCGGGCTGGCTGCTGCCGCAGGCCGAGCTCACGCCCGAGGGCCTGGCGCAACTGCTGCAGCAGACCACACGCGAACAGCTGCTGGCCTGCGCCAGCCGGGCGCGCGCCTTGCGCAAGGACGGCGCCACCGCCTGCATCGTGGCCGCCTGCGAGGAGCTGGCACCCGCATGAAACACGCCGTGCGCCATATCCATTTCGTCGGCATCGGCGGCTCGGGCATGTCGGGCATCGCCGAGGTGCTGGCGCATCTGGGCTACACCGTCTCCGGCTCGGACCTCGCCGCCAGCCCGACCGTGGCCCGCCTGCAGGGGCTGGGCATCACGGTGCATATCGGCCACGCCGCGCAACAGGTGCAGGACGCCGACGCGGTGGTGACCTCGACCGCCGTGGACGCGGCCAACCCGGAGGTGGTCGAAGCCCGGCGCCGCCGCATCCCGGTGGTGCCACGCGCGCTGATGCTGGCCGAGCTGATGCGCCACCAGCAGGGCATCGCCATCGCCGGCACCCACGGCAAGACGACCACCACCAGCCTGGTGGCCAGTGTGCTGGCCGAGGGCGGGCTCGACCCGACCTTCGTCATCGGCGGGCGGCTCAACAGCGCCGGCGCCAATGCGCGGCTTGGCCAGGGCGCGCATATCGTGGTCGAGGCCGACGAGTCGGACGCCTCGTTCCTGAACCTGTTGCCGGTGATGGCGGTGGTGACCAACATCGACGCCGACCACATGGAGACTTACGGCCACGACTTCAACCGGCTCAAGGCGGCGTTTGTGGACTTTCTGCACCGCATGCCCTTCTACGGCACGGCGATCCTGTGCACCGACGACCCGGCCGTGCGCAGCATCCTGCCCGATGTGTCGTGCCCGATCACCAGTTACGGTTTTGGCGCGGACGCGCAGCTGCGCGCCGTCGATGTGCGCGCGCAAGGCGCCCGGATGGCGTTCACGGTGCAGCGGCGCAACGGCGTGGCGCTGCCCGACATGCCGGTGCTGCTGAACCTGGCCGGCCGCCACAATGTGCAGAATGCGCTGGCGGCCATCGCCGTGGCGATAGCGCTCAAGGTGCCGTATGCCGCGATCCAGAAGGCGCTGGCCGAGTTCAAAGGCGTCGGACGGCGCTTCCAGCACCACGGCGAGGTCGCGGCCCGCCAGGGCGGCAGCATCACCCTGATCGAGGACTACGGGCACCACCCGGTCGAACTGGCCGCCACGCTGGCCGCCGCGCGCGGCGCGTATCCGGGCCGCCGGCTGGTGCTGGCCTTCCAGCCCCACCGCTACACCCGCACGCGTGATTGTTTCGACGATTTCGTCAAGGTCATCGGCGAGGCCGACCTGGTGCTGCTGTCCGAGGTCTACGCCGCCGGCGAGGCGCCGATCGTCGCCGCCGACGGCCGTGCCCTGGCGCGCGCGCTGCGGGTGGCCGGCCAGGTGGAGCCGGTGTTCGTGGCCGACATCCAGGACATGGCCCAGGCGATCCGCGACACCACACGCGACGGCGACGTGGTGTTGTGCATGGGGGCCGGATCCATCGGCAACGTTCCGGCGCGGGTGCTGGAGCTGGTGGCAGAGGGTGCAAAAGCATGAGCGCAAACACTGATTCGGGCGAAGACAGTTTTGCCGCCGGGCCGCCCCAAGGCAAAATGCGCCCCCTCGGGGGGCAGCGCAGTACACGCAGTGACAAGCCCCGGCTCGCGCCCAGGCGCGAGACGCAAGGGGGCCAACATTTCGGGAAAGTCGCGGTGCTGATGGGCGGCGCGTCGGCCGAGAGGGAGGTGTCGCTGATGTCGGGCACCGGCGTGTTGCAGGCGCTGCGCGACAGCGGGGTCGATGCACACTCCTTCGACCCGGCGCAGCGCGATCTGGGTGAGCTGCGGCGCGAAGGTTTCTCGTGCTGCTTCATCGCGCTGCACGGGCGTTTCGGCGAGGACGGCACGGTTCAGGGCGCGCTGGAGCTGCTCGGCATCCCCTACACCGGCTCCGGCGTGATGGCCTCGTCGATCGCCATCGACAAGGTGATGACCAAACGCGTCTGGTTGTCCGAAGGGCTGCCCACACCGCGCCACCAGCTGCTGCGCCGCGGCAGCTTCGACCGCAAGCAGGTGCTCGCGGTACCCGACACGCTGGGCCTGCCGCTGATCGTCAAGCCGGCGCGCGAGGGCTCGTCGATCGGCGTGGTCAAGGTCAACGGCTATTCGGAGATGAAGGCGGCGGTGGAGCAGGCCTCGCAGCTCGACGCCGATGTGTTGTGCGAGCAGTTCATCAGTGGCGACGAGGTCACCTGCCCGGTGATTGGCAGCGGCGAGGACGCACGCGCGCTGCCGGTGATCCGCATCCAGGCGCCGGACGGCAACTACGACTACCACCACAAGTACTTCACCAACGACACCAAGTACCTGGTGCCCTGCGGCCTGCCGGCTGGCGAGGAGGAACACATCCAGCGCCTGGTGCTCAAGGCCTACCGGGTGCTGGGGTGCAGGGGCTGGGGCCGGGTCGACGTGATGATCGACGCCGAGTCGCGCCAGCCCTACCTGCTGGAGATCAACACCTCGCCCGGCATGACCGGGCATTCGCTGGTGCCGATGTCGGCGCGCGCCGCCGGCATCAGTTACGAGGCCTTGTGCGTGCAGCTGCTGGAGCTGGCCACGCTGGACCAGCCCCGCGCATCCGCGGCCGGACCGGCAGCTGCCGAGGCGGGAGGCCCATGAGCGCAGCGCCGGGCCGCCCCAAGCAAGCTCGCACCGCAATGCGCAGCATGGAGGTTGCTTGATGAGCGACAGGCTGCCAACCCCCTTCGACGTGCGCCTGATGACGGTCACGGCCAACGCCCTGTTCGTGGTGTTCGCCGTGCTGGCGCTGGGCACCCTGGCCGGCTGGGTCGGCAACCATGCGTTGTTCGCGATCCGGGCCATCACCGTGGTGGGCGACGTGACGCACAACAACGCGGTGACCCTGCGCGCCAATGTGCTGCCGCGGCTGGGCGGCAGCTTCTTCACGCTCGACCTGGCGCAGGCGCGCCAGAGCTTCGAGGCCGTGCCCTGGGTGCGGCAGGCGGTGGTGCGGCGCGAGTTTCCAAACCGGCTCAAGGTGGTGCTGCAGGAACACCAGGCCGTCGCCTACTGGGGCGCCGAGGGCGACTCGCGCCTGCTCAACTCCTTCGGCGAGGTGTTCGAGGCCAACGCCGGCGAGGTCGAGCACGAGATGCTGCCGCGCCTGGTCGGCCCGGCCACCCAAGGCCCCCAGGTGCTGGCCATGTACCGGCAGCTGCAACCGCTGTTCGACGGGCTGGACATGGGCCTGGACCAGCTCGAACTGACAGGCCACGGCAGCTGGGTGGCACGGCTGGACACCGGCGCCGTGGTGGAGCTGGGGCGTGGCTCCAGCGACGAGGTACTGGCGCGCACCACGCGTTTCCTGCGCACGCTGACGCAGGTGACGGCGCGCTACAACCGCAAGCCCGACGCCGTCGAGACGGCCGACCTGCGGCATCCCGACGGGTACGCCCTGCGGCTGCGCGGCGTGAGCACGGTGGTCAACAGCGAACCGAAGAAATAGCGCAACAGCAATGCACACGAACTGGCAACAGGTGGAACTATGGCAAAAGAATACAAAGACCTGGTCGTAGGACTGGACATCGGCACCGCCAAGGTCATGGTGGTGGTGGCCGAGGTCATGCCTGGCGGCGAGCTCAAGCTCGCGGGTCTCGGCGTGGCGCCGAGCAACGGCCTCAAGCGCGGTGTGGTGGTGAACATCGACGCCACCGTGCAGAGCATCCAGCTGGCGCTCAAGGAGGCCGAGCTGATGGCCGACTGCAAGATCACGCGGGTGTACACCGGCATCACCGGCAGCCACATCCGCGGCATCAATTCCAGCGGCATGGTGGCGGTGAAGGACCGCGAGGTGACACAGGCCGACGTGGCCCGGGTGGTCGAGACAGCCAAGGCGATCAACATCTCGACCGACCAGCGCCTGCTGCTGGTGGAGCCGCAGGAGTTCGTCATCGACGGGCAGGATGTGAAGGAGCCGATCGGCATGAGCGGCATCCGGCTGGAGGCCAAGGTGCATATCGTGACCGGGGCGCAAAGCGCGGCCGAGAACATCATCAAGTGCGTGCGCCGCTGCGGGCTGGAGGTGGAGCAGCTGATGCTCAACCCGCTGGCGTCGAGCCTGGCAGTGCTGACCGACGACGAACGCGAGCTCGGCGTGGCGCTGGTGGACATCGGCGCCGGCACCACCGACGTGGCGATCTTCACCAACGGCGCGATCCGCCACACCTC
>JANMZX010000033.1:0-4723 GCA_031383745.1 Rhodoferax sp. | reverse complement strand
CGACCACGCCATCCGTGCCACCCTGGTGCGCGAAGGCATCCCCCACACCGTGGTGAAGCCGGAAATCGACGCGATACATGCGTTTGCGAAGACGCTGGAATAGGGCGGGCGGGAGAGACGGCAGCCGGGGCCTGCATCTGCTGCTGGTAGTACGACGCGCGCATGCGAGGTATGGGCAAACGATCCCATAGGGCTGGCCGGGGGCGTCAATACATACAGCTATGCCGGGGGAATCCGGTTAGTTTGATGGACCCGATGGGGCTGGACCGATGGGGTGCTGAGAGCTCTGTTGCCACAGTTGCGTCACCTGGCATTTGCCTGCCGGCGCCACGGCAGGGCGTCAACTGCTGCGGATCCGATTTCTGGCTTGATGGTCGTGCCCGTGGGCTTTGGCGGGCAACGACAAGCGGCGCCATCGTGGTGCATAGAAAAAAATACGGGATCGTCGTGATCCAGGAGCCAACTGTCTCGCAAGGCGGCGTGAATTGGAGTTGCGTTGTGTACGCGGCAGTAGCAAAGCCCAACACTTGTGGATCGTGGTAGCTCTCACTGGCAGCCGATGCGCAGCGAGGCCTGGGCAGGTGTGATGATGGCGATGCCCTCGAAGACCTGAAGCACGAGCAGATCGTCATCGCCCGAGACAATCCAATCGACCTTGGCGGTCAGAGCGAGGGCGAGCACCGCATCGTCATCGGGATCGCGGCAAACCGGCCGCGCCAAGGGCGGCGGATCGATCACCTCGGCAAGTTGGCGCACTTGCGCCAGCGCCCGTTCGCGTGATGTGTTGGCGCGCGTAAGGATGGCATCGAACTTCGCGCGGCCGATCACGTCGGTCAACTCTGCGAGTAGCGCCGGGCTGGAGATCAAGGCAATGGAGCCATTGCGCACCTGCTCCAGCAGCGCATGAGGCGGCCCGTGCCACAACAAGGCGGACACCAGCACATTGGTGTCAAATACCGCTTGCACGGTACTCAGCCGTTCTTCCTGCGCTCGGAGCGCCCCGCCTTCACCTCTGCATTGATCTCCTGCATCGACATCGGCGCAATCCCCGCCGCGGCCACCCGATCGGCGATTGACAGCAGTGAATTCGCCGCCTCGCGCCGTCGCAGCGCCTGAATCAGCATGCGGTCCAATGCCTCCGGCGTCAACAATCCGGCCGCTTGCGCGGCTCTTGCCGTGGTGTCGGGCAATTCGATCTGGAATGTGGTCATGCTCGCCCTCCGGGATCAGGCCGCGTGTAGCGCGGCAATTGGATATTGGTATATCGTTGTTCCAGACGCTACTTTAACCGGTGAGGTATCGGCGGAACAAGTCGACATCGGCGTGCTGCGACCGCAAACGTCCCATGCAGACACACCAGCGCAGCGGCGACAACCCCGTCGTAGCTGACCAATCGGCTGTGGGCCAGGGCAGTAGCAGGGGCCAGATCGCTCACACCGTCTCCTTGGCAACTCACCATACAGGCAATAACATTGTTTCCACACAAAGAGGCAGCAAGACCATGCACGTCACCATCCGACAGATCGGCAACTCCCAATGCATCGTGATCCCCAAGCCCTCGCTGGCACAGGTAGGCCTGGACGGTGGCGAGGCGGAGATGACGGTTGAGGGCGGCGCACTGGTGTTGCTCACGCCCGCAAAACCCATACGTGCAGGATGGGCCGACGTCGCGCGCAAGATCGCAGAGCGTGGCGATGGCGCCCAGGTGATGGGCGAATTCGGAAACGCGGCGGACGCGGAGCTTGCGTGGTAAAGCGCGGTGAGATCTGGCTGCTCAACCTTGACCCGACGGTAGGGAGCGCGATCAAGAAGTCGCGGTCATGCGTGGTCGTCTCACCGCCCGAAATGCACGATCACCTTCGCAAGGTGATCGTGGCACCTATGACCACCAAGAGCCGGCCCGCGCCGTTTCGGGTGCCGGTGACCCAAGCAGGCCAGTAGGGTTTGATCCTGCTGGATCAATTGCGGGCCGTTGACAAAGTGCGGCTGGCCAAGCGATTGGGCGCGGTCTCGACCAAGACATTGGCCGGCACATTGGGTATCCTGCAGGAGGTCTTTGCCGAATGAGTGCCAACGTGATTGGTCACATCGATCAGTCTCATTCAGGATGGCTGGCCCGCAACGGCGCGATCGCCAGCCCTCGCTTCTTGCATGGCTCTTCTTCCCTTTCTCCTCCCCCGTCAGGCTCTTACGTCGCTCGTTCCAAGTGATTGATTTGCAATGAAATTTTCAGAGCGACTTTCGGGCGATTTGCGGCAGTCGGCCGATTACTTCGCTCATTCCTCGTTGGAATCACGAGCCTGGTCCCAGGCTCACACCTCGTTGGACAAGACTCGCTCAGCGAAGGCGTTGCGGTGACACCATGGAAGGATCAACCCCATGGCGGACCAGTTCCTCGGGCAAGGCCTGCCCCAGCAGCAGCGACCCCGCCAGGGCGGAGACACCGGGCGCGCTCTGGATGCCATAACCCCCCTGGCCCGCGAGCCAGAACAGGCCGGCGCAGGCCGGGTCCCAGCCGACCACCAGCTCACCGTCCGGCACAAACGAACGCAGCCCGGCCCAGGTGCTCAGCGGCCGGCGGATGGTGAGCGTGGTGGCGGCTTCGATATGGTGAATGCCGGTGGCCACGTCCAGTTCTTCCGGCGCCACATCGTGCGGTACGGTCGGGTCGGCGTTCGCGGGCGAGCCCAGCAGCACTCCGGCGTCGGGCTTGAAGTACCAGGTCTCGTCCAGGCTGCTGACGACCGGCCAATGCGCCACCGGCATGCCCTCGGGCGACTGGAAGGTGAACGCGCTGCGCCGGTGCGGCACCAGCCCGATGGACGGTGCCCCCAGCAGCCCGCCGACCTCGTCGGCCCAGGCACCGGCGGCAATGACGACGATGCTGGCGCGCACCAATGCGCCTTGGGGCAGTTGCAGCTCCCATCCGTCGCCCTGCCGCCGTGCCGCGGTCACATGCGCGTCGCAGCGCAACACGCCACCGAGTTGGCGCATGGTCCGCAGGTAGCCCTGGTGCAATGCGTGCACGTCAATGTCCATTGCGTTGCTGTCGAACATCCCTCCTGCCACGCGTTCGGGGCGCAGGCAGGCGACCCGCTCCAGCGTCTGGTCGCGCCCGAGTGGCAGCAGTCCCGGGCAGGTGGCGGCGAGTTGCGCGAACTCGCGTGCCAGGGCGGCCTCCTCGCCGGGTGAGGCCACGTACAACGCGCCGCGTGGCGCCAACAAGGGGTGCTCGGAAAAACCGGCCGGCGGCACCGTGTAAAACGCACGGCTGGCCCGGGTGAGGGCACGGACGGCCGTGGGGCCGTAGCTTTCGATGAACATCGCGGCCGAGCGGCCCGTCGAGTGGTAACCGGGCTGCGATTCGCGTTCCAGCAACAGCACGCTGCGGTGGGCGGCAAGGTGGCTGGCCACCGATGCACCGGCGATGCCGGCACCGATGACCGCAATGTCGAACTGGGGTGAGTGGTTCATGGTGTTCCCATTCTGCCCGGGTAGCGGCAGGCGCGCGCAATGCCTCGCTTAAGATGCGTCCATCGTTCCAACCTCTGCTCCGTGTATGCCCCCAACTCCCTCCCGAGACCCTGGCCGCCAGTTCCTGCATTCCCCCGGCCCCAGCCATGTGCCGCTGGAAGTGATGCAGGCCATGGGGCGCCAGCCGATGGACATGGCCGATCCCCGGCTGGGCCAGACCATCACCGCGATCGAAGGCGGGCTGCGCCGCCTGTTGCAGACCGAGGCAGCCGATGTGTTCGTCTACGCCACCAACGGCCACGGCGCCTGGGAGGCGGTGATTGCGAATCTGCTGGCGCCGGGCCAGTGCGTGCTGGTGCCGGGCACCGGGCATTTCTCCGAGTCCTGGGCCGAGCAGACTGAAGCCATGGGTGGACGCGTGGTCCGCACACCCTGGCTCGAAGGCCATCCGATCGATCTGTCGGCGGTGCAGCAGGCCCTGCGGGCAGATACCGCGCATGAGATCGTGGCCGTGTTCGCGGTACATACCGACACCGCCAGCGGCGTGACCAGCGACATGCCGGCCCTGCGCGCGGCCATCGACGCCACCGGGCATCCGGCGCTGCTGGTGGTGGATGTGGTGGCCTCGCTGGGTGCGGCCCCGTTTTCGATGGACGCCTGGGGCGTCAATGTGGTGCTGGGCGCATCGCAAAAAGGGCTGATGTGCCCGCCTGGTCTGGGTTTTGCCGCCGCCGACGCCCGTGCCATGGCGGTCTGCGAGCGCAACCCGATGCCGCGTTTTTACTGGGACTGGCGCTTGCGCAGGAGCGAATTTGCCTACCGCAAGTACTGCGGCACACCGCCGCAGAACGCGCTGATGGGTCTGGAGGCGGCGCTGGGGCTGTTCTTCCAGGAGGGCCCTGAGTACGTACTCGCGCGCCACCGGCTGATGGCCGACGTGGTGCATGCCGCGGTGGCACGCTGGAGCGAGGGCGGGGCGCTGGGTTTTTTTGGCCAGGTGCCGTCGGCGCGTTCGACCTCGGTGACCACGATCACAGTGGCTGCGGGTTTCGAGCCCGAGGCGATCCGCACACTGGCGCGCGAACGCTTCCAGGTCGCGATTGCCGGAGGCCTGGGGCCGCTGTCGGGCCGCGTGTTTCGCATCGGGCACCTGGGTGACATGAACGCGCCCATGATCCTAGGCTGCCTCGCGGGTGTCGAGGCCAGCCTGCGGGTGCTGGGCGTGCCGTGCGGAAGTGGTGCACTGGAT
>JANMZX010000713.1:0-12008 GCA_031383745.1 Rhodoferax sp. | reverse complement strand
GCCGCGCGCCTTTTCTTCCGGTGCCGCGTCGATCTGGTCGTACGCCTTGGCTTCACCGCCAAACTTCGCCGCCAGGATCGTCGTGATCGCCGCCGTCAGCGTCGTCTTGCCATGGTCCACGTGCCCGATCGTGCCCACGTTTACGTGCGGCTTGGTTCGTGCAAATTTTTCTTTTCCCATTTTCTCAATCTCCAAAGAGCGGTGTCAGTGGTTACGGTTTAATGTTTCCGGTCCCGCCTGGATCCTGCTCGCACTGACACGAGAGGGGCAAGGGTCGAAGACAGCGTCCAGGAAGCGCGCCCGGACAGTCACTGCCCGGACAAGCCGCACTGGCAATCTTGCTTACTTGGCGCGCGCGGCCATGATGGCCTCGGACACGTTGCGCGGCGCCTCGCTGTAGTGCTTGAACTCCATCGTGTAGGTGGCGCGACCTTGCGACATGGAACGCAGGGTCGTGGAGTAGCCAAACATTTCGGACAACGGCACCTCGGCCTTGATCGCCTTGCCGCCGCCCACCATGTCATCCATACCCTGCACCATGCCCCGGCGTGATGCCAGGTCGCCCATCACGTTGCCGGCGTAGTCTTCCGGCGTTTCCACTTCCACGGCCATCATCGGCTCCAGGATCACGGGACTGGCCTTTCGGCAGCCTTCCTTGAAGCCAAAAATCGCCGCCATCTTGAATGCGTTCTCGTTCGAGTCCACATCATGGTACGAACCGAAATGCAGGGTCACCTTCACGTCGACCACCGGATACCCGGCCAGCACACCGGTATTCAGTGCTTCGATAACGCCCTTTTCGACGGCCGGGATGTACTCGCGCGGCACCACACCGCCCTTGATGGCGTCCACGAACTCAAAACCCTTGCCTGCCTCGTTAGGCTCGATCTTCAGTACCACGTGACCGTACTGGCCCTTGCCGCCCGACTGGCGGACAAACTTGCCTTCCGAGTCCTCTACCGTCTTGCGGATGGTTTCGCGGTAGGCGACCTGCGGCTTGCCCACGTTGGCCTCCACGCCGAACTCGCGCTTCATGCGGTCCACGATGATTTCGAGGTGCAACTCGCCCATGCCGGCGATCAGGGTCTGACCGGACTCTTCGTCGGTCTTGACACGGAACGACGGGTCCTCCTGTGCAAGGCGCTGCAGCGCAATGCCCATCTTTTCCTGGTCGGCCTTGGTCTTCGGCTCAACCGCCTGGGTGATCACCGGCTCGGGGAACACCATGCGTTCGAGCAGCACGATCGCCGACGGATCACACAAGGTCTCACCGGTCGTGACGTCCTTCAATCCCACACAGGCAGCGATATCACCAGCGCGGATTTCGCTGACTTCTTCGCGGTTGTTGGCGTGCATCTGCACGATCCGGCCGATGCGCTCCTTCTTGCCGCGGATCGGGTTGTAAACACTGTCACCCTTTTGCAGCACACCGGAGTACACCCGGACAAATGTCAACTGGCCCACAAACGGGTCGGTCATCAGCTTGAACGCGAGCGCAGAGAACTTCTCACCGTCATCGGCGCGGCGGGTCACAGGGGCCTCGTCCTCATCCGTGCCCTTGACCGGCGGGATGTCAACTGGAGAAGGCATGAATTCGATCACTGCGTCGAGCATGCGCTGGACACCCTTGTTCTTGAAGGCGGTGCCGCACAGCATCGGCTGGATCTCGCTGGCGATGGTGCGTGTGCGGATGCCGAGCTTGATCTCGGCCTCGGTCAGGTCGCCCTCTTCCAGGTACTTGTTCATCAGCTCTTCCGAGCTTTCGGCTGCCGCCTCGACCATCTTCTCGCGCCATTCCTTGGCGGTAGCCAAGAGCTCGGCGGGGATCTCGCGGTATTCGAACTTCATGCCCTGGCTCGCCTCATCCCAGATGATTGCCTTCATCTTGATCAGGTCCACGACGCCGGTGAAGTTCTCTTCGGCGCCGATGGGGATCACGATCGGCACCGGATTGGCCTTCAGGCGCAGCTTCATCTGGTCGTAGACCTTGAAGAAGTTGGCGCCGGTCCGGTCCATCTTGTTGACGAACGCCAACCGTGGCACCTTGTACTTGTTGGCCTGACGCCAGACTGTTTCCGATTGCGGCTGCACACCACCCACGGCACAGTAAACCATACACGCGCCATCCAGCACACGCATGGAGCGCTCAACCTCGATCGTGAAATCGACGTGGCCAGGGGTATCGATGATGTTGATGCGGTGCTCGAGCAAGGACGTGTCCATGCCTTTCCAGAAGCAGGTGGTAGCCGCCGAGGTAATCGTGATGCCACGCTCCTGCTCCTGCTCCATCCAGTCCATCGTGGCCGCGCCGTCATGCACTTCGCCAATCTTGTGGTTCACGCCGGTGTAAAAAAGAATGCGCTCGGTCGTGGTGGTCTTGCCGGCATCGATGTGCGCGGAAATACCGATATTGCGATAACGTTCGATGGGAGTAACGCGAGCCATGATCAATCCTTAGTTGCTCGAAAAATTCACACTGCCGGGTCTTGGCGCCACTGCATGGCAGGCCAGTCAACGGCACGATCGACGGAGCACGCTGAACATGCATGCGGCATGCAACACCATCTCCGGGATCTGCTTTGGGCAGCCGCAAGACCCGCAAACACGGGCCCGGCGCCACCCTGGAACGACGCGCGAGGGCCGTTCGTCAAAAGCGGAAGTGGGAGAACGCCTTGTTGGCTTCTGCCATGCGGTGCACCTCGTCACGCTTCTTCATCGCACCACCGCGGCCTTCGGTGGCCTCCATCAGCTCGTTGGCCAGGCGCATGGCCATGGACTTCTCGCCGCGCTTGCGGGCGGCTTCCTTGATCCAGCGCATCGACAAAGCCAGACGGCGCACCGGGCGAACTTCGACAGGAACCTGGTAGTTGGCGCCACCGACTCGGCGGGACTTGACCTCCACCATCGGCTTGACGTTGTTGATGGCCATCGTGAACGCCTCGACGGGGTCCTTGCCGGGGTTCTTTTTCTCGATCTGCTCCAGGGCGCCATAAATGATGCGCTCGGCGACAGCCTTTTTGCCGCCTTCCATGATCACATTCATGAACTTGGACAGCTCGACATTGCCGAATTTTGGATCCGGCAGAATTTCACGCTTGGGGACTTCACGACGACGTGGCATTTTTCACCTCTTGACTTCAGCTGGCAGCCCAGAAGACTGCCGAGGGGCCATGACGACCCCCGCTTACTTGACCCACCCGGACAATTCCGGGCTTAGGGCCACCCTCTCCGCAAGTGCCGGGTCGGCGCTCACGGGACATCTGCCGTCAACCCCAGGGACTGGAAGTCGGCGACACCTAAAAATCAGGCCTTCTTGGGGCGCTTCGCGCCGTACTTCGAGCGCGACTGCTTGCGGTCCTTCACACCCTGCAGGTCCAGGGAACCGCGAACGATGTGGTAACGCACACCCGGCAAATCCTTCACACGCCCACCGCGCACGAGCACTACAGAGTGCTCCTGCAGGTTGTGGCCCTCGCCGCCGATGTACGAAATGACCTCGAAGCCGTTGGTCAAACGCACCTTGGCAACCTTGCGCAAGGCCGAGTTCGGCTTCTTCGGAGTCGTCGTATAGACACGTGTACAGACACCCCGGCGCTGGGGCGAGTTCTGCATGGCCGGGCTTTTCGACTTGATCGTTTCGACTTCGCGCCCTTGACGCACTAGCTGGTTGATGGTTGGCACGAAAGCCTCCTAATGACCGGGCACGCATAAATGCACCCGGGTGTAACGCCCCACAACGCTGGTTGACGCTGGTTAACGTTGGTTAAACAAACAAGAATACGAAACCGTTCGGAATTTCCGAAAAGCCTTCGAGTATATCAGCGGCAAAATGCGCTCGCAAGCGATTCCTGCTGAATTTCGGCTTGACCTGCGCAGGAGCGCCTCAAGGCACGAGTTCAAACAATGCAGACCCGTCTCCATTGTCCTTGACCAGTCGCAAGCCGGGATGGCTGGGCAGGTACTTGATGGCGACGCTGGAGGACAGAAAACCCATGCGGACGCCTGGCACCGCAAGGAGGCGCCAGTTCCGGTCTGCGGTCGGATTCACCAACTTGCCTGGTGCCAGGGCATCGGACATCGACAGATACTCCACCAGCACCTGGCGATTTTCCTCGGGCGCGTCGAAGACGACCTTGCGCTCACTGAGTCCGGGAAAGTTGCCACCGCCATAGGCACGGTAATTGTTGGTGGCGACGAGGAACCTGGCGTCTGCCTTGATCGGCGCGCCGTCAAACCGCAGGTTCTTGACCCGGTTGGCCGACGCAACGGCCACCTTCCCGTTGACTGCGTATTTGGCCGGCTCGGTCAGATCCAATTCATACGTCACGCCATCGATGGTGTCGAAGTTGAAGGAAGGAAATGCGGTGTTGATCAGCGCCTGCTGCGCTGCCCCCTTGGGGTCGATCTGATTGAACTGCCCGGCCGACATCTCCAGCCACTCCTGTACTTCGGCACCGGTGAGCAAGACGGCCTTGAGCGTGTTGGGATAGATGTACAGGTCGGCCGTATGCTTGATGGCCAGGGCCCCGGCCGGGATATCGGTGTAGTACGACCAACCCTGCCGCCCGCCGGACTTGAAAGGCGCCGCGGCCGACAGGACCGGGTATTTTTCGTACTCGGTGCCCTGCATCGCACGCTTGACATAGGCGATCTGGGCATTGGAGACGATCTGCACCGAAGGGTCGTCCTCGACCAGCGCAAAATAGCTGTAGATCGGCGCGCTGCTGACGGCCACTTTATCGCGAACGAACGCCAAAGTGAGCACATGCTCTTCGGCAACCGCTTTTTCCACCATCGGATCTGCATCCGCGATGGACTTCTTGGCAGCCTTGTCGAAGATCGGACGAATCGTCGCCTGGCTGGTCACCACCTTCCAGGAGCCGCTCCGGTTATCGAGTGTCAGGTCGATGACACCCAGATGATCGCCCCAGCGGCCAGGCATGACTGCGGCAACACCGTTGATCGTGCCGCGCACGGCGTCAACCTTGGGATAACCGGCAAACGCGGCACTCGGAAATTCGGCGTGGGCATGGCCGAACAGGATCGCGTCGACACCCGGAACCTCGGCGAGGCGGGACACCGCGTTCTCCGCAAACTGCCCGACTTCACCCCTCTCGAAGCCGGAATGCGGAATTGCAACCACGATCTGGGCGCCTTTCGCCCGCATCTCCGGCACATATTTCGCAGCCATGTCGACCATGTCGCGCACCACCACCCGGCCGACCAGGTTGGCGCGGTCCCACTGCATGATCTGCGGCGGCACGAATCCGATCACCCCCACTTTCAGGCTGTGTGATCGTCCATCCACGTCCCGAAACTGGCGATCGAGCAGCACGTAGGGCGAAAACGCATGTTTCGGATTGGCTGAATCCTTGTCCTTGTCGTCCACAAAAACGTTGGCGTTGACATACGGGAAATTGGCACCGCGCAAGGCGCGCTGCAGAAATGGCAGCCCGAAATTGAACTCATGGTTGCCCAGGTTCGCGGCGTCATACGACAGCTGGTTCATGACCTTGTAGGCCGGGTGCACCTGCCCTTCCTGCAGCGGCCGAACCTTGGCCACGACGTCGCCCATCGGGCTGCCCTGCAGCAGGTCACCATTGTCGAACAGCATGCTGTTGTCGACCTGGCTGCGCGCCGCGCGAATCAGCGTGACCGCCCGCGACAAACCGTATTGGTCGGTCGCCTTGTCCTGGTAGTAGTCGTAACTCAGGAGGTTCATGTGCACATCGGTGGTCTCCATGATGCGCAGCTTCAATTCGACTCCCGCGGCAGCTGCACACAGACACAACATGACCGGCACCGCAAGAAACGGTTTGAGCTTCATGGAAGACCCCCGCGTGAATCGGAAAACCGCATTACAGCATGGCGCCCCAGCTAGCGGATCCACAAACGGATGGCGTCCCATGCGCGACCGAGAATACCGGCCTGTGGCACTTCCTCGAGCGCCTGCAAAGGGAACTCTGCCAACGGCGCGTCTCCGAGCGACACCATGAGCGTCGCGACAAGCTGTCCCTTGGCAAACGGTGCCACCAACGGATCCGGGCGCGCAATGCTGGTCTTGATCCTGGAAGCACTGCCAGCGGGCACCGCCACGACCACCATCTGCGATCGACCCAATTGCACGGTCGGATCCCGGCCTTTCCAGACCGCTGGTGTGGCCACCGCCTGCCTGGCATCGAACAGCTTGACCGCCTCGAACGCGGTATAGCCCCAATTGAGAAGTTTCTGGGATTCGTTGGCGCGTGCGTTTTCGCTGGCGGCTCCCAGCACGATCGACAACAGGCGCCGGCCGCCGGTGGCCTCGGCGGAGCCGGCCGGTGCACCCGCTTGCACGAGGTTGGGGAAATCACGCCTGGCCGTGGCCACCATGCAATATCCGGCGGCATCGGTGAAGCCCGTTTTCAGGCCGTCGACCGATGGGTCACGGAACAACAGCAGGTTGCGGTTGCTGTCATTGGTGGCAGGGGTGGCTTCGTAGCGGTACTTCTTGATGGCGTAATACCCCACGTACTCGGGAAAGTCGCGCATCAGGCGTGTGGCGAGGATGCTCAGATCGCGTGCCGTCGTGCCATGCCCGGGGGCGGTCAGGCCTTCCGGATTCATGTACGTGGTGGACTTCATTCCCAGCGCCTTCACCTGCACGTTCATCAACTGGACGAAGCGCTCGACACTGCCACCGACACCCTCCGCCAGTGCGACAGTCGCGTCGTTGCCGGATTGCACGATCATGCCCTTGATCAGGTCCTCGACCGGCACCTTCATCTTGGGATCGATGAACATGCGCGCGCCACCCATCTTCCAGGCACGCTCGCTGACCGGCAAGGTCTGGCGCAGATCCAGCTTCTGGGCGCGCAATGCGTCGAACACCAGATAGGCGGTCATCAACTTGGTCAAGGACGCCGGCTCCACCCGCATGTCGACATCCTTTGACGCCAGTATCTGGTTCGCGGTCACATCGAGCAGCAAAAACGACCGGGCCGCAATCTCGGGCGGAGGCAGGGGTTGGGCCGCGACCGAGAAGGACAAAGCGGCGGCGATCGCAAGAATGAAGTGCTGCATGGGTACTGGGGTGGTGGTACGGACTGCGCAATCAGGCCGGCGAACCGCCCGACAGATGCCGCGCGGCGGACAGAAGCAGAGTCAAGCAGTAGCTTGCAGGTGGCGAACCACCAAGGAGCGAAGCAGACCCAATTGTCCGTGAAAAAAGTGTGCTGCCCCCGGCACCACGGTAACCGGGAGGTTTTGCGGACGCGCCCAATCGAACACGTCCGTCAGGGGCACCGTGTCGTCCTGCTCGCCATGGATGACCAGGGTTTGCGCATGCAGATCGGCCGCCACCGGCGCCACGGAGAACCGCCCGGTTGCGGCGCCGACGAGCACGATTTGCGAAATCGCGCGCTCGGCCCGCAATCGTTCGACGGCGCTGCAGGCAACAAAGGCGCCGAAGGAAAACCCGGCCAGTGCAAGTGGTCCGTCCGGCGCACATTCGGCGACAACCGCCAGCAGATCGTCGAGTTCGCCTCGACCTTCGTCATAGATGCCGGCGCTGCCACCGACGCCGCGGAAATTGAAACGCACCGCACTCCACCCACACAGCACAAAGGCGCGCGCCAGGGTCTGCACCACCTTGTTGTCCATGGTGCCGCCGAACAACGGGTGGGGGTGGGCGATGACCGCCACGCCCCGGCGTACGCCTGCGGCAGTCAGGCCCGGGTCGTCACGCAGAAGTTCCAATGCACCCGTTGGCCCGGCCAGAAGGCCCTTGCGCGCGGAGGCATTCACAAGCGGCGGCTCCGTCCGGTCAAGCCCAGCGCCCCAGCTGGGGTGGGGTCAGCAGCCGTTCGACGACCGTGCCGTTCTTGAGGTGCGACTCGACGATCTCATCGATGTCGTGTGCGTCCACATAGGTGTACCAGACCGCCTCGGGATAGACCACCGCCACCGGGCCTGCTGCACACCGGTCAAGGCAGCCTGCCTTGTTGACACGGACCTTGGCCGGACCGGCCAGCCCCAGCTCCTTGACCTTCTGCTTGCACCGGTCGAACCCCTCCTGCGCCGCATGCTGGGCGCAGCATTCCTCGCCGTTCTTGCGCTCGTTGAGACAAAAGAAGATGTGGCGCTCGTAATAGGAATGCAATGGCGGCACGGTCGGGTTTGGCGAGGGTTTCATGTCGGGATTCTAATTTTTCCGGTCAGCCCGCCATATGGTCGACAGCAGGTAGACCAGGGCGGCGTAAGGCCACAACCAGCCGAGCCATTGCGCCAGACCGTGAAACCGGATGAAGCGCCCTTGCACCCAGGTCTGGAGCGTCTGCGAAAAATATGGATCCGCCGGCGCCTGGTTGAGCAGGCTCAGGTACACGCCCAAGGCCAGCAAGGCCACGGAAGCGCTGGCGCGCGGAGGTGCCGTCACCAACAATGCCGCGAGCACCGGTGCCGACACCAGGGCCGCCAACACCGACGGCTGAATCCAGTCCCATGCATGCTGAGGCCCGTAGGTCAGCGCGGCGGACAGCCCGGTGGACAAGACTCCCGTGGCCACCGTCAGTGCGACCAGCACGGCGCGACGGCGGCGCGACTCGATGATGCAGTATCCGACCAGGCAGGGGATGAGCATGCCCAGCACCACGCACACAAATTCGGCCGCCGGCACCAGCGGCTGCAGTTCGAGTTCGCGAACCGGAAGCCATTCCAGGAAGGGCGTATCCTCCAGCGCGTCCACGATTGCCAACTCCATCCGTTCGAGGACCTGCCCCAGGCCCAAGGGAACCGCAGGCGGGAACAGCAGGGCGGCAGGCCACAGGGCCAGCAACACCAGGCCGCCGCTGGCATCGGGCAAAAACCAGCGCGCCCGGAACCGGCTCCACCGGTCTATCGCGCCGATCTGTTCCATGCCTGTCGCCAGCACGGCACCGAGCCAGCCACCCAGCACGTTGAGCGCGAGGTCGACATTCGAAGGCACCCGTTCCGGCAGGTAGCTCTGAAGCGTCTCCATCAGCAGCGACACACCGGCGCAGACCATGGTGGTTCTCATGATCACCCGGCGGCCGCGACCGGTGCGCCATGCGGTCAAGGCGAGCAGGAATCCGGCAGGCACATAGCCGATCACATTGGACGCGAGGTCGAACGCAGTCCAGTACTTGGGCCAGGGTGCTGTCAGGAAGGCCCACGGCACGATGCCCTGGTCGCGCCAATCGCCGAACGGGTACAGGCTGGCGTAGACGATCAAGCCGACGAAGCTGAGCGCCAACGGCCATGCGGACGTCCTTTGCATGGGGCGTCAGGGATTCAGAATGGCTTGACCACCACCAGAATCACCGCTGCCAGCAGCATCAGCACCGGGGCCTCGTTGAACCAGCGGAACCATACATGGCTGCGCCGGTTTTCCCCCGTCGTGAAACGACGCAGCATGGCGCGGCACAGGTGCTGGTAACCGAGCGCAAGAACCACGACAGCCAGTTTGGCATGCAGCCATCCGCTGCCTGGTCCGAAACCGAAACCCGGCACACCCCACAACAGGGCCCACAGCCAGATGCCGAACCCCAGGGCAGGCCAAGCCAGCAAGGCGGTGAATCGGTAGAGTTTGCCCGCCATGAGCAACAGCCGATCGCGTTCAGCGACCGAGTGCGGTGACACCATGGCGAGATTCACGAATATCCGCGGCAGATAGAACAGGCCAGCGAACCAACTCGTCACGAATACGATGTGCAAGGACTTGACCCAGAGCATTGGGTCAGTTTAGGCCAAAAGCGCGCAGGTCCGGCGCAGCTGCACCAAGCACCCGCGCACCAAAAAAAACCCCAGCACGTGGGCTGGGGGTGTAAGCCTTTTCTGCTGTCACACATCAAGGCCCCGCTCAGGGAGGAAAAGCGGGGGGTGGCGAACCACCCACACGCAATCTAGCAAATATGAGGCGGTGATTCAAGCGTTTTGTTACAAATGTGTCTCCGCAACGACAGTATGGGCTCAAGATCCGTCCGCGTTCATACACACTGCGACTCGACGAGTCGGTCCGCGCTTCACGGATCAGGCACAATTTTCCCCATGACAAACTTTGCCAGCTTTCCCCATGGCCGACCGCGGCGCCTGCGACGCGATGCATTCACACGCAACCTGGTGCGCGAGAACCGCCTGAGTGCGCATGACCTGATCTACCCGGTGTTCGTACTGGACGGCCTGCAACGGCGCGAGGCGGTCGCGTCGATGCCCGGAGTCGAAAGGGTCAGCCTGGACCTGCTGTTGCCCGTGGCCGAACGCTGCGTGCGCCTGGGAATCCCGGTGATGGCGCTTTTCCCCGTGATTGATCCGGCCTTGAAGACAGCCGACGGCCGGGAGGCGTGGAACCCGGAGGGGCTGGTGCCACGCGTCGTGCGTGAGTTGAAGCGGCGGTTTCCTGAACTGGGTGTGATGACCGATGTGGCGCTGGATCCGTTCACCAGCCACGGTCAGGACGGGCTGCTCCACCCGGACCCGGCAGAAAACGGGTACATCCTCAATGACGAAACCGTCGAGGTGCTGGTGAAGCAGGCCCTCACGCAGGCCGAGGCCGGCGTCGATATCGTGGCCCCCAGCGACATGATGGACGGCCGCATCGGAGCCATCCGGCATGCGCTGGAGGCACACCATTTCATCCACACCCGCATCATGGCCTACAGCGCCAAGTACGCGAGCGCGTTCTACGGGCCTTTCCGGGACGCCGTCGGCTCGGCCGCCAACCTGGGCAAAGGCAACAAGAAGGTATACCAAATGGACCCGGGCAATGGCGACGAGGCCCTGCGGGAAGTGGCCATGGACATAGCCGAAGGCGCCGACATGGTGATGGTCAAGCCCGGCATGCCCTACCTGGACATCGTGCGCCGGGTGAAGGATGAATTCCGCGTACCGACGTTCGCCTACCAGGTGAGTGGTGAATACGCCATGCTCAAGGCCGCGGCCCAGAACGGCTGGCTTGACCATGACGCCGTGATGCTCGAAAGCCTGCTTGCGTTCAAGCGGGCGGGTGCCGACGGGGTGTTGACTTACTTCGCGGTCCAGGCGGCCGAGCTGCTGAAGGGGCCGTAGCGCAGGCCGCGATGCGCGTATTCCTGATCACTCCCGGCGGGGTCACGGAGTCGGACGCCCTGCCCGGCAGCCCGCCGGCGGAAGGATATGTGTGGGTGTCGTGCACGCACCTGGAATTCGAGGCCCGGGTCGCCGAGGTGCAGGCCGCGCTGCAGTCGGTATGCGGCATGCAGCTGGTCGATCTGCATGTCAGTGACTTGCGCAACCAGCAACTGACATCGCGTTACGACTACACGGCACAGTACGACCTGATGGTGTTTCGACGTCTTGCCAGCGGACACGGCGGCATCGCCGCCACGCCCGGACGCGGTGGCCCGCCGATACTGCGGCGCATCGACACCAGCCCGGTCGGATTTGCCCTGTTCGACCAGTTGCTGCTGACGGTGCACCCCGCCGACTGCGGCGTGCGCGATGCCTATGCCACCAGACTGCTCGCCGCCGCCGCAGAGCATTCGCGCCATGCCATGGCAGGCTCGCGGGTTCCGACCAGCCCGCCCGACCTGATGCTGCGTGTCATCAACCTGGTGGTGGACGGGTACCTGGACCTGCGCCGCGAGCTCAGCCGCCAGTTGGACCACTGGCAGGTGGAGCTGCTCTCGCCGAAGACCCGTTTCAACAACTGGACGGCCCTGCTGGAGGCACGGCTTTCGCTGCATGCACTGGACGACATCAGCGAGGACCAGCGCACCGCCCTGCAGGACTGGATTGCTGCGCTGAAGGACTGGCCTGAAGCGGGCACGCCGGCGGAGCACAAGGAGCGCGATCTGCTCAAGGTACGCAGCCGCGATGTGCTGGAACACATCGAGCGTGTCGTGCGCCATGTGCACCGGCTCGAACAGAACATCGAGACCACGGTACAGATGCATTTCAATGCCCAGAGCAACCGCACCAACGAGATCATGCGCACGCTCACGGCGCTTACCGCCGTGTTCCTGCCGCTGAAC
>JANMZX010000659.1:0-3403 GCA_031383745.1 Rhodoferax sp. | reverse complement strand
ATGTCGGGCGGGGTGTCGGTCAACGACGCGCTGTTCCATGTCGGCCAGCACGACCTGCCGTTCGGCGGCGTGGGCGAGTCCGGCATGGGCCACTACCACGGCAAGGAAGGTTTCGACACCTTCTCCAAGCTGCGCCCGGTGTTCTACCAGGCGCGTTTCTCGTCGCTCAAGTTCATGATGCCGCCCTACGGCAAGTTCGCCGACCGGCTGCTGGCCTTCCTGACCCGCTGAGCGACCGGCCCGCGCGCATCGATCCCCGAACCCACCAGGAGCCATTCACGATGCAGCAACTCTCCGGCCTCGACGCGGCCTTCCTGTACATGGAGACGCCCGAGATGCCGATGCATGTGGGCGCCCTGCATTTTTTCGAACTACCCAAGGGCTACAAGGGCAGTTACCTGCGCGATTTGCGCCGCCATGTCGCGTCGCGCCTGCCGCTGATCCCGGTGATGCGCAAGCGCCTGTGGTGGATGCCGCTGAACCTGGCCAACCCGGCCTGGGTCGATACCGAGCCGGATATGCAGGTGCACATCGTCGAGATCAAGCTGCCTCCAGGCGCGCGCAGCGGCGACGGGCTGGTGGCGCTGGAAGAGCAGGTGAGCCGGTTGCACCCGGTGCTGCTCGACCGCGCACGGCCGCTGTGGAAGATGCATGTGCTCACCGGCCTGGCAAACGCCGCCAATGGCAACCGGCGCGTCGGCGTCTACACGCAGCTGCACCATGCGGCAGTGGACGGGCAGGCGGCTGTGGCGCTGGCCAATGCCCTGCTCGACGTGACACCCGAACCGCGCCACGTCGAAGGCGGCACCAGCAAACGGCCTCGCGTGTTTCGCCTGGGCATGGTCGAGATGCTGCGTGGCGCACTCGGCCGCGAGATCGCCCAGGTGTCGCAGATCATCAAGGAATTGCCCTCCACCGTGGGCACACTCACGGGCGCCGCGCGAACGGCGCTTGGCAGCAGTGCCCTGTTCGGCGGCAAGGGCGGCAGCGTGCGCAACCTGACCCTGGCGCCGAACACGCCGATGAACGTGTCGGTGACCCAGGGGCGTGCGTTTGCAGCCGTCACGCTGCCCCTGCCCGAGGTCAAGGCGCTGGGCAAGGCGCACGGCGCCACCATCAACGACATGGTGCTGGCGGTGTGTTCGTCGGCCTTGCGCCGCTACCTGAACCACCGCGCCCAGTTGCCGAAGAAGAGCCTGGTGGCGGCGGTGCCGGTGTCCCTGCGCGCCGCGGGCGACACCACAGCCAACACGCAGGCCTCGATGAGTGTCATCAGCCTGGGCACCCACATCGCCGACCCCGGCAAGCGCCTCGACCATGTGAAGGCGGCCGGCGCTGCGATGAAAGCCGCCATGGGCAGCGTCAAGAGCATCCTGCCGATGGACTACCCCTCGATCGGCATGCCCTGGCTGATCGAGGCCGCCACCGCGCTGTACGGCAAGGCCAGGGTGGCGGACAGGATCACCCAGGTGGCCAACGTCACCATCTCCAATGTGCCGGGCCCGCCGGTGCCGCTGTACATGGCCGGCGCGCGCATGGTCACCAACTACCCGACCTCGATCGTGGTGCACGGCATGGCGCTGAACATCACGGTGCAGAGTTATGACCAGTCGCTGGATTTCGGCCTGATGGCCGACGCCCAGGCACTGCCCGACGTGAAGGAACTGGCACAGGCGATCACGCTCGGGTTCGAGGAGTTGCGCGCACTGCCTCTCCCCAAGGTGACCCCGGCGCCAGCGCTTGCGGCCAAAGTGGCGCCGCGCAAGTCGTCCGCGCCGGCCGCCGGCCGCGCAGCGGTGCGCAAACGGACTCCCCGGGCCGGCTGATCGTGCCCGGTTGCGTTGTGCAATCTGCGCGGCCAGGCGCCAGGCCGCGGCCTGTGCTGACGTGCAGCCCCTTGCCATCGAGGCTGGGGCCATGAGAACCATCGACGTCGACCTTCCGGACGCGCTGGTGTCCCACAGAAGCGGATTTGAGCGGGCCTATCGCCAGAACCGGATCGTGTATCAGCAGGTACTGGGCTACTTCGATGCGGACATCTGCAGGATTCTGGGCCGGCAACAGGTGACCGTCGTCGACGTCGGCGCCAATACCGGCCTGTTTTCCATGGAGGTCTTGCGGCGCACCGGCGGGCGGGCCCGACTCTATTGTTTCGAGCCGATACCCGCCACCTACCGCAGGCTCGAAGCCAACATCCACCCGCTCGGACTGGCAGACACCCACTTGTTCAATTGTGGTCTGGGCCAGGACGACGTGTCCGCCACGTTCATGTACAACCGGCTGGTGGACGCGATGTCGAGCCGGTACGACATGTGGGGTGCCGGCGATGACCAGTTGGTGCTGGCGATGATCTACGACAAGCGCATCGCGGACAGGTTCCATGTGCGGCTGCCGGCATTCCTGAAGTACCTGCCACGGTGGCTGAATGGCGTAGTGATCGCGTCGCTCAAGTACCTGTTCCTGCGGACGATCGGCAAGTCGGTTCCCGTCCAGTGCCGGATGACGACGCTGTCCAGGGTGATTGCTGAGTGCGGGATCGACCGCATCGACCTGCTCAAGGTCGATGTCGAGAAGGCCGAGCTGGACGTGTTGCTGGGGATCTCTGACGCGGACTGGGCGAAGATCGGTGCCGTCGTTCTGGAGGTTCACGACCTGGCCGACCGGCAGGCAGTCATCGAAAGACTGCTGGCAAGGCACGGCTTCGACCGGATCGTGGTGGACAGACACGCTGCCGGCCAGACCGTATTCAGCATGTCGGCGTTCAAGGATGGCGTGGCGCGACCCGGCCCTGCGTCAAGCGCACGCGGCGCGGACCACCACGGCGATTCGTCCGGCGCTCACCGCCCGGTGGTAGCGGGGAACCCCGACCTGCTGCGCCGTGCGCTGCCTGCCTTCAGGCACCGCCCCCCAGCAATCCCTGCTTGAGTTTCTTGTCGACCGGATGGTCGCCGATGAAGATCTTCAGGATCGCGGTATAGAAGTCGGCGCCGGTGATTGGTTTGCCCTGCACGTTGCCATTGAGGGTCAGCGTGGTGCCGGCATCGGGCAGGTAGTCGAAATTGACCACGTCGCCCTTGCGCGCAGCGCCTGCCGCCTGGATGGCGCGGGTCAGTTGACCGATGCGGTCCTCGAGTTGAAGCAGTTCGGCCGGGCTGGAGTTCTTGCGCATGCCGCCCACCAGCGCGTCGACAAAGTCCGCCGGGCTGGCACCCCGCATCATGCGCAGCTGCAGGCGCTTGGGGCCGCTGCTGGCCGCAATGTCCGGCAGGCTGGACGCCCTGGCCGGCAGGTACAGACCGGCCACATAACCCTTGACCATCATCACGCCGCGCAGGCCCAGGCCATTGAGATGCAGCTCGGTGTTGGCCATGCGGATGCTGTCGTCGAACGACTGCCCCTCCAG
>JANMZX010000636.1:0-6518 GCA_031383745.1 Rhodoferax sp. | reverse complement strand
CCTCCGGACAGTACGCGGTGCGCGGTCGATCGACGTCATGCAACTTGCGGAACCTCCGCTCTTTTCGCAGCCACCGCGCCCGCGCTGCGGCATGCAGGGGGAGTCTTCGGCACCGCGGTTTGTCCGCCCGCCTTCGACATCATCAAACGCCATGCCACCCTCCCCCCTCCCACCCGGTCTGCGCAGACGTCGGTGCTGCGTCCAGCAGTCTTGCCGCTCTCCTGGATCGCATCGTCATTCTTGGTGATGTCGATTGGACGGCAAGCAGGAGAATTGGCAACGACCGCAGCGACACCAGGCGCTCGCGCGGGCGGGTGCTCGATTGACCGCTTGCGGGACCGTTGACAGGATTTGGCGGCGACACGACGGGGTGAATTTCCTGTCTCCTGCAACCCGCCGTTGACCCTCCTGGCGGTCCGGCATGCTGTTGCGGAGCGTCTGATCGAGGGCCTGGATTTCCCGATTGTTCGGATGGCGTTTTCTCCGCTCTCGACAACCAAAGGACTACTACGATGACACGCACCCAAACCACCCTTCTCGCAACGTCGTTCCTGTTGGCGCTCTCGGGCTCTTCCTGCAATCCGCCCGGTCCGATCGCCGCCACGGAGCATTTCTTGTTGGCCTACGTCGCGCCGTCAGTCGCCAACACCGGAAGCGGTCCGCAAAAGGTGATCGTCCGGCAGTCGGTGGACGGCCGGACCTGGACAGATGTTGCCTTGCCGGCCGGAGCCGATGCCACTGGCGGGGGCAGCAATGGCGTGGGCATCGGCGCCGACCGGCCGGGACTGCAGCGCGTGCTCGCGGTAGGCAAATACACGAAGCAGACCGTTGTTCGATACAGTGCGCTCGGCACCTGGGAGGACACGAGCAGCGAAGACATCTTCGTACCACCGAGCGGCGCCAACCCCGCCAACCGCAACGCCCAGTCTGCGCCAGCCGTGGCGTATCAGCCGGGCCGCAACTGGATCGTGGCAATGAACGCGTGTTCCGGCGAACTGCGGCTGTTGGAGTACAACCCCGCCTTGCAACCGACCACGCGTCTGAGCCAGGTACCCGGACCAGTGGCGTCGAACTGCGGGCCGGAAACAAGCCGCCGGCCGGTCATGGTCACCGGCAACAGCAAGATGCTGCTGGCGAATCTGGTGGCGCCAGGCGGCACCGCGGAACGCCTGGATCTTCGTGCAGCAACGCCGACGGCTGCTGCGGTGGCTTCGTTCGCGCCGCTGGCGCCGATCCCCGCACCACCCGCAGGCCACAACATCCTGGACATCTGCCTCGCCCAGGACAATCGCGGTGCCTTCTACCTGGGCATGCTCACCGTGCAACCCGGAGTGGTTGCGAACACCAACCAACCGCACAACCCATCGGTTCACCTCTTCGCGGCAGACGAGGCGACACTGTCGTTTCGTTCGATCGAGGCGCCGATAGACAACCTTGGCGTGGGCGAGGCGCGACGCCTGCAGTGCGCCGCCACACCCGCAGGTGGCGGGCTGCTGGTACTGACGGTGGGAGAGTTCCAGCAGACTGCGACCCTGGTCAACGTAAGCGCCAAGACGCTCGACCGCTTCCCGGCCAGCGACGTCCGCGCGATATTCAAGGCAGCTGGCGCCGCGAATCTGCCTTTCGCGTTGGTCCTGGGCGGTCAACCGCCACGCTGACCGGTGACGAGGACAGCATTGCAAGCGCCTGACACCGTGAGAGGTGTGCACCAGACTCCGTGAACCTGCCCGTGACTGCCTTGTCAAGACGGCATGACAGTACAAGCAGGCAGGGAACACCGGACGAGCCAGGCTGGCATGGTCGACGACTATTGCCCGCCCACCACCACCCGGTTGCGACCCGCTTTCTTGGCCAGGTAACACGCCGCATCGGCCGCCGCCATCGCGTCTGCCGCACTGGCATACGCGCCATCCACCAGGACCAGGCCGATGCTGGTGCTCACGCCAAACAAGTCCCCCGCCCAGGCCAGGCGGAACTCCTCCGCCGCAGCGCGCATCTTCTCGGCGATCTGGCGCCCGTGGTCCAGCGGGCATTGACCCAGCACCACGGCAAACTCATCGCCCCCGAGGCGGGCCACGCTGTCGGCCTTGCGAACCTGGGCCTCGAAGCGGTGTGCAAGCTCGCGCAGCAGGGCATCCCCGGCGGCATGACCACCGGTGTCGTTGACCTGCTTGAATCCGTCGAGGTCGATGCACAGCAGGCAAAACGGATTGGTCTGCGACAGCCTGGCTTGTTTCTCCAGCAACTCCGTGAAGGCAGCCCGGTTGGCCAGGCCGGTCAGCCCGTCATGGCTCGACGCCCACGTGAGGCGCTCACGCTGTGCCCGCGCCTGGGTCACGTCCTCGATGGTCCAGATGGTCCCTTGCGACATGTCTCCCGGAACCACGGCGTGGCCACGCATGTGCGCCCAGAACGGTTCGCCCGACCTGCGGACCAGTTCCAGTTCACCGTCGAATGCCCCGCTCGTGGTGAACGCGGGCCTTGCGCGCTCCACCAACGCGGCAAACGCCTCGTCCGACGCGTAGATGACCCGTGTTGCCTGTTGCAGCAAGTCGCTCTTCTCCCAGCCGAAAATGCTGCAGAACCGGTGGCTCACCAGTTCGAAGTGGCCATCACGCGTGAGCCCGATGCCCACGTCGGCATGGTCCAGGACGGCCTCGAGCTTGAGCAGGAGCGCCTCGGTTTCCCGCTGCTTATTCTGCCGCTGGTCGTCCACCGCCTGAAAGGTTTCCGCCAGTTCGCCCAGTTCCCCATGCAGCACAGGCCACGGAACGCTGCCATCGTCATCCTGCCGCGCCACCAGCAAGGCTGCGCGTGCGCGCAGACGCGAAATCGGGCGCACCAGCAACCAGGCCATGGCACCTGCCACCAACGCGCTTGCAGCACCGACACCGGCTGCCGACATCCACGCGGTGCGCTGCGCCGCAACGACCGGCTCCATGGCCAGCGCCTGCGGTATCAATCGCAACAGGACCCAGTCGGAACCGGCGATGCCGGCCGACGAGACCAGGTTGGCACCATGGAACTCTGCCGTGCCCTCGGTGTTGATCGGGCTGCCGACGGCATGCCACCGATCGAAGAAGTCGGCTACGGCCGGCTCTTCACGCGCCAACCCCAACACCCGCCTTGCATCCGGGTGGGACAACAGAACCCCACGCCGATCGATGACGATACTGCGCGAGCCGTCCTGGCGTTCGGCGCCGGCCAGTGCCGAAAACAACCGCGACGAACCCAGCCCCAGCGAGCCGGCGAGCACGCCAACCGGCTGACCGTCGGGTCCCGCTACCGCCATGGCGATCGCCACCAGGGGCGTCCTGTCGACTCGGCTGAGCAAGGGCTCGGACACCACCGGCTGGTCCGTTTTCAGGGCCTGCCGGAAGTAGGCGCGATCGGCGACGTTGGCCAGCACCTGCGACGGCACCCCCTTGGTCAGGCGCACCAGCATGTCACCACCTGCATTCACTGCGACGACACTGTCGAACAAGGCATGGAGCGCCGGCTTGTCCCGCAAATGGCGCGACAGGCGCGCCGCGTCCTGCCACAGCACCGGCGGGGCCTGGCGCGCAACGGCACTCAGTGTGGATTGCAGCGTGTCGAGATTGCTTGCCAGGAGCGCAGCGGTGCTTTCGGTTTCGCTGCTCTCCCGCAGCAGCAACTGCCGCTCGATGCTGGCTTGTGTCGTTGCCAGCACCAGTTGCGCGGTGGCAAGCGCAGACAACACCCCCGTGAGCAGCGCCATCACGACGATCTGGAATTTCAGGGTTTTCAACAGGTGCGGCAACTTGGAATTCCAGATGGGAGGGGGCGCCTTCACGGTTGCCAGCAGCATGCGCACAATTGGAACCGCCTGGGCAAGACCGGCGATGGACCATCATGGCAGTCCGGCCCGGTCCTGACGACTCTAGATTCAATTGGCTGGCTGCGGTATCGGCAAAACTCTGTAGCCACGCCGGGAAAACACCTGAGTCCGCGTCCTGCCGCGCGGCAACTGCTGTCCGCGGCGCGGCGGCAGCGGCTGAGCGGGGCGAAAAAAAATTGCCCGCACAGGCACTTGAAACCCGGTTCGAGGGCCCTACTTCTCTCACCGAGCCGGCTGGAACAGGTCTCCCGCCGGTGTAAACCACTGAATCGGAGGATCTTCCATGTATGAATCAATGATGAGTTATCCGAACTCCGTGTTCGGCCAATTCGAGCGGCTTCGTCGTGAACTCGACGACGCGTTCGGCGTTTCAGGCCTGCCCAGCGGCATCCGCTCGGTCTCGCCGGGCACCTTGCCCGCAGTCAACGTCGGGCGCACGCCAACCAGCGTCGAGGTGTACGCATTCGCGCCCGGCCTGGAAGCCTCGAAGATCGACGTCACGCTGGATCGTGGTGTCCTGCGCATCGCGGGTGAGCGGCAGGCGGGCATACCGGAGGCGGATTCCAAAATGAACGTGTATGCCCGTGAACGCGGCGCAGGAAGTTTCGCGCGCGCCATTGCGCTGCCGGAGGACCTGGACCCGGAGCATCTCAAGGCCAGCTACCGCGACGGCGTGCTCCAGATCAGCATCGCGCGGCGCGAGGCGGCACAACCCAAACGCATCGCAGTGCAGTGATGCGACCCACATGCAAGGAGAACCCATCATGACCGACAACAAGCAACTGTCACAGGCCTCCCAGCAGCAGGAGCAGCAGCGCGCCGTGCCGCCCGCAGTGGACGTGTTCGAAGACGAGTCCGGCATCACCCTGCTGGCCGACATGCCAGGCGTGTCGAGGAACGAACTGGAACTGAAGGTGGAAGGTGATTCCCTCCTGATCGAAGGAGCAGTGCGCACGCTGGCGCCGGAGGGCCTGGAAGCCCTCTATGCCGAACTGCGGATACCGCGCTACCGGCGCGCCTTCACACTCAGCCGCGAACTCGATACGACCAGGATCGAAGCCAACCTGAAGGACGGTGTGCTGACCGTGCGCATGCCCAAGCAGGCCTATGCGCAGGCGCGGCGGATCCCCGTGACGGCTGCCTGACGGACGGGCGCGCGGTACATCAGGTGCGTGCTTTTCGAGGGCGGGGCCGTGACCGCACCCGCCGGTCCAATCCGGCAGGGTGCGGTCGCGCGATTGGCGCGGTCATGGCGAAGATGCCTGCGACAGGGGAGCTCCGCCAGACAGTGCTATGCAACCGTTCGTTCAGCACCGCTTCGCTTTGAAACAATGGTCCAGATCAGGCGCGACGCATCCGGTCCCAGTGCGTCACTGAAGGGCTGCTTCGGCGCACCGCCGCTCCAGGCATGGCCCAACCGGTCCACCTCCATCAGCGTGGCAACCATTCGGCCCTTGGCCTTGAACTGTGTGACGGTTGCCGCATGGCGCCTGCCGCGCTGTACGGTACGGCTGGTGCCAGCCTTCGCACCGGCTGCGTCAGCCCATTGCTGCGCCGCGGCGCGCCCGTATTCGACCGACACCACGCGATCGGCACGACCGTGAACCACCAGAAGCGGTGGCCATGCCGACGCCATCTCCTGCGTCCTGGCGGGCAAAGGCCTGGTCGCTCGTTGCCTATGTACCGCAGCCAGGGCCGACAGGGCGGAGTGGGCCGTGCCTGGCGGTATGCCTGAATGCATGACAACGGCCTTGAACCGCTCGGGATGGAGGCTTGCCACCAGTGCTGCCATGCTGGCGCCGGCCGACAACCCGGCAATCGCAACCCGCGCGCGATCCACAGGGTGCAGCAGACACACCTGGTCGATGGCCTTCATGATCAACGCAGCTTCGCGGTAGGCCCGACCGGACTTGGTGTCAAACCAGTTCCAGCAACCCTGGGGATTTGCCACGTGGTCCTGCTCCGGATAGAGCACCAGAAAACGCTTTTCCGCCGCGAGCCGGTTCATGCGGGTGGCCAAAGCAAAACTCGTGGCATCCTGTGCGCAGCCGTGCAGCATCACGATCAGCGCAAGCTGGTCACCGGGCGCCGCGCCTGCAGGCTGGTACAGCCGGTACCGGCGCGCACCCCCGACGCCCAAGGCCACACCGGCGGTCCAGGCCCCGTCGCCCGCGGGCGGCAGGCGCACGGCCACCCCAGGCCGGACGGCCTTCGCCGCGGCCCGCTGGCCGGCGCGCAAGCTCTCGCGGGAAAGCGTGAGCCATTGGCGCCTGAAGATCCTGGCCCACGCAAAGGCGGGCGAACGTTTTGCCATTGAATTGCATGCCGTGTGGAGGAACGCCGCGCGCCCGGTATGGCGATGGCCGGCCAAGCCGGCCGGCGTCGGCGCGCCCGGGTTCCGGAAACCGGCCTATCCCGGGCCGGCGGCCATGGCACCGGCGGCGATGCTGCGTGCCGTGGCCAGGCTGGTGGCGGGTTCGTCCTCGTCGGCCGCTTGGCGGTCGTCTGCATCGACGACGTCCCGCACAGGGGCCGTGAGGACGAGCAGGATGTCCGCGTACCAGGAACAGTTCAGCCCCAGCGACTCTTCTGCCGGCAGACTGCTGTCACCCATCTCCAGTCGGGCGGAGTGCACGCCCAGCAGCTTCCACGGAAGCCT
>JANMZX010000628.1:0-4669 GCA_031383745.1 Rhodoferax sp. | reverse complement strand
CGAGTTCGCGGCGGGCCCGGAGTTCATCGGGGGAGATGGGTGGCAGGGTCATGCGGGCTCCTGGTGGTTTCAGGCAGGTCGGCGATGCGGCAGCGGATGGCCCGGTGCGTCGGGCAGCGTCAATCCGGCCATGGGCTGCAGGCGCAGCAGATGCCAGGGGCTGGGCATTTCGCCCACCGGCACTTCGATCAGCACCGGCCCGGCCTCGCCGAGCGAGGCCCGGATGGCCGCGCCGAGCGCCTCGGGCGTGCTGACACATTGCGACGGAATGCCGAAGGCGCGCGCCAGCAGCGCGAAGTCGGGGTTCTCCAGCTCGACCGCCGTCTCCGCGCCGAACACCCGGCGCTGGATCGCGCGCACGTTGCCGAAGTGCCCGTCGTTGAACACCACCAGCGTCACCGGCAGCCGGTATTTGCGCGCGGTGGCAAGCTCCTGGTAGCTCCAGCCGAAACCCCCGTCACCGGTGATCGCCAGCACCCGCTTGCCGCCGGCCGCGATGCTGGCACCGAGCGCGGTCGGAAAGCTGTAACCCAGCGTGCCCTGGTAGCCCGGGCCGATGTAGCTGCGCGGCCGGTACACCGGAAACGCCACGCGCGACAGATAGCCCACCTGCGTCAGTTCGTTCACGAAGATGCCATCCTCGGGCAGCGCCGCACGCATGGCCGCGATGAATGCGGCCTGCGGCGCCACGGCATCGATCTGCCCTTGCGCCCAGGCCTGGACCTGGCGCGCCTCGGACTCGCCAAGCACCTCACGCCGCGCCACCGTCTGCGCCAGCGCGTCGAGCGCCAGCGCCGCATCGGCCTGGATCGCGATCGCCGGCTGGCGCGGTGCGCCCAGGTCGGCCGCGTCGATGTTGACGAAGATGTACTGGATGCCGGCCGCCGGCCAGGAGGGCGCGGGCGCCATCGCGTCCATGAATCGGCTGCCGATCACCAGCACCACGTCGGCCAGCTCGAACAGCGGCCGGCCGGCCAGCGCACTCATGGCCAGCGGATGGCGCGCCGACAGTGCGCCCAGGCCGTTGTCGCTCATTACCACCGGCGCGCCCAGGCGCTCGGCCAGCCGCTGCAGTGGCGCACTGGCAGCAGCGGCGATCACACCACCACCGACGTACAGCACCGGGAAGCGCGCCTGGTCCAGCAGGGCGGCCGCGCGGTCGATGTCGGCCTGCTCCGGTGCAGCGAGCGGCGCGACCACTGGTGCCATCGGCGCCGCGGCCTCGTCGGCTTTGGCCATCAGCAGGTCAAAGGGGACTTCCACGCCCACCGGCCGTGGCCGGCCGCTGTGCATCGCGGTGAAGGCGGCGTCCATGGTCGGGCCGATCTCGCTGCGCGCGTGCACCCGGGCGTTCCACTTGGTCAGGCCGGCGATCAGGCCGGTCTGGTCCTTGATCTCGTGCAGGTTGCCATACCCCTTGCCGACGGCAGCCGAGTGGATCTGGCCGGCCAGGAACAGCAGCCTGGAATTGGCGCCGTAGGCGGTGGCCAGGCCGGCGCCGGCATTGAGCACGCCCGGCCCCGGCACCACCATCGCCACGCCGGGGCGGCCCGACACCCGGTAATAACCGTCAGCCATGTAGGTGGTGCTCTGCTCGTGGCGCGGCACGAACTGGCGGATGGCGCCCGCGTTCTGACGCAGCGCCTCGACCGCCCAGTCGAGCTGGATGCCGGGGATGAAGAAGATGTCGCGCACCTCGTGGCGCATCAGATTGGCGACCAGCGCCTGGCCTCCGGTCATTTCCATGGGGGGGTTCCTTGGTGGGGTGCAAGATGCGCATGCAGCAGCGCCGAGCGGCCGGCGCGCAATGCCTTGAAGCAGCGCGCGATGGCGGCCTCGGTATCCAGCGGATCGACCAGGCGCTCGCCGTGCGCGCCACCGGCCTCGGCCAGCGCGGCGAAGTCCATGCCGGGGTTCAGGTGGGATGCAAAGTCGCCGGCCTGCTGCGCGGCGCCACCCGGGTACATGCGCAGGGTGGCGTCCTTCACCGCAGCCCAGCCGCTGTTGTCCACCACCACGGTGAAGATCGGCAGCGCATACTGGCGCGCCACCGCCAGCAGCGAGGACGGGTTGCAGAAATGGAAACTGCCATCACCCACGACATGCACGACCTGGCGCCCGGGGTGGGCCAGCTTGTGGCCCAGCGCCATGCCGCCGGAAAACCCGAGCCCGCCACCGGGCAGCCCGACCAGCGTGCCGGGCTCGCTGCGCGGGATCTGCTCGAACACGGCCAGCGTGTTGCGGATCGCCTCGTTGAGCACGATGTCGTGCGGGCCCAGCGCCCGGCCGAGTGCGGCGCAGACATGGTGCGGGTTCAGCTGGCCGGGTGTGCCCGGGTCCAGCGCAAGGCGGGCCACTGCCTGCGCGCGACGCGCGTGTTCCTGCGCCAGGCGCTGCATGCGCAGCGCCACGGCGTCATGGAACTCCGGCGTCGCCAGCGTCTCGACGGCATCCATCAGCTGCTGCAGCAACTGCGCCGCGTCCCCCTCGATGCGCAGGTCGGCCGGAAAGCCCCACATCGGCATGTCGCGCTTGATCGCGTCCACGTCCAGCTGGACCCAGTACGCGTCGGGGTTGGGGCGCGTGGTCTTCGGGATCCACGGGACATCGACGTCGAGCAGGATGCCCAGGTCGGTGGTCTCCACGAAGGGCGCCGGCTGGTAACCCGCGAAGCAGGGCGAGTCGCGCGGGATGTTCAGGTGCACGGTGTTGAACTCGCATACCCGCAGGCCAGTCAGATGCGCGAGGCGGTCCAGCAGCCCGACCGCCGCCGGGTTGCGCCCGGCGTAGGCGGTCACCAGCAAGGGCTCGTGCGCCGCGATCAGCCGTCGCGCCAGCAGGTGGATCGCCTGCGCGCCAGTGCCGCTGGCCTTGACCGCACCATGGCGGGCCGGCGGCAGGTCGGGCAGAACCGACGGCGTGCAGGATGCCGCCAGTACCTCGCGTGGCAGCATCAGGTAGACCGGCCCCATCGGGTCGCTGTGCATGACGGCATGGGCGCGCCCGACCACCTCGCGCGTGACCTCGGGTGCCTGCAGCGTGTATTCCCATTTCACGTAGGGCCGCACCAGGCCCGCCTGGTCGAACGGCTCCTGCACGAAATGCACATAGGTGTCGCGCCCGCCGGGCAACTCGCCATGGCTCGAAAACGGCGCGCGCCCGGCCATCACCAGCACCGGGATGCGGGCACGCGCCAGGTTGTGCAGGCCCATGGCCACGTTGGCCGTACCGGCATCCACATGCACCAGCACCGCCTGACCCCGCCCGGTGGCCGCGGCAAACCCTCCGGCCATGTGCACGGCCGTGTTCTCGTGCGGGCACAACACCAGCTGCGGCACCACGCGACCGTGCGCGCGGGCGTCTGCCAGCGCCTCGATCAGCGGCGCATGGTCGGTGCCCAGGTTGCAGAACAGGTACTCCACACCACGCTCCACCAGCGCGTCGAGCAGCAGCGCGGCGGCGGATTGGCGCACCGGCCCTGTCATGGCTGCCCCGCACCGCGGATCCGGTCGACCAGCGCCAGCGGATCGGCCGGCAACGCGTTGCCGCGCCAGGCCACGTGCTGGTCGGGCCGCGACAGCACCAGCCGGTATGGGTAGAGCGCATGTGCCGCGGGTGTGTCGATGTCCAGCACCCGCAGCGGTACGCCGCGCTGTTGCGCCGCCTGTTCCAGGGCCCGCGTGTTGACGCTGCGGTCCAGGCACAGCAGCGTGTAGTCGTCGCCCATGGCGTCGTACAGCGAGCGGCCGTCCGGCAGCCAGAAGTGCGGCGTGCGGCAACCCGGCACGGTGGAGGGTGTGAAGCCCGCCATCGAATACGCGGGAGCGGCCTCGCCGTCGTAGGCGATCAGCGGCGAATGGTCGTAGAAGTACCCGAAGTTCAGGCCGCCGCAGCAGTACTGGTTGACATTGAGGTCGTACAGCGCCTGCCCGGCCTGCGCACGCGCACGCGCGCCCGCCTCGTCCTGCGCCTCGATGTTCGCCGGCACGCCCTCGCGCTGCTTCTGCAGCGCCAGCGCATGGTTCATCGCGAACTGCGACACCTGCTCGGTGATCGGTTGGCGCTCGGCCTCGTAGCCGGACAAAACCGCCTCGGCGCCCCAGCCTTTCACGCGCGCCGCGATCTGCCACGACAGGTTCATCGCATCGGCGATGCCGGCGTTCATGCCGTAACCCGCCATCGGTATCCACAGGTGCGCCGCATCGCCGCAGATGAAGATGCGCCGGTCTCGAAACCGGTCCGCCACCAGACGGCGGCCAACCCAGTCCTCCTTGGTCAGTATCTCGTACTGGAAATCGGCGCCCACGCCCAGGATGGTGCGGATGGCCCAGTCGCGGTCGACCGAATCGAAGTCGGTTTCGTCCGGGTTCAGGTAGTTGTGCAGCAGCCAGGTCTCGCGCCCGTCGATCGCATACACATTGCCGCAACGCCGCGGATTGAGCGCAAACGTGGCCCAGGCCGGCTTGTGGCGCAGCAGCCCGAGCAGGGTCGGCGCGCGAAAGTAGGTCGACTGCACCCGGCCCACCACGGCCGTGCCCTGCAGCGTGGCGCCGATCCTGCCGCGCACCAGGGAACGCCCGCCGTCGCAACCGATCAGGTACTCGCAACGGATGCGCACCGGCTCACCGCTGTCCAGATCGATACCGGTGGCCCATGCATGGCCCTCGTC
>JANMZX010000626.1:0-3496 GCA_031383745.1 Rhodoferax sp. | reverse complement strand
GGTGGCGAGTGTGCTCAGTTTCACGCTCGGCGCATTCATCGAGAACCTGGTGCAGGCCGGCGTATCCAATGCGACAGGTGTGGGCAACGAACTCAAGAACCTGCTCAACGGCAACGACGGCAACAACCTGCTGCGCGGCCTGGGCGAGGCCGACACGCTCAACGGCGGGCTCGGTAACGACACGCTGGACGGCGGCACGGGCAACGACAGCATGAGCGGCGGCGGCGGCCTCGACACGGCCGACTACGGCACCTCCACCGACGGCGTGACGGTCAACCTGATGAACACCGCAGCGCAGGTGGTCAGTGCCGCCAGCGGCACCGACACGCTGAAGGAAATCGAAAACATTCTTGGCAGCAACTTCGCGGACACCCTGACCGGTGATCTCGGCAACAACACGCTGACCGGTGCCCAGGGCAACGACACCCTGACCGGCGACGCCGGTTTCGACCTGCTGGACGGTGGTGACGGCAACGACAGCCTCAGCGGAGGCATCAATGCGGACACACTGGTCGGTGGACTGGGCAACGACTTCCTCAGCGGGGGCAAGGGAACCGACAGCATCAGTGGAGGTGATGGCAACGACACGCTGGTTGGCGGCCTTGGCACGGACCAGTTGACCGGTGGCCCGGGTGCGGACCGCTTCGTGTTCCGCAACGACCTGGACGCCACCTTCAACATCGACACCCTGACCGACTTCACCGGAGCACTGGATGTGATCGATCTGTCGGCCAGCATATTCGGCGCGTTCGCGGGCCAGATCGGCGCCACCGTGGGCACCGGCGCGAACCTGACCTACAACAGTTCCAGCGGCGTGCTGGCCTACGATGCGGATGGCGCGGGCGCCGGCGCACCCGTGGCGTTCGCCATCGTCGGCACGTCCACCCATCCGGCGACGCTTGGGGCGGATTTCCTGATCGTGGCCTGATGGACCACCGCGCTCCTGCCAGCATTGGCGCCTGGGTGCTTATGGCAAATCAACACTTGCACCGACCCTACTGATGGCCCGTTACCAGGCAGATTCCGTTGCCAACACCAGCATCGCGTTCACTCCCGGTGTCGATGCGCTGGATTTCGGGTCCGGGTCGGCGTCGGAACTGCTGTTCGCGGCGGCGGGCAGCGACCTTCTCGTCGGCCTGGGGATAGCCAACATACGGCTGCTGGGTGTCTCCTATGCAGACCTCGTCGGCAGTGGGTTCATTTTCGCGGATGACTCCATTTTCCGGCCCGGCACGCTGGCGGCCGACTTCCTCTTCGGAGCCGGCACGGACGACTACCTGGACGGTGGTTCCGGCGACGATACCCTGGACGGTGGCGCCGGCAACGACTACCTGGTGTCGGGCGCCGGCAAGGACTGGTTGACCGGCGGTGACGGTCAGGACACGCTGGTGGGCGGCAGCGGCTTCGACTTGTTGAGCGGTGACGCGGGGAACGACCTCTACATCATCACCACGAACACTGCGGCAATCGACGACAGCAGCGGCGACGACAGCGCCGTCGTGTCGGCCAGTTTCGCCAAGCTGCCCTCCTCCATCGAGCATGTGAGTTTTGTCGGCGGTGCGCAGGCCCTGCCCTACTGGATCGACGCGCTGCTGCCAGATGCGGCTGCGGGTCTGTACTTCCAGGGCCTTCTGGCTGGCGCCAAGACCATGCGATTCGCCTTTCCGGCGGCGCTGCCAGGCTACAACACCGATCCGGCCGATGCCAGCCAGTTCCTTGGCTTCAACGAGGCACAGAATGCGTTCGCCCGCCAGGCACTGGCCTACGTGTCGACGGTGCTCGACCTCGTTTTTCTCGAAACCACGGTCACCGACGACGTGAACACGCTGGCCTTCGCCAACAACGCGCAGCCCGACAGCGTCGGCTACGCGTACCTGCCGTCCGATTCGTTCTATGGTGGGGATGTCTTTCTGGACCGGGACACGCCAGAGAACCTCGCGCCCACCGATGGCTCGTATGCCGCGCTCACGCTGATCCATGAGCTGGGCCACGCGCTGGGGCTCGAGCATCCTTTCGCGCAGGGTACCGACGCACCCTACCTCGTGGGTGCCGAGGACGACACCGCATGGACGGTGATGAGTTACACGGACCACGCCGCCCAGTACCAGTTGGCCTACAGCCCACTGGACATCGCCGCCCTGCAGTACCTGTATGGCCCGAGCCTTGCGGCGCGCATCGGGAACGACACCTACCTGGTCGATCCATCGACGGCCAGCTTCGTATGGGACGGCGGCGGCGTGGACACGCTGAGCGCCGCCGGCCTGTCGCAAGCCGTGACGCTTTTTCTGGAACCCGGGTATTGGGGCCACGTCGGAAGCAAAACCGCAATGATCACGGCGCCCGGACAGGTCACGGTCAATTTCGGGTCGCACATCGAGAACCTGACCGGTGGCACCGGGTCGGATGCCCTGAGCGGCAACGCACTGGCGAACATGCTGGTGGGCGACCTGGGCAACGACACGCTGACTGGCGCCGCGGGCGACGACGACCTCAACGGCGGACCGGGCTTCGACTCCCTGCTCGGTGGCCCGGGCAACGACACGCTGCGCGGCGGCGAACAGGCCGACACCCTGCTGGGAGGCGACGGCAACGACTACCTGAATGCCGGCAAGGGCATGGACAGCGCCGATGGCGGGGCCGGCGACGACACCCTGATGGGCGCCCTCGGCAACGACACCTTGTACGGGTTCGACGGATTCGACCTTCTCGACGGAGGTGATGGTGATGACAACCTCAACGGCGGCATCAACGCCGACGTTCTCATCGGTGGCGCAGGCAACGACTTCCTGAGTGGCGGCAAGGGAACCGACAGCCTGGACGGGGGTGACGGCAACGACACACTGACTGGTGGGCTGGGCACCGACCGGCTTGCCGGTGGCTCCGGTGCCGACCATTTCACATTTCGCACTGCACTGGACGGCATTCTCAACATCGACACCGTCATCGACTTCGCAGCGGGCATCGACGTGATCGAACTCTCGGCCAGCGTGTTTGGCGCTTTTTCCAGCCAGATCGGCAGCACGGTGGGGCCGGGCGTCCATCTGGGATACGACGCCTCGACGGGTACCTTGTCCTATGACGCGGATGGGCCGGGCGGCTCTAGCCCCCTGGCCTTCGCCATCGTGGGCGCCGCCAGCCATCCCGCAGCAATGGGGCCCGATTTCCTGATCGTGGCTTGATAACATCAGGGCCGCAGCCCGAAATCCATGGTCACACGTCCTGGTGACGGCGGCGACCAACCGAACCTCGCATGACCCCACCCTCCAGTCCGGCAAAAGACGACATCCAGAGCGCATTGGCCAGCCTGCGCAGCGCCTTCCTCACGGTGGCGGTATTCAGCGGATTCCTGAACCTGCTGATGCTGGCACCGTCCTTGTACATGCTGCAGATCTACGACCGGGTGCTGGGCAGCCGCAACGAGACCACGCTGTGGGTGCTGACCCTGCTGCTGCTGGGCGTCTACGTGTTCATGGGCGCCTTGGAGGGCATCCGGGCC
>JANMZX010000603.1:0-4272 GCA_031383745.1 Rhodoferax sp. | reverse complement strand
CCTATGCCGAGAGCCTGTTTCGCACCGCCAAGTACCGCCCGGAGTTTCCGGCCAAGGGCTTCACCGATCTGGACGCGGCGCGCACCTGGGCGGCGGCATTCGTGCGTTGGTACAACCATGACCACCGCCACAGCGGCATTCGTTACGTGTCACCCGCGCAGCGCCATACAGGCGAGGACCACACCATCCTGGCGTCCCGACACGCCCTGTACCTGCAGGCCCGCGCCTTGAAGCCGGCACGCTGGTCAGGGAAAACACGCAACTGGGACCCCATTGGTGCAGTCACGCTCAACCCTGAGCGCGACTGCGTCATCAAGGCCCATTTGGGGAAAGTTATACAGCCGATGGCTGCATAAATGAAGCGACAACTACCTTGACGCGCGCCGACTCGCCCTTGCCCGATGCGCTGACCTTGGCCGCATCGACCCCGCCGACACCTACCAGGTAGGCCTTGACCGCCGCCGCCCGTTGCTGGGACAACTGCTGGTTGTAGGCCACTGTGCCGAGGCGGTCGGTATGTCCCTCGACCATCACCTGCGTGAAGCTGGTTCCCTGCAGTTCCCTGGTGAACGTATCGAGTGCGGCCTTGCCTTGCGGACGCACCTCCGAATGGTCGAAGTCAAACAGCGAGTCGGCGGAGAAGCTCACCTTGCGGCGCTCCGGCGCGATGACGACCGGCGGCGCAGCCACCGGTGCCGCTGCCACCACCGCGACCGGGGCGACCGGTGCTGGCGCCGGTATCGGTGCTGCCACCGGCGCCTGGGCGACATACACGGGCGCCGGCGCCATGGCGCGCGGCGCAGGTGCTGGCGCGCGCCCGAACGGGATCACCAGGCTCAGCGACACCACGTTGATGCCGCCATGGTTGCCGACGGCGTCGTTGATGCGGTAGCGCTCGACCTCCCCGCGCACCATCAGGGAGGGGTTGATCTCGTACTGCAATCCGGCCCCGAACTTGTAGTTGGTTTCCCGCCGGCTCGGATTGGGGTTGCTGACAGTGACAGCGCCGGTGCCGCGGAAACGGTCACTCGCCTGCGCGTATTGCGCGCCGACGCGTCCCAGCAGCGACAGGCGCTCGGTCACCGGCCAGGTGCCCACCAGATCCAGGTTCAGCCCCTGCAGCCGGATCTGGCCGTTGAGTGTGCCAGGCGGCAGCGTATTGGCGGTGAATCCGAATCGTCCCAGGTGAAAGTAGCCGGCTTCGAGCGCGAAATTGCGGTTGAGCTGGTAGCCGCCAAAGAGCTTGACATCCGCCTCCCGCTCGTTGCTGTTGATCGAGGTGGTGGGGAGCCCGGCACCGAGCAAGCCGGCGGCAATGCGCGGCTCATCGATGTTCGCGCGCGATTGGCCCAGGGAGAGCCCCATGTAGGGATAGGCACCCTCCTGGGCCAGTGCTCCCGTCGCAAGCAGGGTGCCCAGGCCGGCGAGGCCCAGACGGTGCAGGGTGTGGCGTGCTGTCATCGGATTCTTTCAGAGGTGGGCAGGGGGGACGACAAATGCATGGTCATGAACTCACGGCGCCACGATGGTGGTGTTGACCATGGTCACGGAGGCGGTGAGGCCGATCGCGCGACCCGTCAGCGTCGTCTGGATCAGTTGCCCGGCGGTGGATATCGTGACTCCGGCGGGCGCGATGATGGTGCCCACCATGGTGCTGCCGACCTCGATGCGCGCGGCGCTGCCGACCTGCCAGAACACATTGCCTGCCTGTGCACCGTTGACCAGCAGCACGCGGCGCGGGGTGGCATTCAGGCCGACGGTCAGTGACGCGGCGCTCTGGAACACCCAGGTCGCAGCGGCATTGCCCTGGGCATCCAGGGTCAGGTCGCCCGTGGTGACGGCAAACGTGCCGCCGGCCGACGTGTAGGTGCCTGCAGCCAGCACCAGCCCGCCCAGTTGGCCAGCTCCCGGGTCGCTGCCAGCCGGTTTGGCCTTCAGTTCGTTCCACGCCGCCAGCGCATCGCTGCGGGCGAGTTCGGCCAGAGCCAGGGTCGCCAGGGTGCCCGGCGCCGGTGGAGCGCAGGAGATGGCGCCGGACACCGCACCGATGTTCAGCGGCGTTTCCGTGTAGACATTGACCGGGTCGTGCAGGCCGGTGATCAGTGTGCAGGCGGCCGTGGTGCCCAGCGCCCCGCCCACGACGGTGTTGATGCCCTGGTTGGTCACGCCGGCGCCGCCGCCGAAAGCGCCGAACGCCGTCGCCGCGCCGAGGTTGAGCGCGCCGGCGCAAGGGGCTGCGGCGGTGGTGAAACTCCACACGCGGTCGGCAGCCATCGGATTGCTGGCTGCATCCCGCACGCCGGTCGCGCCAGACTTGACCGTGGCCACGAAGGTCCGGCCGAGAGCAAAACCGGCTGCGCTGGTGGGCGTGAAACTGGCGACCTGGCTGGCGATGTCGTATCGGACCGTGCCGGCCACTGCGATACCGCCGTCGGTCACTGTGAACGTGCCGGTGTTCAAGGTGGCCGGATCCATCGGTTTATCGAAGATGGCGGTGACGCTGCGATTAGGGCAGACGCCAGCACTGCCGTCGAGCGGGCTGGTTGACGCTACCGTGGGAGCCACCGCATCCGCACCCGCGCCGGTGACGAAGCTCCACGAGAAATTGCTGGCCAATGACAGCCCGGTGGTGTCGGTGGCCGCGGTCGTGACGGTGGCGACGCAAGTCGTCGCTGCCGGCAGCGGCGCGGCGGGCGTCAGGGTCGCGATGCGGCTGGGTGCGTCGTAGGTCACCGTTGCAGCCACGGCAACACCCGCCGGGCAGGCCAATGTGAAGCTGGTCGGCGTCAGGGTTGCGGCTGCCATCGGCTTGCTGAACGTGGCGAACACGCGGCTGTTGGTGGCTACACCCGTGACCACGGGCAGGCCCGCGGAGGGTGAGGTGGTCGAGACCACGGGAGCGATGCCCGCAACCGGGGTCCCCAGGATGGGATCGAGCCCGCCGCCACCGCAACCGGCGACAAGCGCCACGAAAAGCATCGACAGTCCTGCCCCCAGGGGCTGGAAAAAACGCGAAACGTATGGCATTTGTACTTTCTGACGGGCCCGTTGCGACATGCGGTGGAGCCAGATGCATGTTTTTAGGGCCGGTCCGGATCCGTGTCTGTGCGCTGGCACACGCCCGCGGATCACGCGTAGGGATGCCCATGCCCGTCGTTCGGGGCAAAGGGTCTGGCGATCAGCCGCGGGGAACCCGCGCGCTCATGCCCTCAGCGTGGTCCTGCCCCCCAGGATCGCGGCCCAGCCATCGCTGGACGGGGACATGGGTGCCAGCATGCCGCTGCCTGCCACGCGCCATCGCAGGGTCGTGCGACCAGTTGCATCGTCCTTGCCGGGGCTGGACCCGATCGCCCCAGTATCCCGGTTCTCGCCTTTGGTGCGCAACAGCGTGGTTTTGTGGCCCGTGCATGTCATCCGCCGCGTAGATGACCGTGAAGGGAAATCGGTCGAAGTGGTAGACACGCAAGCCGTCGTCGCAATGGGGGCCGCGTTGCGGATTCTCGATCAGCAAGCCCAGCACCCGTTCAAACTCTGCCAGGAATGCCCGTGCTATGGCCCTGTTGGCGCGGGTGGCATAGTACTCGGCCGCGTCGCCGAGTTCCGCCTCGGCTTGCGGGTGGATCGACCAGGTCATGCAATCCAGGTTCGGACTCTCGCCAGCGCCTCACCGCCCGGAACCATGGCAACCTTGCCCGCCCGGACCTCTTCCCTACGCTGCAGCGCGAGATCCATCCAGGCTTTTTGCGCAATGGACTTCGGCTCGAAGCTCGCAATCAGCAGCTCGAGCATGCGGGCGCGATCCTCCGCCGGAAGATCAAGGACTTCTGCTTCAAGGTCGTGGACTGGTAGCGCCATGGTGTCTTCGATTTGTGCAATACGCATAAGGATGCCACAGCCGGACAAGTGCTGTCGATGCGGCAGACGAACAGGATGCACACGTTGGCCGCGCGTGCGGCGGCGCGTTGCGGCCCGCGCGCACCGCATACAAGTTCATGCCCCCAGCGCAGGATGGTCGAAACAGGCGAACCAGGCCAGGATCCGGTCGCGATCACCCAACGCAATCACCCTGCCGTCCCCCATCGCGTCGCGCAGCGTCGTCTTGCCGCCAAGAATGGCGGCCCAGGTGGGCAGGTCCAGCTCGATGGCGAGCTGGGCGCGTGTGCCGTTGGTGATGGCCGCGATGCCGTGGCGCAGGTGCAGGCCGGTCTGCTGGCCGCCCGGCGTGAAGCGCCAGGCCAGTTCCTCGTCCCGGTCGCCCGACTTCGCAGGGTC
>JANMZX010000595.1:0-7948 GCA_031383745.1 Rhodoferax sp. | reverse complement strand
CTGGAGTCGAAGTAACTCTGGTACCAGCGCAGCGACCATTGCCGGGGCGGGAACTCCAGGTATTGCGAAGCCGAGAACGACATCGGGATCACCAGCAGCGTCGGCAGCACCAGCAGCACCAGGATGACGACGGCCAGCAGGTACAGCCACAGCCGCGCGCCGTGCGTGATCTGCGTGTCGGTAGCGGGCCGCTTCAGCCAGCGCATGTCGACGACCTCGTGTCACGCGCGGCAGGGTTCGCCCCCGGGAGACGCCCGGCGCTTCTCATGGCTTGCCCTCCCCGCCCAGCACCCCGTCCATGCGCACCAGGCGGCCGGCCGCCAGCACCAGCAACACCGTCAGCACCAGCAGCACCACACCGAGCGCACTGGCGGCGCCCCAGTTGAAGAAGATTTCGATGTCGTTGGCGATGCGGCTCGACACCATGACGACCTTGCCGCCGCCGAGCACCGCGGGTGTCACATAGAAGCCCAGGCACAGGATGAAAACAATCAGCGAACCGGTCACCAGGCCGGGCATCGCCAGCGGAAAGAACACCAGCCAGAAGCTGCGCAGCGGGCTGGCACCCAGGTTGGCGGCCGCGCGCAGGTAGTTGCGGTCGATCGCGCGCATGGCCGAATACAGCGGCAGCACCAGAAACGGCAGCATCACGTGCACCGTGCCGATCAGCGTGCCGGCGAGGTTGTGCACCAGTGTGAGCGGCTCGTCCCACAGGCCCAGCTCGATGCCCCAGCTGTTGACCAGGCCGCGGCGCTGCAGCAGCACCAGCCAGGCATAGGTGCGCACCAGCAAGGAGGTCCACAGCGGCAACAGCACGGCGATCATGCACAGGTTGGCGGCGCGTTTGGGAATCTCGGACAGGAAGTAGGCCAGCGGATAACCCAGCAGGATGCAGATGCCGGTGGTCAGCGCGCTGACCTGGAAGGTGGTCCAGAAGGTGCGTGCGTAAGACGGGTGCTCCCACATGCGCTGGTAGTGCTCCAGGCTGAACGCGCCGGCGTCAGACAGCACCGACAGGTAGAACAACCAGCCCACCGGCAGCAGCATCGTCACCAGGATCAGCAGCAGGGCGGGAGCCACCAGCGCCAGCAGGCCCAGACGTTCGACCAGCGCGCTGCGACGCAGTTCACGCGCGTTGGGCAACACGGCGTTCATCGTGAGACCATCGCGCTCTGCGCTGCGCTGCCAGCGTCTTCGGGCGGCCGCGCGGTGCTCATGCCGCCGGCTCCATCGCCAGCAGCACCGTGTCCTCGACACTCACGCACACACGCAGCGCTGCGCCCGGGGCCAGGGACCCGGCGGAACTGCCGCGCACACTGACCAGCGTGCCATCGGCCAACGCGGCCTGGAACAGGGAACTGTCGCCCTGGTACACCGTGGCCAGCAGCGTGGCGTCGATGGTGTTGCTGCCGGCATCGGCCGGCTCGTCGGCGCCCAGCAGGTGCAGGCGTTCGGGGCGCAGCATCAGCAATTGCGGGCCGTCGGCCTGCGGCGCCACGGCGGTGCGCAGCATCTGGTGGCCCAGGTACACCCGGCCAGCGCGGACCTGCACCGGCAGAAAGGTCGATTCGCCGATGAACTCGGCCACGAAGCGGTTCTTCGGGCGCTCGTAGATCGCGCGTGGCGTGTCCAGCTGCATGATGCGTCCGCCGTTGATCACGGCGATGCGGTCCGACATCGTCAGTGCCTCGCGCTGGTCGTGGGTCACGTAGACGGTGGTCATGCCCAGCTTGTCGTGCAGCTGGCGCAGCTCGATCTGCATGTGCTCGCGCAGCTGCTTGTCCAGCGCCGACAGGGGTTCGTCCATCAGCATGATGCGCGGTTCGAACACCATGGCGCGCGCCAGGGCGACCCGCTGGCGCTGCCCGCCCGAGAGTTGTTCGACGCCGCGCGCGCCGTACCCCCCCAGGCGCACCATCTCCAGCGCGCGTTCGGCGCGTTGTGCGATGTCCGCCGGCTTGACGCCGCGCAGCTTGAGCGGAAAACCGACGTTGTCGGCCACGCTCATGTGCGGGAACAGCGCGTAGTTCTGGAACACCATGCCCACATCGCGCTTGTGCGGCGGCACGGTCACCATCTCGGTGTCGCCGAATTTCAGGCTGCCGCCGTCGGGCCGGGTGAACCCGGCCAGCACCGTCAGCAAGGTGGTCTTGCCCGAGCCCGACGGACCCAGCAGGGTCAGGAACTCGCCGCTGCGGATCTCCAGGTCGACATGGTCCAGCGCAAAGGTCTTGCCGTAGGTCTTGGTGATCTGCGCGATGCTGATCGGCAGTGACGCATTGGGCACGGCGGCTTCCGGTCGCGCGCCTATTCCGTCAACATGTCCTGGAACAGCGCGGATGCCCGGGCGCCGTTCTTGATGTACCAGCTCTGGTCGATCGGCAACTGCTTGGCCTGGTTGTCGGGGTGGGACGGAAGCAGCTTGGCGTAGGCTGGGGGTATCGCGTTGCCCTCGTAGGCCTTCTTGTTGGTCGGGCCGTAGGTGATGTACTTGGTGAACTCGGCCTGGTAGGGCGCCTTGCTGATCTCGCTGAGGAACTTCATGGCGTTGGCCTTGTTGGGCGCGCCCTTGGGTATGGCGTAGCAGTCGTAGTCGGCCAGGCCCTGGTTGAAGGTGTAGGCCACCTTGGCGCCGTCCTTGGCGGCCACGTCGAAGCGCCCGTTCCAGCCGGTGACCATGTCGACCTCGCCGTCCTTCATGAGCTGCGCATGCTGCGCGCCGGACGACCACCACACCGCCACATGCGGCTTGAGCTCCTTGATCTTCTTGATCGCGCGCTCGATGCCGCCCGGGCCCGACAACACCTCGTACACCTTGTTGGCGGGCACACCGTCGGCCATCAGCGCCGGCTCGAGCACGCCCTCCCCGCCCTTGCGGTACGAGCGCTTGCCCGGGAACTTCTTCACGTCCCAGAAATCGGCCCAGCTCTGCGGCCCCTTGTCGCCATAGGTCTTGGTGTTCCAGGCCAGCACGGTCGAGAACACGTCACCGCACACATAAAACGGCTGCGCCGCGCCGGGAACAAAGCTGGACACATCGATCATCTTGTAGTCGAGCGGCTCCAGCATGCCTTCAGCGCCGGAGCGCGCCGCACCACCGGAACCGCTGGTCACCACGTCCCAGGTCACGGCGCCGGCCTTCACCTGCAGCGCAACGGCGGCAATACCGGTGTAGGTTTCTTCCTTGATCGTGATGCCGAGCGTCTTGGCCGCGGGCACGAACAGCGACTTGCTCTGCGCCTCCTGGTACGAGCCGCCAAAGGACACCACCGTCAACTGGGCTGCTGCGTCGCTGACAAAACCCACGAGCAACGCCGACGCGGCCAGGGCCACGAAACGGTTCTTGAAACGCTTGATCATCATTGCAACTCTCCTGTTAAAAACACCACCACGGCCCGTGCCCGGTCGGGTACGGCTTGTCTCCTGCGGCACCACTGTAGAAACCGTGTGGTATTCGCACTAGGGCCATTCTCGAATGATCGCCATACCACTACCGCACAGCCTCAGGCCGGGGCGATGCGGGCCGCCACGCTCTTGATCTTGGCATAACTGCGCAGCGCTTCCAGACCCTTTTCGCGGCCGAACCCGGACAACTTGTTGCCACCGAACGGCACCGCGATACCGCCAGCGAAATATTCGTTGATGAACACCTGGCCGGCGTCGATGTCGCGGGCCAGCCGGTGGGCCGCCCCGAAATCGCGCGTGAAAACGCCGGCCACCAGACCGAAGCGGGTGCCATTGGCCAATGCCAGAGCCTCGTCGAGGTCGTCGAACGGCTGCACGCACAACACCGGCCCGAAGATCTCGTCCTGCACCGCCTCGTCGCCGGGATCGAGCCCGTCGAGCACCGTGGGTTCGAAGAACCAGCCCTGCCCGGACTGCGGGTCGCAGGCCACCTTGCCGCCACACAACACCTCGACGCCACGCTCGCGCGCGCGGTCCACATGACCGGCGATCTTGCCAAGATGCGCCTCGGAACTCACCGGGCCCATGCCCGGATCACGCAGGCCGTGGCCCAGGGTCATGGCACGGGCACGGTCCACCAGCCGCTGCACGAATTCGTCGCGGATGCTGCGCGCAACCACCAGGCGCGACCCGGCGGAACAGATCTGGCCGGCGTTCTCGAAGATCGCCCCGAGAACGCTCTCCACCGCCGGCGCCATGTCGCAGTCGGCCAGCACCACCACCGGCGACTTGCCGCCGAGTTCCAGCACCAGGCGGGTGATGTGCGGCGCGGCGGCCTGCATGACGTGGACGCCGGTGGTGACCGAACCGGTGAAACTGATGTGCTGGATGCCCGGGTGGCGCACCAGGGCGGCACCGGCCTGGGCACCGGTTCCGGTGACCACGTTGCAGACACCCGGCGGCAGCCCGGCCTGCAGGCAGAGTTCTCCCAGCATCAGGGCCGTCAACGGGGTTTGCTCGGCTGGCTTTGCCACCACGGTGCAGCCGGCCGCCAGCGCCGGCGCGATGCCGCGCGCGGCCGTCGACAACGGGTAGTTCCAGGGAATGATGTGGGCCGTGACGCCCACCGGCTCGTTCAGCGTGTAGGCCAGGTAGTCCGGGCCCAGCGGGATGCTGCTGCCCTCGTGCTTGTCGCAGGCGCCGGCGTAGTACTCGAAGCACGCGGCCGCACCGGCCACATCACCCTGCGCCTCGACCAGCCGCTTGCCGGAATCCAGGCATTCGACGACGGCCAGGCGATCGGCGTTGGCGCGGATCAACTCGGCCACGCGGTGCAGCATGCGGCCGCGCTGGGCCGGCGTGGCGTCCCGCCAGGGGCCGCGCAGCGCGCCCTGCGCGGCGGCCACCGCCAGGTCCACGTCGTCGGCGTCACCGGCGGCGAAGCTGGCGAAGGCGCATCCGGTTCCGGGGTCGAACGTCTCCATCCGCGCGCCGCTCAATGCCGCACGGGCCACGCCGTCGATGAGGTGCCGGTGCGGCAGGCCGGCCAGCCTGCCGGTGGCCTGCGCTTCACGCACCAGGTCTTGCAGGCTCATCAGGCTACCTTCGCGCTGCGGGCTGCGGTGCGCGCTTGCTTGGGGCGGCCCGGCGCGGCGCTCATCAGGGTACCTTCGTGCTGCGCACTGCGGTGCAAGCGCCTTGGGAACGGCCCGGCGGCGCTCATCCGACAACCTCCATGCTGCGCATTGCGGCGCGAGCCCCTTGGGAGCGGCCCGGCGGGGCTCATGTGCGCTCGCTCACCTGATGCGCGGCGCGCTCCAGCCAGGCGGGGCTGATCTCCACACCCCAACCGGGGGCATCCGGCAGGTGGACCTTGCCGTCGACCACGCGGTACGGGGAGTCGACGAACAGGCCTTCCTGCCAGGGGTAGTAGTCCGGGCCCTCGATCGAGAATTCCAGGTACTTGCCCGGGTTGGGCACGGCGCACAGCAGGTGCATCGTGAACAACGTGACCATCGACAGGTTCGCGCTGTGCGGCGTACACGGCAGCCCTGCCGCATGGGCCATCTTCGCCACCCGCATCGTGCGCGCCATGCCACCCATGTAACACACGTCGGGCTGCACGATGTCGACCGCGTGCATCGCGATCATGTGCTTCCACATCGGCAGGTAGCAGTCCTGCTCGCCGCCGGTGACGTCGAGGTCGAGCGCCAGGCGCACCTCGCGCGTCTGCTCCAGTTCCCAGTAGGGACAAGGCTCCTCGAAGTGGCACACCGCGTTGTCCTGCAGCATCCGGCCGACCTCGATCGCGCGTCGCGGTGAATAGCAGCTGTTGGCGTCCACCAGCAGCTCGACGCCGTCGCCCATGGCACGGCGCACGGCGGGCACGATCGCCTCGGTGCGGCCGGGCCACTCGTCCACGTCGTGGCCGCACTCGGAACCGACCCGGAACTTGAAGGCGTCGAAGCCGAACTGGTCGCGCAGCACAACCAGCCGTGTCGCCTCGTCCTCCGGTGTGATGTCGCGTTTCATCGACGAGGCGTAGGCGCGCAGCGGCCGCGCCGTGCCGCCCAGCAGTTCCGCCACACGCTTGCCCTCGCGCCGGCCGCGCAGGTCCCACAGGGCGGTGTCCAGGCCACACATGGCACGGTACAGGTAGGACGAGGGGAACTTGTGCTCCTTCTCGCTGATGCGGTCCATCAAGGCGTCGATGTCCATGCCGCCCTGGCCCAGCGACCACGGCGCCACCTGCCGGTGCAGCACCTGCACCGTGATGTCGGCGTTGTAGGTCGACACCTGGCCCCAGCCCTGTGCGCCGTCTTCGGTGGTGACACGCACGAAGCCGACGAATTCGTTGCAGAAGCTCTCGATGCGTTGGATCTTCATGGTGCTGGCGCGGCGCGCGGTGGTCGATGGATGACTGCATGATCCCGCCAAACTGGATTGCCCCACAGGTCCATTTTGAACAATGGGTGATACCATTATTTTTGTCCCCGCAATGGAAGAGTGATGGTCAAACGCGCCGGTGGTTCCCTGTTGCTGTCGATCAAGATCGACCGGCGTTCGCACCAGCCGGTGAGCACGCAGCTGTGCGTGGCACTGCGCGAAATGATCCTGGGCGGCGGGTTTCGTGCCGGTGAGCGCCTGCCCGCCAGCCGCACTTTGGCGCGCGAACTCGGGCTGTCGCGCACCACCATCATCGAGGTGTTCGACCGCCTGGTGGCCGAGGGCCTGGTCGAGTCGCACACCGGCTCGGGCACCTTCGTGAGCCAGGTGCTGGGCGGCAGCCGCCCCCGGCCACCGCAGCCCGATATGGCCTCGGTGGTGCGTGTCGCGCCGCGGTTGTCGCACCTCATGGCGCAGGCAGTGAGCCGGTTCGGCGACCGCAAGCGCCTACCGCACCTGCCACGCGCGTTCACCACCGCGCTGCCGGCGTTCGACGTGTTCCCGATGGCGCAATGGGCGCGCCTGTCGGCCAAGTACCTGCGCGGCTCGCGCGACGAGATCATGGGTTATGGCGACCCGAACGGCTCGCCGCAACTGCGCCGGGCGCTGGCCGCCCACCTGCGCGCCAACCGCGGCATCACCTGCGACCCGGAGCAGCTGTTCATCGTCGGCGGCGCGCAGCAGGCGTTTCACCTGATAGGCTCCACCCTGCTGAACCCGGGTGAGAAGGTGTGGTTCGAGAACCCGGGGGCGATCGGCGCGCGCAACAGCCTGATCGCCTGCGGAGCCGACCTGGTGCCGGTGCCGGTGGACGACGAAGGGCTGCGGGTCGACGAAGGCCTGCGCCTGAGCCCGCAGTTCCGCCTCGCATTTGTCACGCCGTCGCACCAGCAGCCGCTGGGCTGCGTGATGAGCCTGGAGCGGCGCTTCGCGCTGCTGCACGCTGCCGAACAGGCCGGCGCCTGGGTGATCGAGGACGACTACGACGGCGAATTCTTCTTCGGCGGCCGGCCACCGCCCACACTCAAGAGCGTGGACACCACCGGCCTGGTGATCTACGTCGGCACCTTCAGCAAGTCGCTGTTCCCGGCGCTGCGCCTGGGTTACCTGCTGGCGCCGCCGGCGCTGGTGGACACCTTCCGCACCATCATGAGCAAATACCTGCAGGGCGTGGCGTCGCACACGCAGGGGGTGGTGGCCGAGTTCATCGACGAGGGCCACTTCTCGGCCCACGTCCGGCGCATGCGCCATGTCTACCTGGAGCGGCACGACGCCCTCGTGGCGGCGGCGCAACGCCGCCTGGCCGGCCTGCTGGACCTGGTGCCCGCCCACGGCGGGCTGCACACCATCGGCCACTTGCCGGCGGCGATATCCGAGGTGGCGGTGTCGCGTGACGCCGACCTGCAGCAGGTCACTGCGTCGCCGATCGGCCGCTTTGCCTTGTCGCCGGTGGACATCAACGGCCTGGTGCTGGGATTCGGCGGTGTGTCGCCCACGCTCATCGAGGCCGGCGTCGAGGTGCTGGCGCAGGTGCTCGAGAGCCGTCTGGCGCCCTCGGCCGCGCGCAGGTCGCGCGCCAGGGCGGCGGTGGTTTGAC
>JANMZX010000553.1:0-13794 GCA_031383745.1 Rhodoferax sp. | reverse complement strand
CACTGGGATATGCCTGCGTCACAGCCGACCTGCGCGGCCTGGGCAATTCAGGCGGCCGCAGCCCGGGCGCCTTTGCGCCTGGAGAGGCACAGGATGGCCACGACCTGGTGGAGTGGATAGCCGCGCAGCCCTGGTGCGATGGCCAGGTCGGGATGTGGGGCGTGTCCTATCCCGGCGTCACCGCCTTGGCGACGGCGGCCATCAATCCGCCGCACCTGCGCGCGATCGTCCCGATCCATGCCTCGTCCGATCTGTACCGCGGAGTGGTGTCGCTGGGCGGCACCGGCTGCGGTTTCTGGATGCGTGCCGACTGGGGCCCGCGCATGGCCGCCTACAACCTGATGCCACCCCAATGGCAGGATGCCGCGGGGCGGTGGGCCAAGGTCTGGGCCGAACACCTCGACGGCAATACGCCCTGGCTGGACGCGTTTTCGAGCCACCCACAGTTCGACGCGTTCTGGCAGTCGCGCGTGGCGCCGGTCGCGCGCATCATCTGCCCGACGTTCCAGATCGGTGGCTGGCGCGACCTGTACGCCGACTGCATGCCCCGCGATTTCAGCGCCATCGCGGCGCCGAAGAAGTTGCTGATGGGGCCCTGGAAGCACGAGTTCCCCGATACCGGCCGGGAGGCGCCCGCCGCCGGCCTGTGGGAGATGCAGCGCTGGTTCGAGCGCTGGCTCAAGGGTGTGCGCAATGGCATCGACGACGAGCCGCCGGTGTCGATCCATGTGCAGGGGCGACCAGGATTCTGGCGCGCCGAAACCGACTGGCCCCCAACGCGATCGAAACACCACACGTTCCATCTGCGTTTGGACGGCAGCCTGTCCATTTCACCCGGGGACGCCGGCCGGCACAGCAGCCATGCCTACGACCCGACGGTGGGCATGCACTCACTGGTGTGGGACCCCTGGACCACCGCGCTGGATCCGGGCCTGGCGCGCGACCAGTCGGCCGACGACGCACGCTCGCTGTGTTTCACCGGCCCAGTCTTGCAGGAGCCGCTGGAACTGCTGGGTGTGCCCGAGGCCGTGCTGGACCTGTGCCCCACGGCGCTGCCGCTGCAGGTGGTGGTGAAGCTGTCGGCAGTGTCGCCCAATGGCCAATCGACGCTGATCACCACCGGTTGGCTGCATCTGGGTGATGGCAGCGAGCCGCCGGCGCGGCGTGAGGTGCGGGTGGTGCTCCGGGCCACGGCCTACCAGCTGCAGCCAGGCGAGCGCCTGCGTGTGGCACTGTCCTGCGCTGACTTTCCGCGCATCTGGCCGACCCCGGTCCCGGCGCACCTGCAGTTGTTCCATGGCAGTTCGCGCCTGTTGCTGCCGGTGTCTCCGCCACCCGTCGCGGATCGGCAGCCGGCGCCTGTCTGGGGGCCGTTGCAGGCCGAGGTGCCGGCCTCGCCGAACGACCTCGGTGGTGGGCAGACCTGGGACATCAGCCGCGACCTGATGCACGATGCGGTTCGCCTGGAAGCCACCCGCACCGAGCGCGTGCGCGTCGACGCGCAGGCCGAACTGCAGATCGACCATGCCTACAGTGCATCGGTGGCGGTGGCCCGCCCGGACCTCGCGCGCATGCAATCCACCACCACTGTGCGCCTGGCCCGGGCCGCGGGCAGGACGGAGCTGGTGTGCCGCACCCTGGCCACCGCCCACGATGCGTCCGTCGATGTGGCTATCAGCGTCGACGGCCAGCCGTACTGGCAGCGCCACTGGCAGCTCGATGGGCCGGGCTGACTACACCAGCTGCACCTGCAGGCTCGCCAGTGGCGGACTGAAACGCGCCGCCCAGTGCTCGCCCGGCGCGACGGGCCAGGCGTCGGTCCAGGTGCCGGTGGTGACCACATCCCCCGGCGACAGGTCCGGCGCGCCCGGGCACTGGCGCAGTTCCCGCACAAAGTGCTGCAAGGCCCGCAGCGGGCTGTCGAGCACGTTGGCGCCCATTCCGCGCTCCACCACAACGCCGTTGCGTTCCAGCGCCACCTCGGCATCGGCGAGCACCCGGTCGAGCGCCAGGGCGCCTGCCGACAGTTCGCGCAGCGGAATCCTGCGCCCCACGAGCAGCCGCGCGTGCAAGGCGCCATCGGCCACCGTATCGGGAAGGCTGAACTTCCAGTCGGGTCGATGCGATTGCACCAGCTCGAACCCGGGCGCCACCCACTCGATGGCGTCCCACAGGTCCTCCAGCGACGCCTGCGCAGCCGGTGTGGCGCGCATGCCGAACACGGTCTCGGGTTCGATGCGCGGCTGGCAGGTGCCCGCCAGCGACAACTGGCCCTGGCCGTCGCAGAAAGCGAGCGTGGTGTTCCAGACGGTGCCCCAGATCGGCGCGTACACGTTGTAGCGCGGCCAGATGCCGCGGTTGGTGAAGCCGATCTTGAATCCGCGCGGGTGTTCGCCGCGTTCCAGGCGCAACTGCCGCACGGCCAGCTGCTGCCGGTATGCGGCTGGCACGTCGGGCGCCGGTGGCGCGGCGGGTGCAGCGGCCCAGAGCCGGGCGTCGTCGTAGTGGGCCAGCAGGTCTTGCGGGGTCATGGTGTGCGGGGGTGGGGTGTGGGGACTGCGCCGGAGCCCAGGGTCAGGCGCGCGAGGATCCAGGCCAGCAGGGCGCAGCAGGCGATGCCCGCCACCATCGGCCGTGCGGTGGTGTCGGCAAACAGGCCGACAGTGGCCATCACCACCGCGCCGGTGACGAACTGCAGCGTACCCATCAGCGCCGAGGCCGTGCCGGCAATCGCGCCATGCGCCTCCAGCGCCAGCACGGCGGTGGTCGGCAGCACCAGGCCGAGAAAGGCGAAGCCGGCCAGCAGCATCACGATGAGTACGTCGAGCCGGTCCACACCCAGCAGGTACACCGCCAGCAGCGCCACCATGACCACCGCATGGCCCGTGGCGGCAATCCGCACCACCCGCACCAGGCCCCAGCGCCCGGTGAGGGCGGCGGTGAATTGCGACGAACCGATGAACGCCGCCGCGTTGATGGCAAACGCAAGCCCGTACTGCCGTGGCGTCAGCCCGTAGTGGTCGATCAGCACAAAGGGCGAGTTGGCCAGGTAGGCGAAAAAGCCGGAGGCGCCGAAGGCGCCGATGAAGACCAGGCCGAGGAACTGCCGGTCGCGCAGCAGCACACCGTAGCCTGCCAGCGCACTGCGCACGCTGCTGTGCAGGCGCTGCGAGGCAGGACGTGTCTCGGGCAGGCCGAACGCCAGCAACAGCAGGCAGAACAAGGCGATCACGGTGACAGCCCAGAACACGCTGCGCCAGCCGATCGATTCGATCAGCAGGCTGCCCGCCAGGGGCGCGAGGATCGGCGAGACGCTGAACACCAGCATCAGCATCGATACCAGCCGTGCGGCGTCGGTGCCGGTGTGCATGTCGCGCACCACGGCCCGGGGTATCACCATGGTGGCGCAGGCGCCCAGCCCCTGCACAAAACGCAACGCGACGAGCGTCTGGATGTCGGGCGCCAGCGCACAGCCCACGCTGGCCAGCGCAAACAGCACCAGGCCGGCATACAGGGGTCCCTTGCGGCCGAACATGTCCGACACCGGGCCGTAGACGATCTGGCCCAGGCCCAGCGCGATGAAGAAGGCCATCAGGCTGGCCTGCACGGCGCCGACGGTGGCGCCCAGGCTCTTGCCGATCGAGGGCAGGGCCGGCAGGTACATGTCGATGGCGAACGGGCCGATGGCTGACAGCAGCCCCAGCACCAGGGCGAATTTCAAGAAACGGGAAGGCATCGGATCGTGGGGCAGGGGGGAGCGGCGGCAGGGGTGCCGCGCCATGTCCGTGATCATGTCAGATTGGCGCGGCTCGCCGGCGCCGCGGGGTCTTGTGTATCAGCGGGTCTCTGCGCCGGCCTCGCGCAGGGCTGCCATGTCCAGCAACTCGATTTCCGACACACCGACCCGGATCATGCCGGCGCGCTCGAACTGCTTGAGCTCGCGGTTGGTGCTCTGCCGCGTGACACCGAGCAGGTCGGCCAGCCCGTCCTGCGACAGGCGCAGGTTGAGCGCGCGCGCGTTGTTGCGCCGGAACCCGTGCTGCTCGGCCAGGCCGGTGATGGTCCACGCGGCGCGTGCCCGCAAGGGGAGCAGGGCGCGCGAGCGCAGCATCGTGAACACCATGCGGGTGCGGTCGCACAGGTCCAGCATCACCGCCTGGCGGAACACCGGGTCGGCCTCGATGCACTGGTGGATCACATCGCGCGGGACGCGCATCACGGTCAGAGGCCCGCGGGCCCAGGTGTCGTGCGTGGCACCCTTGCCGTCGATCAGTGGAATCAGGCCGTACACCGCGCCTGGCGGCAGGTAGGAGTTGACATGGCGCTTGCCGGTCTCGCTCATGTGGCTGACCTCCATGATGCCCTCCAGCACCAGGATCAGATCGGCCATCGGTTGGCCATAGCAGTTCACCGGGTCGCGATTCGAGAAGTGTTCGATGCGGGCGGACTGCAGGATGGCGGCGCGGGTGTCATCGGAACACGCCTTTGCCAGCTCACACTGGGCCAGCACGCTGGCCGCACGCTCGCGGGACTGGCTGTTGTCGACCGTGTTTTTCTTGTTCATGGAGTGCTCCGGGAAGGTGGCTTGGACACAGCAAAACTATAACGACGCGACGGCTGCGGAACACGTCTTTCAGGGCGGCTGTCCGATTTTTTACAATCCGGAAGTGGTGCGAGGCAGTCGGAAATTCCTGTGCACGCGCGTGTTCGAATGCTGGCGCTATGGCGCGGTGCGCTTTTGCAGCGCCTGCTGCTGCGCCAGGTAGAGCGGCACGATGCGCGCCTCCAGCAGGTCGAGCGCGCTCCGGACGAAGTTCGAGGTCGGGTGCTGCCTGCCGGTCGCAACGACGAGTCGGCAGAACAGGGTTGGTGCGGTGATACGTGTCACCGACAGTTGCCGCTTGCGTTCGTCGCGCTCCAGCGCGTTCAGCGGAAGCAATGCGTAGCCATAGCCCTCCTGCACCAGGTCGAGGGCCGAGCTCACGGCGTCCACTTCGAGGACGATGTTGAGCGTGACGTGATGCTTGGCCGCCTGGGCTTCGACAACTTCGCGGATCGCGTGCATGCGGCTGGAGATGACGAGGGGGTACTGGCCAACGTCCTTGAAACCCAGGGATTGCGGCACCTGCGAGCCAGGCGCGCCCGGCCCGATGAAATAGAGTTCCTCGCGCAGCAGGGTACGCTTGTCGATCAGGTCGGAGCGCGGGGTCTCGTACATGACGGCTGCATCGATCCGGTCCATCAGCAGCGATTCGAGCAGCTGCGTGGAGGCGCCCTCGACGACCGTGATCGCCGCGTCCGGGAACTGGACGCGCATGTCACGTACCAGCGACAGTATGGCGAATTTCGCGATGTGCGGCACCAACCCCAGCGTGAACTTCTGGCGTACCGCTCCCTGCAGGGTCTGCATGGCGTCCTTGGCCCGCTGCACCTGCTGCAGGATCTCCTTGCAATGGACCAGCAGCACGTCGCCTGCCGGCGTGGTCGCGGCGCCACGCCCGTTGCGCACCAGCAGGGTCTGGTGCAACTCCACCTCCAGATGGCGCACCAGCCGGCTCAGTGCCGGCTGGTTGGTGTCCAGGATCTCGGCGGCCCGGGTAAAGCTGCCGTGCACGGCGACGTGCACGAAGGCTTCCAGCTCTCGCAGTTCCATAGGTGCCCCGGATATGTGAAAACCACATAGTAGCTAGTCTGGCAGGGCGGTTGCGGCGCAAGCCAATCCACCCAACAATGGCCAGGGCCAGTCAACGCTATTGGAGGGCACACGAGACCATGGACACCCTGCTGCGCAATGCCTTTGTCTATACCGGGGATGCCGGTCATGGCTGTTTTGCCAGCGGAGCATTGCTGATCTCGCAAGGCCGGCTGCGCTGGGTCGGCGACGAGGCGCAGCGCCCGGATGCGCCGGGCGCGCGCGTGGTGGACCTCGGTGGCCGCGTCGTCATGCCCGGGCTGGTCAACACCCACACCCACGGCGGCCTCAGCCTGCACCGCGGCTGCTGCGACTCGGGCAACCTGTTCCAGTGGGCGCAGACCCTTGCGCCTTTCACCTCCACGCTGACCCTGGAGGACAACCGATGGGCCTGTTACCACGCCGTACTGGAGATGGTGCGCGGCGGCATCACCACCGCCTGCGACTGCACACGTTATGGCGCCGGCCTTTTCTCGGCCGTGGCGGCCGAGGTGGGCATGCGTTCGCTCGGTGGCGCGCTCGCGAATTCGCCCGTGCTGCGGCCAGCGGGCCGGCCCAACTGGCCGGCTGCCCTGGAGGAAACGGAGCGCGCGCTGTCCGAGCAGGGCGCGGGCGGCCTCTGCCGCTTCTACCTGGGGGCGCATTCACCCTACAGCTGCACGCCTGAGCTGCTGGTCGAGGTGAAGCAGGCGGCCGACCGGCTGGGCCTTCCGTTCGTGATCCACGCGGCCGAAAGCCGGGAGGAAGTCGACATCGTGCAAAAGCGCCATGGCCGCCGCCCGATCGCGCACCTGCACCATTTGGGGGTGCTGGACGCCCGCACCATACTGGCGCATTGCGTGTGGCTGGACGACGGCGAGATGGACCTTCTGGCCGCGACCGGCGCCACCGTGTCGCACAACCCGATCAGCAACGCCAAGCTGGCCAGCGGCGTAGCGCCGGTGCTCGAGTTGCGCGCACGCGGGGTGCCGGTGGGCCTGGGCACCGACAGCATGCTGAGCAACAACGCGCTCAACCTGTTTCAGGAGATGAAGTTCGCCGTGCTGCTGCAGCGCTCGCACCGGCTCGATGGCCATGCGCTGTCGGCCCGGGACGCCCTGGCGATGGCCACACGCGAGGGCGCGCAGGTCCTGGGCTGGCAGGCGGACATCGGGAGCCTGGAGCCGGGCAAGGAAGCGGACCTGCTGGTTCTGGATCTGGAGCACCCGTTGGGATTGACGCCCGAACGCGTGCTCTCGGACCTGGTGTTCGCGGCCGGGCCGCAGCACATTCATGCCGTGGTGGTGCACGGCGAAACGATTTACGAGCAAGGCAGATTCACCCGGATCGACGAGCGCGAGGTCCGCGACCGCATCCGCCTCCAGGGCGCCGCCCTTTCACAGCAACATTCATGAAGACAAAGGACTGAACCCATGGTTACATCAGCCGAGACAAAGGTATCGCAGGCCCCGGTAGGCCTGATCTCCAGCGCCGCATCCGAGCGCCTGCTTGCGGACCGCCGAGAACAGCAGGTTGCCACGCCGTGGGGCACGGCTTCGGTCCTCACCGGTCGTATCGGCGCGCGCGAAGCGGCCGTGGTGTTGCGCTACGGCCCCAAGCTGATGACCCCCAGCCACAAGATCAACTACCGCGCCAACATCTGGGCCATGCACGAACTGGGCGTAGAGCGCGTCATCTCGCAGAACGCCATCGGTTCGGTCAACCCCGCGGTGCGCCCGGGCGACATCATGATCTCGCACGACTTCCTGGACCGCACCAAGGCGCGGCCGCTGTCGCTGTTCGACGATGCCGAGTGCTGGGTGCGGGTGGACATGACCGAGCCGTTCTGCCCGGAAGTGCGGCAAGCCCTGCTGGGCGCCACCGCCAGCATGCCCGACCGCGTGCTCGACCGCGGCGTGTTCGCCTGCGTTGAAGGACCGCGCTTCGAAACGCCGGCCGAGATCCGCGCGCTGCAGCGCGAGGGCGCCGACATCATCGGCACCCCGCTGGTGCCTGAGGTGACGCTGGCACGCGAGGCCGAGATGTGTTTTGCGTCCATCGCGCCGGTCATCAACTACGGCGCCGGCATGGCACCGGCGGTGATCCACGTCGGGCCCGGCAGCATGAACGATGCCTACTACGCAGGCGGCCTGCACGACCGGATCGAGCAAGCCCTGATCGACGCGGTGGCGCTGCTGCCCGCCCGCCGGGGTTGCCAGTGCGGGGTAGCCTTGCGCGGCGGTTTCCATGGCCAGCGCCCGGCATGGCTCAAATATTGCAGCCTCGACGGCCAACCGGAGGCCCCGCAGGACATCACGCGGACCAGTCCACTGGCCGAACAGGCAGCGTGAGCCTGCCGCCCTTTTTCTCACTCTCCAAGGAGCCTTGACCATGCGCAAGACACTGCTGAAATTCTGGGCCGCTGCGGCCCTGGGCACGGTGGCCACCCTGGCGGCCGCTCAGACCCCCGCCTGGCCCACCGCCAAACCGATCTCGGTGGTGGTCCCCTTCCCGGCTGGCGGAGCGGTGGACTATGCCGCACGCATGGTGGCGACCAGGCTGGCCGAACGCCTGGGCCAGGCGGTGGTGATCGACAACGTGGCCGGCGCCGGTGGCGTGGTGGGTACCACCAAGGCGGTGCGGGCCGCGGCCGATGGCTACACCCTGCTGGTGGCGCCCGACAGCGCCATCGTGATCGCGCCCTTGGTCACACCCGATGCCGTCAAGTACGACGCGCTGAAGGACCTGGCGCCGATCGGCCTGATCAACATCACGCCGCTGATGCTGGTGGCGCGCCCCGGCCTGCCGATCGGCAACCTGGCGGAGCTGGTACGGTATGCACGCGCGAACCCCGGCAAGCTCAACTACGCCAGCCCCGGCGTGGGCAACCTGCTGCATGTGGCGATGGAGTCCTTGCGCCAGCAGGCCGGCATCGACATCGTGCACGTGCCCTACAAGGCTGCGCCGCAGATCGTGAGCGACTTGATCGGCAACCAGATCGACCTGGCCTTGATGGTGCCGTCAACCGGACTGGTGCACATCAAGGCGGGCAAGATCAAGGCCCTGGGTGTCACGGTGGAGGGTCGGCTGGCGGCGAGTCCCGAAACGCCGCCGCTGTCGGATACACCGGAGCTGAAGGGTTTCAATGTCACCAGCTCGATCGGGCTGTTCGCGCCTGCGGCGACACCCGCACCCATCCTGGAGCGCCTGAACCGGGAACTGAACGCCGTTCTTGCCATGCCCGAGGTGCGCAAGACCTTTGAAGACCAGGCCGCAAGCGTCGGCAAGGGCTCGGGCGCAGAGTATGCCGACTTCCTGCGCAAGGAACTGGTGCGCAATGCGGTGGTGGTGAAGGCGGCCAACATCAAGGGCGAGTGAACTTGCCGCAGAGCACCGCCGCGATGCAGTTCCTGGAGCGCCCCGGCGCCAGGATCGCCTGGGTTGCCCACGGAGACCCCGGCCTGCCCACCCTGGTAATGGGCAACTCGCTGGGAACGGACCACACATCGTGGGACACAGTGCTGCCGAGACTGCGCCAGCGCTTCCATGTGGTCCGCTTCGACGCGCGTGGCCATGGCGCTTCCACGCTGGGCGCAATGTCGCGCGGCAGCGACTATTCGATCCAGATGCTGGCAGGCGACACTCTGGCGGTGGCAGATGCAGCGGGCGCCAAAGGGCAGTTCCACTACCTTGGGCTGTCCATCGGCGGGATGATAGGCATGTGGCTCGCGCAGCATGTCGCGGATCGCCTGGACCGGCTGGTGCTGTCGAACACGGCCGCCCAGTTGCCGGCCGATGTATGGGCCGACCGTATTGCCGCCGTGCGCGCGGCGGGCATGTCTGCCCTGGTGGACGCGACGCTGCAGCGCTGGTTCACACCGGCCTTCCATGCGCGGAGCGACGGCGCGCTGATCGCCCGCACGCGCGATACCTTCCTGCGGGTCGACCCGGACGGCTATATCGGCTGCGCCGCCGCGATCCGGGACATGGACCTGCGCGACGGCCTCGCGCACATTCGCACGCCCACCCTCGTACTCACGGGAAGCTTCGATACCTCCACACCTTCGGCGATGGGGCAGGAGATTGCGGCGCGCGTTCCGGGTGCGCAATGGGCAGAGTTGCCTGCGGCGCATATTCCGCAGCTGGAGCAGCCGGCTGCGTATGTTGATCTGGTCGAGGGTTTTCTGTTGGCGCGCTGACCGAGGTGCTGCGGTGCAAAGCAGGGCGCCCGCCTGAGCCGATTGCGCAGTGGAATACCTATCGCCACGGGCTGCGACTGTCCTGCGGCCGGGAGGCGTTGCGCGCTGTGTTCGTCAGACCCATATCCGTCTACACCGCCAACTTGCGCATTGCCACCCCCGTCCCCACCCCCTCCGGCACCCCCACCATCCCCTGCTCCAGCACCAGCCCCTCGAACGGATCATTCAGGAACAGGCTGAACTCCGAAAACTCATGCGCAAACGCCGGCTCCCTCAGCGTGGCTGCGAGGTGCAGTGTATGGGCATGCATCACCCGCGACCCGAAGATCGCCCCGAAGCGGTACTGCAGCCCGGCCGCCTCGCACACCGCCACGGCGCGCAGCGTGTTCGTGATGCCACCCAGGTTCATGATGCGCAGGCTGATCGATTCGGCGGCGCGCATGTTGGCAATGCGCATGATGGATGCGATGTCGGGCGCACTTTCGTCGGCCTCCACAACGATCGGCACGGCGCGCGTCACCTGGGCCAGGCCTTCGAGGTCGTGCCCTGGCGTTGGCTGCTCTATGCGTTCCACGCCGTACGCGATGATCTTGTGGATCATGCGGATGGCGGCCTTGGGTTCGTAGGACTCGTTAGCGTCGGCCATCAGCCGCACCTTCGGGCCGGCGGCCTCGCGCACCGCCTGCACCCGTGCCACATCGAGCGCCTCGGTTCCGGAGATCTTGACCTTCAGGAATCCGAAGCCGTCCTTCACCAGGCCGGCTGCCACCGCCGCCATGGCGTCCGGAGTTTTGAGCGGCACGATGCGCGCGTTCGCGAACTGCCTGTTCTTCTGCAGCGCTCCGCCGTACAGTGCATGCAGTGGCAGGCCCACGCTGCGCGCCAGCAGATCAAACAAGGCGCATTCGATGCTGGCCTTGAGCGGCGCCGCGCCTTCCTGAACGCCGTGCATGCGCTCCATGATGGCGTGGATGCCGCGCTCGTCCGCGCCGATCACTGCCTGTGCGAGCTGGTCGACCGTGGCCTTCAGCGCTGCCAGCGGTGGCGTGGCAGGCGGCATGGCCCGGAAGTAGCCATGGCCGGATCGTCCCTGGTCATCCACCACTTCCACCGCATAACCCGCGATGGACGGGATCCCCCCGCGCACGAAGCGCCACTCGGGGTCGGTCAGCGGCAGGTCGATGCGCCGCGTGTGGATGGCAGCGATGCTCACAGGTGTCGCCCGGTCAATCGAACTTCAGGCCAGCCTTCTGGATGATCCCGCCGAAGATATCCAGATCGGTGTTCACCTGCCGGGCCAGCGCCGGGCCGTCGGCAAAAGCTACCTCGCTACCGAGGCCGCGGATCTTCTTGGCGACCTCGGGGTCGGCCAGCGTCTTCTGGATCGACACGTTGAGCCTGGCGCTGATCGCCGGGTCCATGCCGGCGGCGGCGAACAGGCCGATCCAGGAATCGGCGATGAACTGGGGATAACCAAGTTCCTTCATGGTGGGCACGTTGGGGAAATCCGGCGGGCGCGTCTGGTTGGTGGTGGCCAGGATACGCACGCCACCATCCTTGGTGAGGTCGCCCAGCTCCCCCGCGATCATCACCGGCACGTGGCCGGCCAGGATGTCGGCAATGGCGGCGCCCGTCCCCTTGTAGGGAACGTGCACCATCGGGGCGTTGGCCACCTGCGTCATCAGTTCGCCGGCCAGATGGCCGTAGGTGCCCACGCCCGAAGTGCCGTAGCCGATGGTGCCGGGCTTTTCGCGCGCCATTGCAATCAGTTCGGGAATGGTCTGTGCCTTGAAGTTCTTGTTGACGCCGATATAGGTGAATCCCACCACCAGGCGCGATACGGCCGTGAAATCCTTGCGTGGGTCGTAGGCCAGCTTTTTTTCCACGTGTGGCAGGATCGACATGATGCCGGCCGATGCCAGCAGCAGCGTATAGCCGTCCGGGCGCGACTTGGCGACGAAGTCCGCCCCGATGGCGCCGCCGGCGCCCGCCTTGGTCTCCACCACACACGGCTGGGCCATGTCGCGGCTGAGCGCATCGCAGATGATGCGGCCCACCGCATCGACCCTGCCGCCCGGGGCGAACGGCACGATCATGCGCACCGGCTTGTTCGGATAGGCCTGGGCGATGGCGCCCGACATAGGCGCCAGCGTCGCCAGTACCACGGCGGCTCCCAGCAACGTCCTTGTGAGAATCGGCATGGATGGTCTCCTCATGATGGGTGGAACAAGAACACAGGGTGCCGTCACCCGTCCGTGGGCACGGTGAGGGCGAACGAAGGCCGGTCTTGCAGCAATGCGAACCAGGCGGCCAGCGCGGGCGCCGCGTTGCGCCAGCCCAGCGTGGCGAAGCGGTAGTCGATGTAGCCCAGCGCGCACATCAGCGTGACGTGGGCGATGGAGAAGGGCGCCTGCGCCAGCTGGACGGCTTCCTTGTCGAGCTGCACCAGGGCGGCCTGTGTCTTGGTGTCGAAGGCCGCCATGAGCGGTTCGGAGCGGTGGCCATCCCCACGCTCGCGTTCGTTGCGCCACAGGATCAAACCGTCGAGCAGCCCATTGCCAAAAGCCTGCCAGCGCAAGGCATGCCAGCGCTGCGGGCCGTTTGCGGGAAAGAGCGTTCCGCCGGCGAGGTCGTCGAGGTATTCGCAGATCACGGCCGAGTCGAACAGCGTGCTGCCGTCGCCCAGCACCAGCGTGGGTATCTTGCTCAAGGGGTTGTCGCGCATCAGCGCCACGTTGGGCTGCAGCATCGCCGCCACGGAGCGCACCAGCTTGATGCGCGGCAACAACTGCAACTCGTGGGCGCAGACCATGACCTTGCGCACGTAGGGCGAGCGGGGCGACCAGTGCAGCTTCATCATCAGATCGCTCCCTTCGCGCGCAGACCGGCAATGTCCTGGGGCGAATAGCCGAGCTCGCCCAGGATCTCCGCGCTATGTTGCCCCAGCGTGGGCGGCGCGCCGGCCGCAGCGCCCGATGCGCTTCCAAAACGCATCGGGCTGGCCAGCTGCGGCACATCCACACCGAGCGGATGCGGCACCTGGCGCAGCATGCCGCGCGAGCGCACCTGCGGATCCTGGAACACGTCGGACACGCTGTTGATGGCGCCGCAGGGCACACCGGCCCGGTCCAGCGCCGCGATGAAGTCGGCGCGCGGCCAGCGCGCCAGGCATTCGCGCAGCAGCGGCATCAGCACCTCGATATGGACCACGCGCTGCGCATTGCTGGCAAAGCGCGGGTCCAGCGCCCATTCGGCGTGCTCGAGCACGCCGCACAGCTTGACGAACTGCGCGTCGTTGCCCACCACCACGATCACGTCTCCGTCGGCGCAGGCGAAAACGTCCTGCGGCTGGATGTTCGGGTGCGCGTTGCCACGGCGCCGGGGAACCTCGCCCGACACCAGGTAGTTCATGGCCTGGTTCGACAACATCGCCACCTGCACGTCCAGCATGCCTATGTCGATATGGTCGCCCACCCCGGTTTCGGTGCGCCGCGCCAGCGCCGCCAGCACAGCCACGGCGGTATACATGCCGGTCATCAGGTCGACGATGGGCACGCCCACCTTCTGTGGACCGGCGCCAGGGCGGCCGTCGCGTTCGCCCGTCACGCTCATGAGCCCGCCCATGGCCTGTATCAGGAAGTCATAGGCGGCCTGGTCGCGCCGCGGGCCGGTCTGGCCGAAGCCGGTGACCGAGCAATAGATCAGGCGCGGGTTGAGCGCGCGGAGCGTTGCATGGTCGAGCCCGTAACGCTCCAGCGTGCCGGCCTTGAAGTTCTCCAGCACGATGTCGCTGTGCTGCGCCAGTTCGCGCACGATGCGCTGCCCTTCGGGCTGGTCCAGGCTCAGGGTGATGGAGCGTTTGCCGCGGTTCACCGCCAGGTAATACGCCGCCTCGCTGGTGTTGTTGCCGGCAGCATCCTTCAG
>JANMZX010000229.1:0-2768 GCA_031383745.1 Rhodoferax sp. | reverse complement strand
CACCGGGCGCAGCTTGGAGAAGGTGTCGAAACCTTCCTTGCCGTGGTAGTGGCCCATGCCGGACTCGCCCACGCCGCCGAACGGCAGGTCGTGCTGGCCGACATGGAACAGCGCGTCGTTGACCGACACCCCGCCCGACATCACGCGGTCCAACAGCATCTGCACCGTCTTCGCGTCGTGGCTGAACGGGTAGATCGCCAGCGGCCGCGGCCCTGCGTTGACCGCGTCCACCACGTCGTCGAGCTGCGAATACCCGCGGATCGGCAGGATCGGGCCGAAGATCTCGCGCTGCCACAGGATGCTGTCGGGCGGCGCGTCGAGCACGATGTGGGGCGCGATCTTGCGCGTCGCAGCGTCGAATGCCGGGCCCGGCACCAGTTGCACCAGCCGCGCGCCGCGGTCCCGCGCATCATCCAGCGCGGCAATCAGGCGGTCGAAGGAGCGCTGGTCGATGATCGAGGTGTAGTCGGGCGAGGCCAGGCTCGGGTAACGCGCCGGCACCACGGCCCGCGCGGCCTGCACGAAGGCGTCGATCTTGGCCGTGGGCATCCACAGGTGGTCGACCGAGGTGCAGATCTGGCCGGCGTTGAGGTATTTGACGAACAGGATGCGCTCGGCCGCCACCTGCAGCGGGAAGTCGTCGCACAGGATGGCCGGCGCCTTGCCGCCGAGCTCCAGCGTCACCGGGCACAGGTTCTGCGCCGCGGCGGCCATCACCGCGCGCCCGGTGGTGCCCGAGCCGGTGAACAGCAAATGGTCGAAACGCAGCTTGGAGAACTCCACGCCCACGCCACCCGTCTCCTCGAAGAACTGCAGCTTCTCGGCCGGGAAATAGGCCGGCGACAACTCGATCAGCAGGCGGCAGAGGTGGCGCGAGTTCTCGCTCATCTTGACCATGGCCCGGTTGCCGGCAGCAAAGATGTAGGTCAGCGGCACCATGCTCAGGTTGATCGGGAAGTTCCAGGGCACGATCACACCGACCACGCCCAGCGGCTGCGGGATCACGCGGTTGCGGGCGCCGAAGAAGTTGCGCAGATCCACGCCGCGGCGCTGCGCTCGCGTCCAGCGCCGCAGGTGCCCGATCACGTGGTCGATGCCGTCGAGCGCCGGAAATATCTCGGCCAGCAGGGTCTCGTGGCGCGAACGGTGTCCGTAGTCGGCGCTGATGGCATTGCACAGCGCGTCCTTGTTCTCGCGCACCAGACGCTGCAGCGCGCGCAGGTCGGCCTTGCGTTCGGCCAGCGTGGGCACCGGATGCTTGAAATAGGCCTGCCGCTGGTGCTCCAGCACGTGGGCGAGGCTTTGGGCAAGGTCTTTCATGGGGTTGGTCAGGGTCTGGCCCTGCGGGATGGTCACAAGCTACAGCTTACCCCCAAGCAGGCCCGGTTTTGCTGCGCCGGCGCAATCGGAGGCGCCGGCCTCGGGATTACCCGCATGGCGCGTCGAGCGAGGCCAGCACCGCGTCGACGATCGCCTGGTCGGAAACCATCGCCACATGCGCCACCCCGGACACCGCCACGTGGCGCGCCCCGGGCAGCAGCGCGGTGGATGCCGGAAACACGATGTTGTCGCAGGCCGAGTAGTAGCAGGTGAACAGGGCCGCACGCGCGCTCGGCTCGTCGCGCTGCAGTTGCGCCAACCAGCGGCTGTCCTGGCGCATCTGGCTGCCATTGACGACAAAACTCAGACGGGCCAGCCAGGTGCCCTGGTGCGGGCTGCCCAGCGTCACCACGCCCGCCACACGGGCGTCCGCCTGGTGCGCCCGCAACCAGGCGCGCACCGCCAGCCCGCCCATGCTGTGGCACACCACCAGCGGTGACAGACCGGTAGCCCGGGTGACGCGCAGCACCGCAGCCTCGACCAGCGGCACATAATCGTCAACCGACCCGAACACCGGCTCCAGGTTGACGGCGCAAAATGGACGCCCCTGCCCGGTGAGTTGCTGCAGCCAGCGGTTCCACAAGCCGCGATTGCAGACAAACCCGTGGACCAGCACCACGCCGCGCCGGGCCGGTTCGCCGGCTTGGCGCTCAGGCAGCCGATCGGGCCAGGCCTGCGAGCGAAACGGTTGCTGCCACAGGAACACCCGTGGCGCGGCCAGCGATTCGCCGATCCAGGCCCGCAGCAGCGCACCCCAGGCCGCGCGCGGGGCCGGGTCATGGCGGTTCACCGCGTGCATCAGCCCGAACTCCAGCGCCAGCACCGCCGCATGCGCCGTCCCCAGACCGAGCAAACCGGCCAGCACCACCCAGCCAGGCTGGTCCCGCGCGCCGACCACCCAGGCCACGGCCAGCAGCAGCAGGCCAGCCACGATGCCCTGTTGCAGCCGCGCGAGCATCAGGCGGCCGGCGCCACCGCGGGCGCCCCGGTGGAGCCCGCCAGGCACAGGTGGGCGATGGAATTGGCGTAATACCGCAGCAGCGGCAGTTCGGCCGGGTTGGCGCACAACAGCCCCCCGGCCTGCTCCAGCACGAGGTGGCGCAACAGCAGCATGCGCAGACCGACATTGATCGCGTAGTCGCGGTCGGCGCGCGGCAGGTAAACCGGCGTGCCGCGGCTTTCGATGTCCGCGATCAGCCCATGCACCGCCGACTTCAGCTCCAGCTCCGACAACGCCGCGTTGGCGTCGCGCAGCAGCACGCTGGCCACCAGCGGCACCGGCAGCACCGGCACGATGCGGCCGATCGCGTGCATCAGGTCTGCGCCCAGTCGCTGGACGGCGGCACGGCGCGCCGCGTCGTCCAGCCGCGGAAAGTCGAGCCCGTGCG
>JANMZX010000504.1:0-8207 GCA_031383745.1 Rhodoferax sp. | reverse complement strand
CCAGGTGCTGTTCAACTCGTCGCTGGCGTACTGGCTGAACCGCCGCGTCGGCGAGGCGCACAGCGTTGCCTGCCCGTCGGCCCTGATCGGCGCCAGCAACTTCTTCGAGCTGGCGGTCGCCGCGGCGATCAGCCTGTTCGGTTTCCAGTCCGGCGCGGCATTGGCCACGGTGGTGGGCGTACTGATCGAGGTGCCGGTGATGCTGCTGGTGGTGCGGGTGGTGAATTCCAGCAAGGGCTGGTACGAGCGGGGAGCGGTGCGATGAAAGGCACCGCTGATCTGCCCAACGTCGACCCGGCACTGTTCGCACTGCCTGACGCCAGCCAGTTGTTCGCCGCGGCGCGTGTGCCCCATGCGCCCCGTTTCCTGTTGCTCTATGGCTCGGTGCGCACCCGCTCGTACAGCCGCCTGCTGACGCAGGAGGCGGCGCGCCTGCTGCAGGCCATGGGCGGCGAGACCCGCATCTTCGATCCGTCGGGGCTGCCATTGCCGGACGACGCGCCCGACTCCCATCCCAAGGTGGCCGAATTGCGGGCGCTGGCGCAATGGGCCGAGGGCATGGTCTGGTGTTCCCCCGAGCGCCACGGGTCCATGACGGGCATCATGAAGGCGCAGATCGACTGGATCCCGCTGTCAGTGGGGGCAGTGCGGCCGACCCAGGGCAAGACGCTGGCGGTGATGCAGGTCTCGGGCGGGTCGCAGTCGTTCAACGCCGTGAACCAGCTGCGGGTGCTGGGCCGCTGGATGCGGATGTTGACCATCCCCAACCAGTCGTCGGTGGCCAAGGCGTTCCTGGAGTTCGACGAGCCGGGTCGCATGAAACCGTCGGCCTACTACTACCGGGTGGTCGATGTGATGGAGGAACTCATGAAGTTCACGCTGCTCACGCGCGACGCTGCCGCGTATCTGGTCGACCGCTACAGCGAGCGCAAGGAGAGCGCGCAAGCATTGTCGAAGCGGGTCAACCAGAAGGGCGTGTGATGTTCTCCAATCGCCGGTTCACCCCGACCCGCCCGGCGACACCTGGCCGGTGGGCATGCCCGCGTGTGCAACGGAACCGGCCAAGGGGCCCGTCCGTACGGGTGCCACAGAGATCTGGCAGCCTCCGGTGAACGCCGTTCCGCCGCCCTCCAGCCGTGACTTGGTCGACGCGCTCAACCAGGAGTCCTTCTGCCTGAGCCTGGACCAGCCGGCGCTCGCGGCTGCGCTTGACTCCGCGCTCGGCCAGCCGGGCCTGGCGGAATTGGTGGCGCAGCGCTGTCCGTTCGTGTTTGCGGCGCAGCCGGTTTTCGTGGCGCAACGGCATCTGCAGCGCATGGCCCGGGTGGTGCGGGCCGTGCAGGCGGTGGTGGCCTTGCCGGCCTACCGCGAGCTGGTGCTGGCCGACGCGCCGCCGATCACGCGCCAGGGCGCCCCTGGGCCGCGGGGTGCCTTCTTTGGCTACGACTTCCACCTCGACCACGGACAACTGGGGCTGATCGAAATCAACACCAACGCGGGCGGTGCGATGCTCAATGCGCTGCTGGCCCGTGCGCAGCGGGCCTGCTGCCCGGCCATGGACCGGATGGTTCCCTCGCTGGCCAGCGTGGCCGCCTTCGAGCAGCGCATGGTCGACATGTTTCGCCAGGAATGGCGCCTGGCCGGTCGCAGTGAAGCCTTGACCAGCATCGCCATCGTGGACGACGCGCCGCAGCAGCAATACCTGTACCCCGAGTTCATGTTGTTCCAGCAGTTGTTCGAGCGCCATGGCATCCGCGCGGTGATAGCCGCACCGCAGGCCCTGGACTGGCGCGACGGGCGCCTGTGGCATGACGCTCTGCCCATCGACCTGGTTTATAACCGGCTGACCGACTTCTACCTGGAGCAGCCGGGCAACGCCGTGTTGCGGGACGCCTTCACCCTGCAGGGGGTGGTCCTGACCCCGCATCCGCAGGCGCACGCGCTGTACGCCGACAAGCGGCGGCTGGCGATCTTCAGCGACGCCGCGCAGTTGCAGGCGCTGGGCGTGCCCGAAGCCACCCGCCGCCTGCTGCTCGACAACGTGCCGCGAACCGAGCCGGTGCATGCCGCGGACGGTGACCGCTTGTGGGCCGCGCGTCGCGGCCTGTTCTTCAAGCCCACGGCGGGTTATGGCAGCCGTGCCGCCTACCGCGGCGACAAGCTGACCAAACGCGTCTGGCACGACATCCTGCAGGGTGACTATGTGGCGCAGGCGATCGTGACACCCGGAGAGAGGATGGTGGACGGGCAGGACCAGCTACAGGCGATGAAGTTCGACCTGCGCGCCTATGTCTACGACGCTGCGGTGCAGTGGGTGGCAGCACGCCTGTACCAGGGGCAGACCACCAACTTCCGCACGCCCGGCGGCGGATTTGCGCCGGTCTACAGCACCGGCGATCCGCCGCAGGACTGACACACAATGGGCGCAGGCCACCACCACGACCACCACGGCCACCACGGCCACGCCCCGGCGAGTTTCAACGCCGCGTTCGGGATCGGCATCGGCCTGAACCTCGCGTTTGTTGCCATCGAGGCGTTCTACGGCTGGAAGGTCGACTCCCTGGCCTTGCTGGCCGACGCCGGGCACAACCTGAGCGATGTGATCGGCCTGGTGCTGGCCTGGGGCGGGGCGCTGGCCGGCAGGCTGCGGCCCGATGCGCGCCACACCTATGGCTGGAAACGCGCCAGCATCCTGGCGGCGTTCATCAACGCGCTGCTGCTGCTGGTGGCGATGGGGTCGCTGGTGTGGGAGGCGGTGCACCGGCTGCAGTCGCCACAAGCCATCGAAGGCCTCACGGTCATGGTGGTGGCCGGCATCGGCATCGTCGTCAACACCGCCACCGCCTTGATGTTCATGCGCGGGCGCGACAGCGACCTCAACATCCGCGGCGCCTTCCTGCACATGGCGGCCGACGCACTGGTCTCCGTGGGCGTAGTGGTTGCCGGTGGCCTGGCCCTGTGGTTCGGATGGGACTGGCTCGACCCGGTGGTCAGCCTGGTGATAGCGGCGGTGATCGTGCTGGGCACCTGGAGCCTGTTCAAGCAGTCGCTGCACCTGCTGTTCGACGGCGTGCCCGACAGTGTCGACTTGCCCGCGGTGCAGGCCCTGCTGGAAAACCTGCCGGGCGTGGCGCGTGTGCACGACCTGCATGTGTGGGCCATGGGCACGTCCGAGATTGCGCTGACCGCCCACCTGGTCATGCCCGATGGCCAGCCGGACGACGCCTTCCTCGAACATGCCACCCACGAATTGCACGCACACTTCGCGATCGGGCATGTGACGCTGCAGGTGGTGCGGGTGCCGTTCACCCAGCCCTGTGCCGCGGTGGCGTCAGAGGTTCCCGACCGGATGGCGGATCCAAAGACTGGTCGGCCGGCACCACTGCACGAGGCAGCGTCGTCGTCCGGTCACAGCCAACATTGATCAACGCGCCAGCGCGCTTCCATCGCCGCCGTGCAGTGCTTCGATCAGGGGGCAGCGGACGTTTCCCTCCGTAGCGCCACACCGGTCGACCAGTTCTGCCAGCGCCAGTTCCATGCTTTGCAGGCCCGCCAGCCTGGCACGCACATCCACCAGCTTGTGTTGCGCCTGCGCCCGCGCTTCATCGCAATGCGCGCCGTCTTCGAGTTTCAGCAATTGCGCGACTTCGTCCAGGGTGAAACCGAGGTGCTGGGCCGACTTGATGAACCGCACTCGACCAAGATCCACCGCGGCATACCGGCGCACACCGCCATTCGGGCGCGCGGGCTCGCGCACCAAGCCCCGGCGCTGGTAGAAGCGAATGGTTTCCACGTTGACGCCGGCCTGCGAGGCCAGCACACCAATGGTCAGGTCGGACAAAGGGGTTTTCATGGCGCTTGACTCCGTACTTGGGTACAGCAATAAGCTTATCCCATGAATGCAGTCCAAACGTCCGACAACCACGCCCCCAGCGGCCTTCGCGCATTGACGGCCGCGGGCCTGGCGACCCTGCTGGCGTCGACCTGCTGCCTGGGCCCGCTGGTGCTGATCACGCTGGGTTTTTCGGGTGCCTGGATCAGCATGCTGACGGTGCTCGAACCCTACCAGCCGTATTTCATGGGCGCCGCATTCATCGCCCTGCTGCTGGCAGGCAAACGCATCTGGCGCCCGGCGACCCAGTGCGCGCCGGGCGAGGTCTGCGCGTTGCCGCCCGTCCGGCGCGGGTACCAGGTGCTGTTTGTGGCGGTATGCATCCTGCTGCTGGCCGCTGTGGCGTTCCCGTTCGTTGCCCCGTGGTTTTACTGAAAGGCCCCACCCCATGAATGCACCCGCACCAATACGCATCACGCGCTTGCTGGCCTGCCTCGGTCTGGCGTTGTCGGCTATGCAGGCCAGTGCCGCGAGCCGCACGGTCACGCTTGCAGTGCCGTCGATGGACTGCCCGGTCTGCCCGATCACCGTCAAGAAGGCGCTGACGCAGGTGCCTGGTGTCAGCCAGGCCAGTATGAACTTCGACAAGCGCCAGGCCATTGTCACGTTCGATGATGCGCGCACCAGCGCGCAGGCATTGACGCTGGCTACCAGGAACGCGGGATATCCGTCCACCGTGGTGGGTGACAGCCCATGAGCACGCCGGGCCAACCCATGGGCGAATTCCGCGGTGCGCAGCACGAAGCAGCAGTGAGCCTGGTCACGCTGGAGTCCACGCTGACCTGCCCGGAGTGCGGTTTCTCGAAAACTGAAACCATGCCCACCGACGCCTGCCAATGGTTTTACGAATGCACGCAGTGCCATGCGCTGCTGAGACCCAAGGCGGGCGACTGCTGCGTGTACTGCTCCTTTGCGACCCAGCCCTGCCCGCCGATCCAGGAGCGTGGCGCACACGGCGGGTGCTGCAACTGACATGCGCCAACCGCGCGGGCTCCCGTGAGCGCCGAGTGATCGTCAAATCTTCATCGGCGCCTGCGTCGAACCGCGGGGCAATCGCATCGACATGCGGATGGACAGATCCGCGTCATGCCCCACCGGGTTGAGGAACTCGATCGGTATCCCGCAAAAGGGACCGACCTGCCGGGTTCTGGCAGGCACCCGCACGCTCGGCCAGGCCCTGCCGCTGCTCCACATGACATTGGCTGGGTGCCGAACACATGGCACTGCGCAAGGCCTGCCTACAGGAGCCGGATCGCCCTGCGGTCCGGCAGCTTCCTGAAGTCGGCCAGCGACAACAGTTGCGGCAAGGCCAGCTGCCGCCAGCTTTGCCACAGCCTGCCGGTGGTGGCCGGCAGCCCGGTCAGCACGCCACCCGGCGCCATCTGCGACATGAAGACCTGGTACACACCTTCCTTTGCGCCGGCCAGCAACTGGCTGGCGAGCACGGTGCGGCCGGCGACCAGATAGGTCTGCAGGTCTCCGAAGGCGATCAACAGGGGCTTGGGCACCGGCTTGAACGGCTTGAGCGCCCGACCCTCGAGGAAACGCGCGACGTTGGCAGCGGCGAACGCGCCCATGTCGATGGCGTTGTACGCCTGCTTGCCGACGGCTTGCGGCAACGCTGCCGCGTCGCCAACGACGAAGGTGTTGTCGAAACGCTGGCTTTGCAGCGTCTGGTGCACGCCCGCCCAGACCTCTGGAGGCGGCGCCAGGCCGGACTCGCGCAGCAGCGCCGGCGGCGCCAGCCCGGCCGTCCACAGGCTCAGTGCACAGCGCAGCCGCGTGCCGTCGGCCAGCCGGACGCTCTTGGCCGACACGCTGGCGATCGTCGCGCCCGTCCTGAACGTCACCGCAAAGGGCGCACACTGGCGCCGGATTTCGGCATCCAGGGCCATCGGCAACCCGGGCAGCAAGCGCGGGCCGGCTTCGACCACCTCGATGGACAGCTTGGCGTGGTCGCGATGGCGCCGCAGGATCTCACCCAGCGCCTCGATGCCGGAGATGCCGCTGCCGACGATCACGATGCGCAGCGCCTGGCCTTCCCGCACCAGCGTGCCGATCTTGTGTTCGATCGCCAGGACGTCCGCGACACTGCGAAATGGCATGGCATGGCGCGCGACGCCCGGGATGTGGTGGGTATTCCACAGCCCGCCCACCGCCACAATGCAGGCATCGAACCCGAGCTCGTGGCCGCCGGCAGTGGCGAGCCGGCCTGGCGCTGGTTGCAGCGCTGTCACGCGATCGCGCAAGAAGCGGTGACCCGCCTGTTTGACGATGGCGGCGCGGTCCAGACGCAGTGCCTGGGGCGTCTTCACGCAGGACAGGATCTCGTGGATGTTGGGCACCCATTCGAAGTGCTTTGTCGGGTCGATGACCGTCACGGCGTAGCGATGCGACAACTTGATCGCGGCGGTCAGCCCGGCGAAATTGCCACCGACAACGGCGATGCGCTTGCGCTTTTCAGTCATCGAATTTCCTCAGGTGCGCGCGACCTGTTGTGCGCGGTATGCGGCATGCGAGTGTCGGCGGCACTCGCTGCCGGTCCGGACCGTCCGGCGGCAGGATGGACTGCCGGTGCGTCGCATGTCAGCACTATTCGACACGGTGGGACCGGCTGCGCTCCACGCAGACGTAACCCAGCCACTTGATCGAGCCGTCCGCCTGGCGCTGGCGCACACGCAGCGCCTGCGGGTCGAACGCATTGCGGGCGCAGATCCTGACCGCTTCGTAGATGTCTTCCGAGACGATCACGCCGCAATCCTCGCCGTAGCGGCAAAAGCCGGTGTGGGTGGCGGCAAACGCAGTGGGTGCGGACCCGGCGATCGCGGCGGCCAGTATCAGAACTTTCATGATTTCCTCCAGTTTGATGCGCAGGCTTGATCCAGCGGCAGACTTCCCCCATATCCCGAAAGCCAAGCAGCACTGGATATCCAGAGGGGATGCCACGCCATCGCACTGTCGCAGAAAATTCGCTCGGCCGTTGAGACTGAACCAAGCCCCCGGGTCGTGACAGGCCTGATCGCTGCGCGACGCGTCCGGTGATCGCTGCGCGGGGCAGTCGCTGGCCGCCGCGGAAATCCTGGTCAGAGTATGTCGAAGCCCCGGCCATCGGCCAACCGGTAGCGCGAGAAGTCGCGCACGTCCATGGTCAAGATGCTGGTCACCCCTGTGTCGGAAGCGAGCCAGACCAGCGATGCGTCGGCCAGGTCCATCTCGGTGCGGAGTGATGGGGTGCAGCGGCGCATCAGGGCCACGTAATCGTCCAGCGCCTCCTGCGGAAACGGGAATACCGTGATTGCGCCAGCACCCACCCAGCGCAGGAAGGTGTAGAAAATATCGTCCAGCGGCGCTCTGGTCATCGAGCGCATCGACGCGCTCATCGCCGAGCGCAGGCCGGTCCAGCCCAACCCAACCCAGTGGGGAGCCGCCGGTCCGACTAAAACAATTGGCTCTGGCCATCGGGCCCAGGACGACGACTGCGTGTTCTGCTCGCCGATGGGGGCAAGCCGCTTTTTCGCGAGCCATGTTTCTGCTGGATGGTGCTGGCTTCGGCTTTTGCGTCGCTGGTCTGGCGCAGGCCGTAGAGCTGTGCCTTTGCAGCCGCCACTGCAGTGCGTTCGTCCACCATCGGAGGCGGATACGCCGCCGTACCAAGCTCTGGCACCCACTGCCGGATGTACAACCCCTGGGGATCCTGGTCGAGCGCCTGTTTGGCCGGTGAGTAGATGCGCAGCGTGTTGATGCCCGTGCTACCCGACTGCATCTGCATCTGGCTCCAGTGGATGCCGGGCTCGAAGTCGAGGAACTGGCGCGCCAGAAACAGCCCTGGCTCGCGCCAGTGCAGCCACAGGTGGTAGGCCGCAAAACTCACCAGCATCGCCCGCATGCGGAAGTTCAGCCAGCCGGTGGCGCGCAGCTGGCGCATGCAGGCGTCCACCATCGGGTAGCCGGTACGGCCTTCACACCACGCCCGCAAACGTTCGGCGTCCACCGGGTCCTGGTTCACACCGTCGCCCGCACGCAGCCCGTCGACCGAGCGCGCCATGTTTCGCCATTCGATGTCGGGTTCATCCTCGAGCTTTTGCATGAAGTGGCAGTGCCAGCGCAAGCGGCTGGAAAAACCCCGCAGCGCATAAGCCAGGCTGCGATCGGGCGTGGTGGCGATACGGCGCTCGGTGGCCTGGTGCACGCAACGCATCGAGATCGTGCCGAATGCCAGGTGCGCGCTCAGCCGGCTGCACCCCTCGGCGGCGGTGAGCGGGCTGGACATCGCGCGGCGGTAGTCGAGGCCTCGGCCGTCGAGGAAGCTGGTCAG
>JANMZX010000026.1:0-4214 GCA_031383745.1 Rhodoferax sp. | reverse complement strand
GCCAGCATGCGCTTGCCGACTTCCTGTGCCACGAAGAACGCGCCCTTGACGTTGGTGTCGAACACATAGTCGTAGTCCTGCGGCGTGACGTCCTGCACCCGCTGCGTGGTGCTGACGCCGGAATTGTTGACCAGGATGTCGATCGATCCGACCTCGGTTTCCGCATGCGCCACGGCCGACTTGATCGAGTCGTGGTCGGTCACATCGAGCTCCACCACATGCGCGTCACCGCCAGCGCCGTCGATCTCTGCGCGCAGGTCCTTGAGCTTGTCCAGCCGCCGCCCGGCCAGCACCACCGCCGCGCCTGCAGCCGACAGGGTGCGCGCGAACTGCGCTCCCAGCCCGCTGGACGCGCCAGTCACCAAGGCGACGCGCCCGGAAAGATCGATGCTATAGGCCATGAGCGCTTTTCTCCGATATTCAAAGTGATGCCGGGATTATCTCCCTGCCCCTGTCCGCGCCCGCATAAAATCAAATTCAGGCCGTCCCTGCCACCCCCTCCACCCATCCACGACGCGATCATGACCCACGACGAAATCCTTGCCCAGTTCGGCCCCCGCGAAGCCATGGAATACGACGTCGTCGTCGTCGGTGGCGGACCGGGCGGATTGTCGACGGCGATCCGCCTCAAACAACTCGCCGCCGCCCAGGGCAAGGAGGTCTCGGTGGTGGTGCTGGAGAAAGGCTCCGAGCCCGGCGCGCACATCCTGTCGGGTGCCATCATGGACCCGATCGCGCTGACCGAACTCATCCCCAACTGGAAAGAGCTCGGCGCCCCGCTGAACCAGCCCGTCACCGACGACGCCATGGTGTTCCTGGGCGAGAAGTCCTCGTTCCGCATGCCCAACTTCATGCTGCCGGCGTGCCTGCACAACCATGGCAACTACATCGTGAGCCTGGGTGCCGTGACGGCCTGGCTGGCGCAGCAGGCCGAGGGCCTGGGGGTGGAGATCTTCCCCGGGTTTGCGGCCGCCGAGGTGCTCTACAACGACGACGGCTCGGTCAAGGGCGTGGCCACCGGCAACATGGGGGTGGGCAAGGACGGCGAGCCGATGGAGAGCTTCCAGATCGGCATGGAACTGCACGGCAAGTACACCGTGTTCGCCGAAGGCGCACGCGGCCACCTGGGCAAGCAGCTGATCGCGCGTTTCAAGCTCGACGAAGGCAAGGACCCGCAGACCTACGGCCTGGGCATCAAGGAGCTGTGGGAGATCGACCCGAAACGCCACCAGCCCGGCCTCGTGGTGCATACCGCCGGCTGGCCGATGGACAACAACACCTACGGCGGCGCCTTCCTGTACCACGCGGCCGACAACAAGGTCACCCTGGGCTTCATCACCGGCCTGGACTACAGCAACCCCTACCTGAGCCCATTCGAGGAATTCCAGCGCTGGAAGACCCACCCCAACATCCGCTGGTACCTGGAGGGCGAGGGGCTCAAGCCGGCCAAGCGCCTGTCCTACGGTGCGCGCGCCATCACCGCCGGCGGCCTGATGTCGCTGCCCAAGACGGTGTTCCCCGGCGGCGCGCTGGTGGGATGTGACGCCGGCTACCTGAACGTGAGCCGCATCAAGGGCAGCCATGCCGCCATCAAGACCGGCATGCTCGCCGCTGAAGCCGCCTTCGACGCGCTGCAGGCCGGCCGCGCCCACGACGAACTCAGCGCCTACCCCGAGGCGTTCGAGAAGAGCTGGCTGCACACCGAACTCAACAAGTCGCGCAATTTCAAGGCCTGGTTCAAGAAGGGCCTCAACGTGGCCACGGTGATGAACGGCATCGAGCAGTTCCTGCTGCGCGGCAACATCCCCTGGACGCTGCGCCGCGACAAGCCTGACCACCTGTACCTGAAACCGGCGGCCGAATGCACACCCATCGACTACCCCAAGCCCGATGGCAAGCTGACCTTCGACCGCCTCTCCAGCGTGTTCATCAGCAACACCAACCATGAAGAGCAGCAGCCGGCGCACCTGACGCTCAAGGACGCCAGCGTGCCGGTGGGCATCAACCTGGCGAAGTTCGCCGGCCCGGAGTCGCGGTATTGCCCCGCCGGTGTGTATGAATACGTGAAGAACGAGGACAACACCGACCGGCTGCAGATCAACGCGCAGAACTGCGTGCACTGCAAGACCTGCGACATCAAGGACCCGACCCAGAACATCGTGTGGGTCACACCCGAAGGCGGTGGCGGGCCGAACTACGCGGGCATGTGAAGCCATGTCCCGCCTGCCGCCGCTGCCGCCCGACACCACCCCCGAGCTGAAGTCGCACTTCGATTTCTTCCTCGGCACGCTGGGCTTCACACCCAACAGCGTGTTGACCATGCAGCGCAAGCCGCGACTGGTGCAGGCCTTCGCCCAGCTCAACGCCGCGGTGATGGACCCGGCCGGTGAGGTCGACCAGGGTTTTCGGCGCCTGATCGGGCATGTGGTGAGCAAGGTGTCGGGCTGCCTGTACTGCCAGGCGCACACGCTGCTGGGAGCACAGAACTTCGGCATCAGCGAAGCCAAGCTCGCCGATGTGTGGACGTACGCGTCCAGCCCGCACTACAGCGTGCGCGAACGCCTGGCGATGGACTTTGCGCTTGCCGCGTCCAGCCAGCCCAACGCGGTCACCGACGCGCAGTTCGCCGAATTGCGCCAGCACTGGGGCGACGGCGAAATCGTCGAGATCCTCGGTGTGGTGGCGATGTTCGCGTTCCTCAACCGCTGGAACGACACCATGGCCACGCCGCTGGAGGCCAGCCCGACCGTGGTGGCGCAACAGGCCCTGGGTGCACAGGGCTGGACGCCCGGCAAACACGGCCATTGACCGGCACCCGCGGCGCGCCGGCATGATCATTCCCCTGCTGTCGCCCCGCCAACGGCTGGTGGCCGGCGTGCTGGTCGCTGTGCTCGCGGCTATCGGTGTGTGGGCGCTGATCCGCTTCCTGAGCCCCGACCCGCCGCGCACGGTGCGCATGAGCACCGGCGCGCCCGATGGCGCCTACCACCAGTTCGCGCTGAAGTACCAGCGCCTGCTGCGCGACAACGGCATCACGCTGGAGTTGCTGCCGTCCAGCGGCTCGGTCGAGAACCTGCAACGCCTCAACGACGGCAAGGCGTCGGTCGGGCTGGTCCAGGGCGGCCTGGGCTTCCTCACGGTCGACCCGCTGTCCGACATCGAGAACACGCCGCTGCGCTCGCTGGCCACCGTGACCCATGAGCCCGTATGGATCTTCTCGCACACGCTCGACCTCAGCGCCGGCCTGGGCACGCTCAAGGGCAGGCGGGTGGCGGTGGGCGCCGCGGGCAGCGGCAACCGCAAGCTGGCCATGCAGCTGCTCACCATCTACGGGCTGGTGGATGCGCATGGCCGCTGGCCCACCGGCACCGAGCTGCTCGACCTGGGCGGCATGGCGGCGGCCACTGCCCTGCAGGCGCGCGAGATCGACGCCGCCATCATCGTGGCCGCGCCGCAGGCCGCGGCGGTGGGCAAGCTGCTCGACTTGCCCGCCATGCGACTGGCCGCACTCGACCATGTCGATGGCCTGGCGCGGCGCTTCCCGTTTTTCGCGCCGGTGGTGCTCAAGCGGGGCGCGATCGACCCGGCGCGCGACATTCCGGCACGCGACATCGCGCTGCTGTCCACCACCGCCAACCTGGTGGTGCACGACGACCTGCACCCGGCCCTGGCCTACCTGCTACTGGAGGCCGCGCGCCAGACCCACACCGGCCCGGGGCTGTTCAACCGACCCGGCGAGTTCCCCAGCCCGGTGGCCACCGACTTCCCGCTGGCCGACGAGGCCGACCGGTACTTCAAGAACGGCCGCCCCTTCCTGCAGCGCTACCTGCCGTTCTGGATGGCCAACTTTGTGCAGCGCCTGGTGCTGATGATCGTGCCGCTGCTGGCGATCCTGATACCGGTGTTCAAGTTCCTGCCGGCGCTGCTGCAGTGGAAGGAAAAGAACCGCCTGTTCCACCGGTATGGCGAACTCAAGTTCCTGGAGAGCGACATCGCCAGCCGCAGCCTGAGCGCCGAAGAAAAGACCGCGGCCCGCAAGCGCCTCGATGCCATCGAGGCCGAGATCAGCCAGGCGCGTTTCCCGCTCGACTTTTCCGATCGCATCTACACCCTGCGCCAGCATGTGGACTACGTGCGGGGCCGCCTTGCCGACTGAACGCCGGGGGCCGTTTTTGCCGCGATACAATGCGCTCGTCAGGAGAGAGTCTTCCCCC
>JANMZX010000498.1:0-4370 GCA_031383745.1 Rhodoferax sp. | reverse complement strand
CGACCATCTCGGACGACACGCCTTTCGAGATGGTCGAGTCGAAGAACGCGGTGGTGTAGTTGGCCATGGTGTGGGCGCAACCGAGGAAGTGGCTGCCCGGCGCGACCTCCTTGAACGCGTCCATCGCCAGGCTGTTGTCGTCCACGGTCACACCCTTGAGGTAACTGTGCAGTGCGCCGCAGAAGTCGGCGTCCATCATGAACTTCTCGTAACTCATCGACAGCAGCCCGTCCAGGAAGCCGGCCGAGTGCAGGATGAAGTTGGCGCCGCAATGCACCGCCGACAGCATCGACATCACGCTTTCCTGCATCGCCTGGCCGTCGGGCAGTTTCGATGTGGTGAAGGACCCGGCACAACGCAGCGGCAGACCGAGGCGGCGCGCCAGCTGCCCCACCACCATGGAGCCGATCGCCGGCTCCGGCGTGCCGAAGGTGGGCGACCCCGATCGCAGCGACATGCTGGAGAGAAAGTTGCCGTAGATCACCGGCGCGCCCGGGCGTTCGAGCTGCGTGATGGCGCAGCCCACCATGGTCTCCGCGTGCGCCTGCGCAATGGCGCCGGCATTCGTCACCGGGCCCATGGCGCCGCCCAGGATGAAGGGCACGATCACGGCGGCCTGGTTCGCGCGCGCATAGGCTCGGGCCGACTTGGTCATGGTGCCGTCCCACAGCAGGGGCGAGTTCACGTTCACGTTGCCCAGGATCACGCAGTTCTGGTCGACGAAGTCGGCGCCGAACAGCAGGCGGCTCATGGCGATCGAATCCTCTGCGCGCTCCTCGGACGTGATCGACCCCATGTAGGCCTTGTCGGAATACTTCATGTGGGCGTAGACCATGTCCAGATGGCGCTTGTTTACCGGCACGTCGGTCGGCTCGCAGACCGTGCCGCCGGAGTGGTGCAGCCAGGGGCAGGCATACGCCAGCTTGATGAAGTTCTGAAAGTCCTCCAGCGTGCCGTAGCGCCGGCCGCGGTCGAGGTCCATCACGAACGGCGAACCATAGGCCGGCGCGAACACCACGCTGTTGCCGCCGATCTGCACCGACCGCGCCGGGTTGCGGGCGTGCTGGGTGAACTGGCGTGGCGCGGTCTGGAGGATCTCGCGCAGATGGCCGGGCTCGAAACGCACGCGCATGCCGTCCACCTGTGCGCCGGACTTTCGGAACATCGCCAGGCAGTCGTCGTCGTCGCGGATGTCCAGCCCCACTTCGGCCAGGATGCGGTCGGCCGCAGCCTCGATCTTCAGCAGGTTCTCTTCACCCATGATGTCGTAGGTGGGTATGGCGCGCGTGATGTAGGCCGGCGCGGCGGGTTTGGCGTTCGGGTCGCGCCGCTCGCGGCCGCCGCGGCGGTGGCGTTTGGTATCAGTTTCGCTCATGGGTTTGGGTCCTCTGGCGGTTCCGCCGATGGGTCAGGTGCATGCCACATGCTATCGGCAATCGGTCGTCCTGTGACCTGCAAGCAGGTTCATCATTGCCATAATCACCACTCATGGCCACCCGATTCCAGCAACCCGCGATGAACAGCCTGATCGCGTTCGAGGCGGCGGCGCGCACCGGCAGCTTCACACGCGCCGCGGAGGAACTGAAGATCAGCCAGCCGGCAGTGAGCCACGCCATGCGCCTGCTCGAGGACGACCTGGGCCTGCCCCTGTTCGAGCGCCGCCACAAGGGCGTGCAGACCACCGATGCCGGCCAGCACCTGCTGGAACAGGTGAGCCTGGGCCTGACGCTGATCGACCAGGCGCTGCGCGAGGTGCGCGGCATGACCGGCGGACAGCAGGTCACGCTGGCGGTATCCACCGCAACGGCCACCTGGTGGCTGTTGCCGCGCATCGCCCGCTTCAAGCAGTTGCACCCGGCCATCGAACTGCGCTGCATCACCACCGACACCGACCTGGACCTCGGGCGTGAACGCATCGACCTGGCCATCACGCTGGGCACTGGCGAGTTCCCGCAGCACCAGCGCTGGCATTTCGTGGACGAGGAGATCTTTCCGGTGTGCAGCCCGTCCTTCCTGCGCGGGCATGGCGGTCTGGTGGATGTGCCTTCGCTGCCACGTGCCACCCTGCTGCACCTGGAGGAGCGTTACCGCCCGCGCCTGGACTGGGCCGGCTGGCTGGCGCGTTTCGGTGTGGCGATGGACCGCAGCACGAAGCTGTTTCGCTTCAACGATTACTCGGTGGTGCTGCAGGCCGCGATCGAAGGGCAGGGCGTGGCCATGGGCTGGCGGCATCTGGTGGCCCCGCTGATCACGCAGGGCCTGCTGGTGCGCCCGGTGCCGCACAGCGTGACCACCGAGCAGCCGATCTACCTCGTGGCGTCGCGGCGCGGCAAGCTGCGCCCCGAGGCCGCGCACCTGCGCGACTGGCTGATCGCGGAGGCGCGGCTCGACGCGGCGGCCTGAGCCGGCAGCGAACGCCGTGCAGGGCATGGACACCGTGCCCTGCACGCGTACATGCCCTATGACCCTGATTGAGACAAACCATCGCTGCAGTGCAGCAATCGCCTTATGCTTCGTCCTGTGAAAAGCAAACGACTATCAAAGTAGTTTGATTCATAGTTTTTTTGTATATCAACCCAGGAAGCAGCACCATGTCTCTCATCAATACCGAAATCAAGCCGTTTGCCGCCACTGCCTTTCACAAGGGCAAGTTCGTTCCGGTGACCCAGGACACGCTCAAGGGCAAATGGTCCGTCGTGTTCTTTTATCCCGCAGACTTCACCTTCGTCTGCCCGACCGAACTCGGCGACCTCGCCGACCACTACAGCACCTTCCAGTCGCTGGGCGTGGAGATCTATTCCGTGTCCACCGACACGCACTTCACCCACAAGGCCTGGCACGACACCTCGGAGACGATCGGCAAGGTCACCTACCCGATGGTGGGCGACCCCACCGGCACCATTTGCCGCAACTTCGAGGTGATGATCGAGTCCGAGGGCCTGGCCGACCGTGGCACGTTTGTGGTCGACCCGCAGGGGCGCATCCAGATCGTCGAGATCACCGCCGGAGGCATCGGCCGCGACGCGCTCGAGCTGTTGCGCAAGATCACGGCGGCCCAGTATGTCGCCAGCCACCCGGGTGAGGCCTGCCCCGCCAAGTGGAAGGAAGGCGAAGCCACGCTGGCGCCGTCGCTCGACCTTGTCGGCAAGATCTGATCCGGCTGCGCTCCCGCCAGCACGCAGTAGCTCGGCTGCATGGGGTGCGCTCCGACCCGGACGCGCCCCATGCCACGGTGGCACTGCAACCCGACTCCTCATCCTCCAACCCAAGGACACCCCCATGCTCGACACCGCCATGAAAACCCAGCTCCAGGCCTACCTGGGCAAACTGCAGCGCCCGATCCGCCTGATCGCCTCGCTGGACGACAGTGCCAGGTCCGCCGAGCTGCGCGCCTTGCTGGTGGACATCGCCAGCCTGTCGGAGCTGGTCGCCTTCGACGATTCAGGTGCCGACAGCCGCCGGCCGTCCTTCGTGGTGGCACGTGCGGGCGAAACCACCGGCGTGCGTTTTGCCGCGATCCCGCTGGGCCATGAGTTCACCTCGCTGGTGCTGGCGCTGTTGTGGACGGGTGGCCACCCGCCCAAGGTGGCGCCGGAGGTGATCGACCGGATCAGGCTGCTTGACACCGACCTGCGTTTCGAGGTCTACATGTCGCTGTCCTGCCACAACTGCCCGGACGTGGTGCAGGCGGCGTCGCTGATGGCGATCGTCAACCCGCGCATCCAGACCGTGGTGATCGACGGTGCGCTGTACCAGGACGAGGTGGCGCAGCGCCAGGTGATGGCCGTGCCCATGGTCTACCTGAACGGCGAGGTGTTCGGATCCGGCCGCATGGCACTCGAAGAAATGGTGGCCAGACTGGATGTGACGTCCGAGGCGCGCGAGGCCGCAAGGATGGACGCAAAGGAAGCGTTCGACGTGCTGATCGTGGGTGGCGGTCCCGCAGGAGCCGCTGCCGCGGTGTATGCCGCACGCAAGGGCATCCGGGTCGGCATCGCGGCCGAGCGGTTTGGCGGCCAGGTCAACGACACCATGGCGATCGAGAACTACATCTCGGTGCTGGAGACCGACGGTCCGAAGTTCGCCAGCGCGCTGGAGGCCCAGGTGCGGCACTACGAGGTGGACATCATGAACCTGCAACGCGCAGAGCGCCTGATACCGGCCACGACGAGCGGCGGCATGATCGGCCTGGAACTGGCCAACGGCGCCACGCTGCAGGCGCGCAGCGTGATCCTGTCTACCGGTGCGCGCTGGCGCAACGTCGACGTGCCGGGCGAACAGCAGTACCGCAACAAGGGTGTGGCCTATTGCCCGCACTGCGACGGCCCGCTGTTCAAGGGCAAGCGGGTGGCGGTGATCGGCGGCGGCAA
>JANMZX010000405.1:0-8925 GCA_031383745.1 Rhodoferax sp. | reverse complement strand
GGTTCGGCGGTGGTGCCGCGCTCGATGTAGCCAAGATCGTCGGGCTGGCCGCCACGCACGAGGGCGACATCCTCGAGTACGTGTGGGACCACCCCCAGGTGCGCCCCATCGTGCACGAACTGCCGTATTTCGTCGCACTGCCCACCACCTCGGGCACCGGCTCCGAGGTCGGCCGCTCCAGCGTGGTGAGCGAGAACGACACCCACCTCAAGCGTGTCGTGTTCAGCGCCAAGATCCTGGCCAGAACCGTGTTCGCCGATCCTGAACTCACCTTCGGCCTGCCCGCGCATGTGACCGCCGCCACCGGCATGGACGCGCTCACGCACAACGTAGAGAGCTACCTCTCGCCGGCCTACCACCCGCTGTGCGACGGCATCGCGCTCGAAGGCACGCGCATCGCCGCCGCCGCGCTGCTGACCGCCGTGAAGCAGCCGGACAACCTGCAGGCGCGCTCCGACATGATGATGTCGTCCATGATGGGCGCCATCGCCTTCCAGAAGGACCTCGGCGCCGTGCACTCCTGCGCGCATGCGCTGGGCGCCGTGTGCGACCTGCACCACGGCCTGGCCAATGCACTGATGATCGACACTGTGATGGGCTGGAACTACCCTGCCGCACCGAAAAAGTTCGACGAGCTCGCCCATGTGTGCGGTGTGGCCGGGGGCGGCCAGGCCTTCGTGCCCTGGCTGCGCAGTCTCAAGGCGAGTGTCGGCATCACCGGCGGCCTGGCCGCGCATGGCGTGAAGGCCGAGCACCTGCCGCGCCTGGTGCAGATCGCCAGTGCCGACATGTGCCACCAGACCAACCCGCGGCCGTGCACGTCGGCGGATTTCGAGGCCCTGTTCAAGGCGGCGATGTAGATGGCCGCTGCGCAACAAGACCGGCTGAAGATCGGCGTCAGCGCCTGTTTCTTCTACCCCGACCCGGCGCGTACCGCGTTCGCCATCAAGACGCTGCAGTACGTGGAGCAGTCGGTGCCGCACTGGATCATGTCCGGCGGCGCGCTGCCGGTGATGGTCCCCTCCCCCACCGGGGACACCGCACGCGGCGACGTGGGTTTCGACGACTACGCACAATGGCTTGACGGCCTGGTGCTGCATGGCGGCTCGGACGTCTGGCCCGGCAGTTATGGCGAGACGCCGCTGCAGGAGCGCTGGAGCGGCGACCGCAACCGCGACGACTACGAGATCGCCCTGGTACGCGCCTTCGCAAAGGCCGGCAAGCCGGTGTTCGGCATCTGCCGCGGCCTGCAGCTGATCAACGTGGCATTCGGCGGCACGCTGTACCAGGACATCGCCACCCAGCGACCACAGGCCCTGGTGCACCGCGACGCCGCCGTGTATGACCTCAACTTCCACGATGTCGAGGTAGATCCTGCCAGCCGCCTGGGCAGCCTGCTCGCCGACGAGCCCAGCCGCAAGATCAACAGTGTGCACCACCAGGGCGTGAAGGACCTGGCCGACAACTTCGTGGTCGAGGCGCGTTGCCCGGTGGACGGCATGGTCGAGGCCATCCGCCACACCGGCGCGTCCTGGGTCGCGGCGGTGCAATGGCACCCCGAATTCCACCGGCCCGCATTGGGCACGCTCGACGACGCCCCCATCCTGCAGGATTTCCTGAACGCGGCACGTGCCGCACGAACCTCCCCCGAACCATGACCCAACTCGCGATCCACAACCCGGCCACCGGCGCCATCATCATTCAGGTCGATGCCGACGATGCCGCGTCCGTTGCGGCCAAGGCCGCCGCGGCGCGCGCCGCCCAGCCCGCCTGGGCGGCCCGGCCCATGGCCGAACGCGTGGCCTGCATCCAGCGCTTCCGTGCGGCGCTCGTGGCGGAGATCGACACGCTGGCCGCCGTGACGACATCCGAGACCGGCAAGCCGATCCGGCAGGCGCGCAACGAGATCAACGGCCTGCTGCCACGCATCGACTTCTTCCTGGAACAGGTGGCGCCCAGCACCAGCACCGAGACGGTGTTCCAGGACGCCGCCATGACCGAGCAGATCCAGCACATCCCGCTGGGCGTGGTGGCCAACATCTCGGCCTGGAACTACCCCTGGTTCGTCGGCGGCAACGTGTTCATACCGGCGCTGCTCACAGGCAACGCGGTGTTGTACAAACCCTCGGAATACGCCGTGCTGACCGGCCAGGCCATCGCGCGGCTGATGCACGCAGCGGGTGTGCCGAAGGACGTGTTCCTGCTGGTGGTGGGTGCCGGTGATGTCGGCGCAGCGCTGCAGGCGCAGGACATCGACGGCCTGTTCTTTACCGGCTCGCACGCCACCGGCGCCAGGATCGCGCAGGCCGTGGGGCCGCGGCTGGTGAAGCTGCAGCTGGAGCTCGGCGGCAAGGACCCGACCTATGTCTGCGAGGACGCCGACCCGAAGGCCGCGGCCGAGTCGCTGGCCGATGGCGCGATGTACAACACCGGGCAGGGCTGCTGCTCGGTCGAGCGGGTGTATGTGCACGAAAAGATCTACGACCAGTTCCTGGCCGCCTTCGTGGACACCGTGCAGGGCTTCAAGGTCGGCGACCCGACCCTGGACGACACCTACATCGGCGCCATCACGCGCACGCCCCAGCTCGCGGTGCTCGAGGCCCAGGTGAATGACGCCCGGGCCAAGGGTGCGCGGGTGCTGTGTGGCGGTACGCGCCTGCCCGGCCCGGGCAACGCCTTTGCGCCCACGGTGATCGCCGACACGAACCACAGCATGGAGGTGATGCGCGAGGAGAGTTTCGGCCCGATCGTCGGCATCCAGAAGGTATCGGGCGACGCCGAGGCGGTGCGCCTGATGAACGACACGCGCTACGGCCTGACGGCCGGCGCCTACACGCCCGACGAGGCGCGCGCGCGCAGCGTGTTATCGCAGGTGCACGCCGGCACGGTGTACTGGAACTGCTGCGACCGCCTCAGCCCGCGCCTGCCCTGGAGCGGTGTCGGCGATTCGGGCATCGGCCTGACCATGTCCACGTACGGCATACAGACCTTCACCCGGCCCAAGGCCTGGCATCTGCGCAAGGCGTGAGACATCCCGTGGCAGCCCCCGGCCTGATTTTCTTCGACCTGGACCACACCCTGCTGTCGGGCGACAGCGATGTGTTGTGGTGCGACTTCCTGATGACCCGGGGCATGCTGGACCGCGATACTTTCGCCACCCGCAACGCCGACATCGAGGCGCGCTACCGGGTGGGGGCCGTCGACCCGGTGGAGTTCGCCCACTTCTACCTGTCGACACTGGCCGGGCGCACGCCCGCAGACTGGGAGCCGCTGCGTCAGGCATTCATGCGCGACGTCATCGCGCCCCGTATCTCACCCGCGTCGATGGAACTGGTGGCGCAGCACCAGGCACGAGGCGACCTGGTGGTGCTGACCACCGCCACCAACCACTTCCTGACCGAGCTCACCGCGGCCCATCTGGGCATAGGCCACCTGCTGGCCACGGAGCCTGAACTGGTGGACGGCCGTTTCACCGGGTTCTCGACTGGCACGCTCAACATGCGTGGCGGCAAGGTGACGCGCCTGCACACCTGGCTGGCAGCACGCGGTGCCGCACTGGCGCACTACGACAGCACGGCCTACAGCGACTCGATCAACGACCTGCCGCTGCTGGAGGCGGTCGATACCCCGGTCGTGGTGAATGCCGATCCGAGGCTGGCGGCCATCGCGGCCGAACGCGGCTGGAAAGCAATACACCTGCCGCCGCGCCCCACCGCGCAGTGATGGCCGTTAGCCGCGCGGCCGGCCCGGGAACCAAGCGGCGGTGCTACGCTCCAACCGGCACCCCCACAAGGAACCCCATGGACACACCTGCATCGCGCCTGGGCGCGTACCGCCACACACGCCGCCTGCTGGCCGTGTTCGGTTTCTGCCTGCTGGCCGGTTGCACCAGCAACTCGCAGATCGGCATCACCAGCCACGTCAACTTCGCACCGCCGCCGGCGACCGACCCGGAGCCGCTGGTCAAGGGCGCGCAGGCCATCGCCGCCACCCTGGCCCGGGGCGGTTATGTGATCTACATGCGCCACGGTCGCACCCAGTACGACCAGATCGAACTGGAGCGCACCAACCGCACGAACAGCACCTTCGACCTCGACAAGTGCCACACCCAGCGCCAGTTGTCCGACGCCGGCCGCACCGAGCTTCAGGCTGCGGGCCTGCAATTCCGCCAGACCGGCATCCCGCTGGATCGGTTGTTCAGCAGCCGCTACTGCCGGGCCATCGAATCAGCGGCGTTCTTCGTGGATGGCGCCGTGCCGACCGACATGCTGTCGGGCGAGGGCCAGGTGGGCAAGGACCCGGCACAGAAGGCGCGCACGCTGTCGTTCTTCGCCACACGGCCGGCTGCAGGCAAAAACCTGTTCATGATGGCGCACGGCGGCATCTTCTGGGAAGCCACCGGGTTCTCCATCCAGGAGGCCCACGCCGTGGTGCTGGACCCGACCAACCTGAAAGTCATCGTGGCGCGTATCGGCCCCGAGGAGTGGGGTGGCGTGGCGCAGATGCGCCCGCGCTGATTCCCGCTGCGCGTCAGCACGGCCGCCGCGAGCGACCGGCCCGCGCGAAGCGGCCGCCGGCAGGCGCAGAGCTACCGCGGCGCGCCGAACTGCTGCACCCAGTACACGCCCAGGCGGCTCCTCGCATTGACGGCGTACGACACCGCCATGTCGCGGTAGCCGCCTTGCATCAGATTGGCGCAATGGCCCGGGCTCTTGATCCAGCCGGCAACCGCCTGCTCGGGTGTCAGCTGGCCGGCGGCGATGTTTTCGCCGGTCATCGCATACTGGTAACCCGCGCGCGCCACGCGTTGTGCGGGTGTGGCGCCGTCGCGACCCGTGTGGCTGAAATAGTCATGCGCCGCCATGTCGGACGCATGGCCGGACGCCGCCAGTTCCAGCGTGTCGTTCCAGCGCACCGGCCCGGCGGCGGCGAACACCTTGTCACCGCAGCGGCGGCCTTCTGCACGCGCGCCATTCACCAGTACCAGCATGCGTTGTTCGACCTGCCGCTGCGTCAGGCCCACCGCTGGCGCAAACGGCTCGCCGAGCACGATCCAGCTCTGGGACCCCTGGGCGTGAACACCCACTGCGGACAAAGCCGGCCGGGCCAGTTGCGCGCAAAACTGGCTGGCCACCAGCGCCTGTGCCCGCGCGCCCTGGCGCGGGCCGGTAAAACTCAGCACCTGGACCTCGTTCATGCGGTCGTCGGTCGATCTGGTGGCTGCTTCGAGCGCCACACCACGTGCGAGCTGCGCCGCGACAGCGTCCAGCGAATCGCGTTGCGCCAGCGGCGGCGCCGCGGCAGCACATGCGCCGCCCGGGGCGCGCAATCCGTTCAGCAGCCGCAACAGGTCTGCGGTTTGCGCGCCGGCCTGCAGGGCCAGCGCCGCGCTGGCGCCAACGGCTGCGCGCAACAGGGTCTGAGAGGTGGTCACGTGTCGATGGGCCGCATCGTGCACGGCAGGGCGTATTCAGCGGGCATTGTGTCACGCGGGTCCGCACCACGGCGGTCCACGGCCGACAGGGCGGCCGATTGAGCCAACGCACGGTGCGCACGCATGCGGTGCCACGCCACGGCACACTGCGCCTTGGCGTTCTGGCAGTATGGCGCTTATGGACACCGACCTGCCCCCCCTGATCCAGGCCCTGCTCGAGCCAGGGCGTTACCCGGGTGCCGTACCCGGGGTGACGCTGGTGCAGACGCACATTTCCTGGGTCCTGCTGGCCGGCGATTTCGCCTACAAGATCAAGAAGCCGCTGAAACTTCCGTTTCTGGACTACAGCACGCTGGAACTCCGGCATGCCTGCTGCAACGACGAGCTGCGCCTGAACTGCCGCTTTGCGCCCGACATCTACCTGGATGTGGTGGCCCTGGTCGGCACGACGGACGATCCCCGCTGGGGCGGCCCTGGTACGCCGTTGGAGTATGCGGTGCGCATGCGCCGTTTCGATGAAGACGGCCGGCTCGACCACCTGTGCCAGCGCGGCGGCCTGCGCGCAGAGCACCTGTCCGACCTTGCGGCGACGCTGACCGGGTTCCATGCGCGCGCCGCGGTCGCTGCGCCAGCCTCCCGCTTCGGAACCCCCGAGCAGGTGCTGGCACCGGCGCTGGAAAATTTCGACGAACTGCAGCAACTGTTGCAGGCGCCGGGATACCAGCAACAGCTGGCACAGCTGCGCCAATGGACAACGGCTGAATTCAACCGGCTCGCACCGGTCATCCAGGCCCGCAAGGCCGGGGGCCGGGTGCGCGAGTGCCACGGCGACCTGCACCTGGGCAACCTGGTGTGCATCGACGAGCGGGTGCGGATGTTCGACTGCATCGAATTCAATGAAGACCTGCGCTGGATCGATGTCGTCAGCGAAATCGCCTTCACCTACATCGACCTGCTGGACCACGGGCAGCCGGGCCTGGCGAACTGGTTCGTGAACGAGGTCCTGAGCCGCAGCGGGGACTACGACGGTGCCCGGCTGCTGCGTTTCTACGCGGTGTACCGGGCCATGGTGCGGGCCAAGGTGGCGGCGATACGCGACGCCCAGACCCACGACACGGCGCAGCCAGAGGTGCTGAACTATCTGGCCCTGGCCGAACAACTGGCACGCCCCGGCAGCGCCAGGCTGGTCATCACCCACGGACTGTCGGGTTGCGGCAAGACCGTGGCCTCTACGCAGCTGCTGCAGACCAACACCGGCGCCGGCAGCTTGCGGCTGCGCTCCGACGTGGAGCGCAAGCGGCTGTTCCGCCTGCCCTTCAAGCAGCGCAGCGGCTCGGCCATCGGTGTCGGGATCTACGCGCCCGATGCGCATGCCCGTACCTATGCGCACCTGCGCACCCAGTGCACCATGCTGCTGCGGGCCGGCTGGTCGGTGGTGGTGGATGCGGCCTTCCTCAAGCGGGCCGAACGCGACACGTTCCGCGCCCTGGCGCACGAGCTGGGCGTTCCGTTCGCGATCCTCGCACCGATGGCCGCGCCCGACGAGTTGCGCGCGCGCATCGAGAAGCGCCAGGCGCTGGGGCGCGATGCCTCCGAGGCCACGGTGGCCGTGCTGGAACAGCAGATGCAGTGGATCGAACCGCTGGCGCCGGACGAGCAATCGTCGCTGCTGGCGCCACCCGCCGCAGGATGACGCTGCACCCCGGCGGGCCGTGCCCGGCTACTTGCCGAACAGGCGGTTGCGGGCATGCTCCAGATGGCTGCGCATCGCCTGCCCGGCCCCGGCGGCGTCGCGCCGCTGCAGCGCGACCAGCACCGCCTCGTGTTCCACCTGCACCACTTTTTGCCGCTCGACGCTCTTGAGCAAGGACAGGTTGCGCATCAGGTTCATGCTCACCATCACCTGGGCCTGCATCGATGCGATCGCCGAGACGAAAAACTGGTTGCCCGAGGCGCGGGCAACCGCCAGGTGAAAGTCGAAATCCTCACTGGCGCCGACCGCCTGGTTGGCGATCACCTGGTCGAGCTGCTCGCAGCAGCGCACGATGCGCGCCAGGTCGGCGTCGCTGGCCATGCTGGCGGCGAGCGCTGCCGCACCCGACTCGACCACGATGCGGAAATCGAAACAGCGCTGTACGTCCGACAGCGATTCCAGCGGCGTGAAACGCGGCACGTCGGGGTCGGGGCGGCTGGTCACGAAGGTGCCCGAGCCCTGCCGGGTGCTGGTGATGCCGTCGGCGCGCAGGCGCGCGAGCGCCTCGCGGATGGTCGGGCGCGAGGCGTCGAAGCGCTCGGTCAATGCCAGCTCGGTGGGCAGCTTGTCGCCCTCCTTGAATTCTCCGGCCACGATCGAGCCCAGGATCTCGCGGTAGACGCGGTCCACCAGGCCAGTGCCGAGCTGGGTACCCATGGTCATTGCGGCGGCTGTTGCTGTTGCTCGTAGGCGAGCAGGGCGCGTGCCAGGGTCTGGACCTCGCCCATGCGCTCGGGCGGAGACGCACTGAGCAAGGGCAGCTGCGCGCCCATGTCGGCCACGCCGCTGAGCGTCACGGCGTCGTGCAATATGCGGATCAGCGAGACGGATTCGCGCAGGTTCTCCAGTGGCATGAAGCGCGCGTGGATCTGCTCGGCACTGCTCAGGTCGCCCCGCTTGAGCGCCTGCAACAGCGCCATGCAGGCGCGCGGCGCAATGCAGCCGCATCCGGTGGTGAACGACGCCAGGCCAAATCGGGCCAGGTGCACCGGGGCCGGGCGCTCGCCCATGCCGCTGACGATGCGCGCCGCGCCGATGCGTTGCACCAGCGCGGCCAGATACGGGTCGCGCGCAGGGTCCTCGCGCACCACGGCGTACTTGATCACGAGAATGCGACCTTCGTCCACCAGCCCGCCGATGCGCTCGATGTCGATGGTCTGCTCGCTCTTGAGGTACAGCGTCACCGGCATGCCCGCCGCGTCGACGAAGCGCCGTATGCCTTCGGCCATGCCGTCAGGGCTGGTGAACCCCTGCATGGGCAGGACCATCGCCGTGCGGTAGCCACTACCCCCCAACAGCCGCGCCTGCTCCATCATGCGACCGTAGTCCGGGCCCACGGCGGGTATCACGCGCGTGGTGTCGCGTGTGCCGGAGTCCAGCATGTCGAGCATCTGCGCATAGTCCTGCAGGCCGCAGTGGTACAGGTTGGCATTGCCGCCATACAGCAGGATGCGCTGGCCGCCGTCCTCGATGTGGCGCACCAGACGCAGGTTGTTCGCGACGTCGATCGACAGGTCCGGATGGCGGGCCAGCGGCGGGACCGCCAGCACGGAACCGGCAAACTCCTCCACCGACAAGGGTAATGTGTTCATGGTGTGCGGGTCATGGCGCCCCTCCCGGCCCGCGCGCAGGCATCGACGGAGGCGATCCATATGAAAATATTGTATGACAACTTACAAAATGTCAGACATCTATTTGGCCGACACGTCAGGGTTTTGGCGGTTCCGATTAAAAACCC
>JANMZX010000397.1:0-1522 GCA_031383745.1 Rhodoferax sp. | reverse complement strand
GGCCCAGGACCGCGACGACTCGCTGGCGGAGATGAAGGTGGCCGAGGCCGACCTGGTCGAGGCCAAGGACAACCGCGAGTTGTCGGCCCTGGAAAGCAAGCGCCTGGAAGAGCTGCTGCGCCAGCGCACGCTGGTCAGCCCTTTCAACGGCATCGTCACCGAACTGCTGCAGAACCCGGGCGAACTCGCACAGACCGGCGAGGGCGCACGGCCGATACTGCGCATGGTGCAGATCCACCCGTTGCGGGTCGAGGTGGTGCTGCCGGTCAGTGCCTACGACAGCATCAAGCGCGGCACTGTCGCCGAAGTGGAGGCCGAGGCGCCCTCGAGGAGCCGCCACAAGGCCACGGTGCAGATCGTCGACAAGGTGGTGGATTCGGCCAGCGGCACCTTCGGCGTGCGGCTGGAGCTGCCCAACCCGAACGGCAACATCCTGGCCGGTGTCAAGTGCAAGGTGAGCTTCCGCTGACCGCCACCAACCCGGTACCGGCCACACACGTGGCAAACCGGTAGCATCGGCACAGCGGCACGCCGCGCCGCCATCCAATTCCCCAGCACACGGATCCACACCATGAAGCTCTATTACTCTCCTGGCGCCTGCTCCCTTTCACCCCACATCGCGCTCGAAGAAGCCGGCCTGCCCTATGAAGCCATCGCCGCGCCCACCAAGACCCACAAGCTGGCCGACGGCACCGACTACTACACCATCAATCCGCTGGGTTATGTGCCGCTGCTGGTCCTCGACGACGGCACCCAGCTGCGCGAGGGCCCGGCCATCGTGCAATACATCGCCGACCAGGCACCCGCCAAGAACCTCGCACCGGCCAACGGCACCATGGCACGGTACCAGCTGCAGTCCTGGCTGACCTTTGTCGGCATGGAACTGCATGCCAAGTTCGGCGCCCTGTTCACGCCCGGCACACCCGACGAGGTGAAGACCGCGACCAAGACCCGCCTGGCCGGGCGCTTCCAGTGGCTCGACGGCGAACTGGCCGGCAAGCAGTACCTGATGGGAGACACCTACAGCGTGGCCGATGGCTACCTGTTCACCGTCAGCAACTGGCCGGCCCATGTCGGCATCGACCTCTCGCCGTACCCCAACCTCGTCGCCTACCGGGCACGCGTGGGCGCCCGCCCCGCCGTCATCGCAGCCATGAAGGCCGAAGGCCTGATCAAGTAAGCAAAGCGCCAAACCGGCGCTTTTTCAATTCCCCAACGCGCCTCAAGATGCCCTCTTTGTTCGACCCCGTGCAGGCCGGAAGCCTGCAGCTTGCCAACCGCATCGTGATGGCGCCATTGACCCGCAACCGCGCACCCGGCGCGCTGCCCACGGCGCTGATGGAAACCTACTACGTGCAGCGCGCCAGTGCGGGGCTGATCATCACCGAAGCCACGGCGATCAGCCACCAGGGGCAGGGATACGTCGACGTGCCGGGCATCTGGAGCGAGGCGCAGGTGGCGGCCTGGAAGAAGATCACCGACGCGGTGCACGCCGCCGGCAGCAAGATCGTCGTGCAACTGT
>JANMZX010000390.1:0-2065 GCA_031383745.1 Rhodoferax sp. | reverse complement strand
CCGAGGTCGACGCGCTGGATTTCGGCGTCGACGAGACGGACCCGCAGTGCCGGGTGCTGCGTGACCACGCCACCGAATCGCGCTACCAAGGCTTGCCGCCAGAGCGGGATGGAGCATCGCCTGCGCTTGGTGCATGATCGGCCCAACACCACCCTGCCTGTGTGCCCATGGATCATGTCTGACATCGACCACCTCAAACACGTCAACGACACCTATGGCGCTGATGGCGGCGACGCCGTGCCGATGGTCCCGGTCGAGCAGGCGATCCTGTTCGTGCCAGCGCACTGGGGTGCCCCTGGCGAGTTGCAGCGCGTGCTGTTTGACACGCTGCAGCGGCTGGCGGTGCAGGCCACGCGCCAGCGCGTGGTGACCCTGCGGGACCAGCCGGCGCTGGGCCGCCAGTACCGGGTCCGGGTCGCACCCTGCCTGGTGCTGGACACCGGCACCAGGCAGGTGCACCTGCCCGGCGACCCGGCGCGGCTCGACAGCCTGCAGATCGAACACGCCCTGTGCGGCCCCTGAGCCGCTGCACCATGCCGGGCGCCACCCCCACCGAACGCAACCAGCAGGCCCTGGCGCCAGCGCCCGGGGCGCTGGCTGCCCTGGACGCGTTGCGCACCAACCTGCCCTTCATGCAGATGCCGCAGCCGTGCTGGGTCTTCGACGTCGCCTCGCGCGCCTTCCTGGAGGTCAACCCGGCAGCCGAGCGGGTGTACGGCTACAGCCGCGCGGAGTTCCTCCGTATGACCCTGGCCGACATCCGCCGGCCCACCGAAGCCGCTCGGCTGTCTGCCTTCCTCGATGCCCGGGACAGTGGCGCCGCAGCGCACGCACCCAGCCATTGGCTGCACCGGACGCGGCACGGGGAAGACTTCGCGGTCAGCACCCACGCGGTCGACTTCCCCTGCGGCGAGCGCAGCGCGCGCATGGTGTTCGTCACCGACCTCACGCTCCAGCGCGCCGACGCCATCGAGAACAAGCTGCTCTACCAGTGCCTGGAGAGCGCCGGCGACATGATCGTCGTCACGGCCGCCGACCCTGACGCGGCCGGCAACCATGGCATCCTGTACGTCAACCGGGCCTTCGAGCAACGCACCGGCTACACCCGGGCAGAAGTCCTGGGCCGCGACGCGCGCCTGCTGCAGGGGCCTGGAACCGACCGCGCGGCCGTCGCCCGCCTGCGCGCCGCGCTCGGCAGCTGGCAGTCGGTCACGGTGGAGCTGCGCAACTACACCCATGCCGGTGAACCCTACTGGGTCGAGATGACGCTCACACCGGTGGCGGACGAACGTGGCTGGTTCCACTACTGGTTTTCGGTCGAACGCGACATAAGCGCCCGCAAGGCCGCAGAGCAGACCCTGCAGGGCTTCAACGCCGCGCTCGAAATCCGCGTGGCCGAGCGCACACGCGAACTGCAGCACACGGTGCACGAGCTCGAAGCCTTCAGCCGCAGCGTCTCGCACGACCTGCAGAACCCGCTCAACGGGGTACGCGGTTTCGCCGAGATGCTGCAACTCCAATACGGGCCCGCACTGCCGCCCGAAGCCAACCACATGCTCGACCTGATGCAGCGCAGCGCCGACCAGATGCACCGCATGATCGAGCAGCTGCTGGCGCTCAACCGCATCAGCAGCATGCAGCAGCGCCCGGTGGCGGTCGACCTGGCCGGCCTGTGCCAGGACATGCTCGGCGAACTGCACCGGCAGGAACCCGGGCGGCAGGTTCAGCTGGCAACCATCGAAAGCGGCCTGGTGCATGCCGACCTGCCCTTGCTGGTCATCGTGCTGCAGAGTCTGCTGGACAACGCGTGGAAGTTCACCAGCCGCGGCCCGGAACCAGCCGTCCTGCAGGTCACGCTGCGCCATGCTCCCGACGGCGTGGTGCTGGGCGTCGCCGACAACGGCATCGGTTTCGACCCCTGCGACGCGCGTGCCCTGTTCCGCCCGTTCCAGCGCCTGCCCGGCGCGCGGGGATTCGAGGGCGCCGGCATCGGCCTGGCCCGGGCCGCGCGCGCCGCCGACCGCCTGGGCGGCTGGTTGTGGGCCGAGGGCCAGCCCGGCCGGGG
>JANMZX010000387.1:0-28459 GCA_031383745.1 Rhodoferax sp. | reverse complement strand
TTGAAGGTGGCCCAGTGCACCGGCAGCAGCGTAGTTGCGCCGAGGTCCTGGTGCGCCTGGACGGCCGCCTCCGGGTCCATGTGAATGTCCAGCCAGGTGTCGCCGTAGGCGCCGATCTTGATCAGCGCGAGCTGTGGTGGGCCCAGGCGTTCGTGGATCTGCCTGAAGTGAGCCGCATAGCCGGTGTCGCCGCTGTAGTAGACCGAATGGCTGGCGCCCTTGAGCATCCAGGAAGCCCACAGCGTGGAGTTGTCCATGCTCCTGCGCCCCGAGTAGTGCCGCGCCGGTGTGCAGTGGATTGCAACGCCCTTGAAGTCGGCGTGCTCCCACCAGTCCATTTCGTGGATCTGGGCGAGTGGCACGTCCCAGCGCAGCAGATGCGCGCCAATGCCCAGGCCGACATAGAACTGCGTGCCGCCGCGCGCGAGCTGGCCGATGGTGTCCATGTCCAGGTGGTCGAAGTGGTCGTGCGAGATCACCACGGCGTCGATGTTCTTCCATTGGGCAAGCGCCAGCGGCGCCGGGTGCAGCCGGGCCGGGCCGATGAACTGGAACGGCGAAGCGCGTTGCGACAGCACCGGGTCGGTCAGGATGCGTACACCGTCGATCTCGATCAGCACGCTGGCGTGGCCCAGCCACCAGGCGCGCAGCCCGGGCGCGGCGGGCCGGCCCAGGTCGTCTGCCGACATCGGCAGTACCGGCACCTCGAACGTGGGCTCGCGAACCTGCTCACCCAGGTAGGCGCGCAGTTCGCCCAGCGGCGACAGGTTGCTGATATACGGGGGCGTGTTCTCGAAGCGCACGCCGTGGAACTGGCTCGACTGGCGCACGCGCCATTCGCGTTCGTCCTCGAACACGCCGCCAAAGGCGGGCAGGCGAAAAACCAGCCAGGCTGCCAGCGCCAGCAGCGCTGCCAAGACCAGCACCGCGCCGGCAATCGCCTTGAGTCGCTTCATGGAAAACTACCTGCGATCTTCGGCGTTGCGCCACACCGGCCAGGAGGGCGATGAACCTTGCGTTGGCGCGCCATTGCTCATGACCGGATGAAGGCGCGCAGTGTTTCGAAATGGCGCTGTGGCGCGTCGCGCACGATGCCGTGGCCGCAATCGGTGAAGCGCTCGAATTGCACCAGCGTGCGCGGCAGGCTCGCGACGATGGTTTCGCTGAAGGCGATTGGCGTGATCGGATCGGAGTCGCCCGCCATCACCAGCGTGGGGCAGGCGACGCGGGCAAGCGCGGCGCGCAAATCCATCTGCGCAAACTCCCTGGTTGCGAAATGCAGGTTGACCGCGTCGTGCACGATCTCGCGCGCGCCGGCGTCCGGGTCCCGCGCAGGCCACGTGTAATAAAGCGGGTGGCACTTCTCGCGGTAGGCGACGCGTCGCTCGGGTGTCGGCGTCAGCCAGTAGTCTTGCGCGAGGCGGCGCGCGTGACTGCCACCGATGCGCTCGAAGGCGTCGAACACGGCGGGCCAGTCGGGCCGCGCGGCGGTGCTCACCAGAACCAGTTTGCCGGGATGTCCGGGATGCCGGGTGGCGTAGGACTGTGCGACAAAGCCGCCGAAGGAAACCCCGTAGACGATCGGCTTCTCGATGCCGAGGGCGTCGCAGAAGCCGCGCACATCGTCGCCCCACTGCGCGAGGTTCCAGGTCGCGGGGTCGCCATGCTCGCTGCGGCCGTTGCCGCGGTGGTCGAGGTAGACCACCTGCGCGATGTCGGTGAGTGCGGAAAACGCGGGCTTGAATCCGCTGTGGTCGAAGCCCGGACCGCCATGCAGCAGGACCAGCGTCGGTCGCTGGCGCATGGTCTTGCCATCGGGCACCAGACCCAGGCCTTCGACGTCGAAATACAGGCGTGCGCCGTTGACGGTGACATGCATGGTGGCTCCTGTTACGAGCCCGGCGCAGTGCCGGCGGCACAGCGAAGCACCTGGTCGATCAACTGCTGTGTGGCGAGTGCCTCCTCGCCGGTCACGCCCGGGTCGCGGCCCTGGCGGATCGCCCGGACGAAGTCGGCAAGTACCGCGCGGTGGGCATCGTTGGGGAAGTCCATGATGTTGGCGCCACTGCCGGTGCCGCCGTCGGATGCCACGTGCTGCGCGCTGCCGTCGAGGTACTGGATGCGCAATGCGCCGCCGTCGAGTACCGCGCTGCCCAGCGTGCCGATGATCTCGATGGTTTCGGCAAAACCCGGGTACATGGCGGTGGTGGCCATCAACTGCCCTGGCGCACCATTGCCCAGCGTCAGCAGTGCGCTGGCGAAATCCTCGGTCTCCATCTGGTGCAGCCCGGTGCGGCACACCTGTGCGGCCTGCACCGATCGCACGCCAACCAGCGAGCGGAACAGGTCGATGCTGTGGATCGCCTGGGTCAGCAGCACGCCGCCGCCGTCACGGGCCAGGGTTCCGCGGCCGGCCTGGTCGTAATAGGACTGCGGTCGCCACCAGGGAACCCGCACCGATGCCGACTGCACCGCGCCCAGGCTGCCGCTGGCCAGCGCCGCCTGCAGAGCGACGGCGCCGGGCTTGAAGCGGAACTGTAGCACCACGCCCAGGCGCAGCGTCGCGCTGCGTGCCAGGTCGACGATCGATTGCGCGCGCTGCAGAGAGATTTCCAGCGGCTTTTCGAGCAGCACGTGTTTGCCACTGGCAAAGCACTGCCGGGCGATCTCCAGGTGGGTCGCCGCCGGCGTGGCCACGACCACGCCCTGCACCATCGGATCGGCCAGGGCCTTTTGCAGGTCGGAGGTGGCTTCCAGCAGGCCCCTGAACGGTCCCATGTCGGCCCGCTCGGGCCGGCGCGTCACGGCATGGCGCAGCTCGATGGTGTCGCGCAGGTCGTGCAGGCTGCGCAGATGCGGCACGGCGCCGGGGCCGATGCCTACCATGGCGATGCCCGTTCTGTCTGTCATGGGTCGGGTGGCGTGACTGGCACTGGCAGGGCCCGACCCCGGTCAACCCTTGCCGGCCATGCCCAGGCGCTCGATGGTGGCCTTTTCGGCGGCATAGCTGTCGCGCGCGAACTTGGTGTAGGTGTCGGTGTTCATGTAGATCACCGACTGGTCGTACTTGTCGAAGACGGCCAGCACCGCCGGATCGTCCAGCGTCTTCTTGAAGGCATCGTGCAGCCGCGCCGTGACGGCGGGGTCCATGCCCTTGGGCCCTGCCACTCCGAACGGGGAGTCCGAAACCGTCCGGAAGCCGAGTTCGTCCAGCGTGGGCACCTGGGCCCAGCGCTTGGTGCGTTTGCTGCCGTAGGTGGCCAGCAGCCGCAGCGTGCCGGCGTCGACGTGCGGCCCCCAACCGGTCGCGTCGCTGGCGCCCATGATGTGGCCGCCCAGCACCGCCTGCATGTTGTCGGCGTTGCCCTTGAACGGCACGTTGGTCAGCTTGATGCCGGCGCGCTGGGCGAACTCCTCCACCGCGAGGTGCGGGCTGGTGCCGATGCCGGTGTGGCCATAGGTGAACTTGTCCGGGTTGGCCTTGGCGAAATCGACCAGGTCCTTGATGCTCTTGATCGGCGAATTCGCCGGCACCACCAGGCCGAAGGTGTAGCCGGTGAGGCAGGCGATCCAGGTGAAGTCCTTCAGCGTGTCGAACTGCACCTTCTGCATGTGCGGGATGCGGAACACGCCGTGCGGCAACTGCGCCAGTGTGTAGCCGTCGGGCTTGGCGTTGACCAGCTCGTTGGCGCCCAGCATGCCGCCGGCGCCAGGCTTGTTGTCCACGATGACAGCGACTCCCAGCGCCTTGCCGGCGCTCTCGGCGATGGCGCGCATCACCACATCGGTCGAGCCGCCGGCCGGCCAGGGGCAGATGTAGCGGATGGTGCGCGACGGAAATGCCTGCGCCGGGGCGAGCGAGGGCAGGGCGATGGCCGCGGCGCCCGCGAGCCTGAGAACATGACGACGTTGGATCAAGGTGGGTCTCCGTTGGATTGGTTGTGCCGCCCATTCTAGGCAGGTGCAGGGGGCGGTGGGGCGGTGGGGCAGTTGTACCATGGACCACCCTATGTACTCCCACGGATGCCTGTATGCCACAAACCATTGTCATCACCGGAAGCTCGACCGGCCTCGGCCGTGCCACCGCCCTGTTGTTTGCCAGCCGGGGATGGAACGTGGTGGCGACCATGCGCGATCCGTCGAAGGAACACGAACTCGCATCTGTGGCGGGCATTCGCGTGTTGGCGCTCGATGTCACCCGCCCGGAGCAGATCGCGCAGACCGCGCGCGAGCTGTTGGCACTGGGGCACGTGGATGTGCTGTTCAACAATGCCGGCTATGGGCTGGCCGGCCCGTTCGAAGGCGCGAGCGACTCGCAGCTGGCCGACCAGATCAACACCAACCTGCTGGGCGTGATGCGCGTGACACAGGCCTTCCTGCCGGCGATGCGGGAGCGTGGCAGCGGGACCATCATCACCACCTCCTCGATCGGTGGCCTGGTGGCGTTTCCGTTCAACTCGGTGTACCACGCGACCAAGTGGGGGCTGGAGGGCTGGAGCGAAAGCCTGGCGTTCGAGCTCTCGGCATTCGGAATCCGCGTCAAGACCGTGGCACCGGGTGGCATCAGGACGGATTTCGCCGGCCGCTCGCTGGTCATGACGCAGCATCCGTCCTATGCCGACGCGGTGGCCAGGGTGTTCCAGGTGTTTGCCGACCCCGAACGCCGCGCCAAGGGCTCCAGTGCCGAGCAGATCGCCGCCGTGGTGTACGAGGCCGCCACAGATGGACTGGACCGGCTGACCTATGTCGCAGGCGCTGACGCGAAGGAGGCCTATGCGCAGCGGCTGGCGGTGGGAATCGAGGCCTTCCGCAAGGCGATCCGGCAGCGGTTCATGGGTTGAGGCGCGGTGCGGTCCCGGCGGGCGGCACCGCTGTCGGCAGTAACATCGCGATCCAACCTCCAACAGACCACCCCATGCACTGGAACTTGCCGGATCTTGTCGGGCGGCAGCACCTGCCGCTGCACGACAGCGCTTTTCTTGCCCGCTGCAAAACCACACTCGACCAGAACGGTGTGCTGGTGTTGCCGGATTTCCTCACCCGCGACGCGATCGCGGCCGTGCAGCGCGATGGCGAGGACAACCGACACCTGGCCTACTACACCGTCAGCAAGCACAACATCTACCTCAAGCCGGCGGATCCAGACCTTGCGCCGGACCACCCGCGCAACCGGGAGGTGGCGTCGTCCAAGGGCTGCATCACCACGGACCAGATTCCGGCCGGCTCTGCACTGCATGCACTGTATGGTGCGCAGGAGTTCCGCGCATTCGTCGGCGCTGTACTCGGCGAACCCGAGTTGCATGAATATGCCGACACGATGTCCTCCGTCAACCTGCACTTTGCCAGCGAGGGGCAGGAACTCGGCTGGCATTTCGACAATTCGTCGTTCGCCATCACGCTGCTGATCGAAAAGCCCGATAGCGGGGGCGTGTTCGAGTACGTCAAGGATGTGCGCAATGCCGATCGCGGCGAGTTCAACTACGCGGCCTGCGGCCAGGTGCTCGACGGCGCAGCACCGGTGCAGACCCTGACAATGGACCCCGGCACGCTGGTGCTGTTTCGCGGCCGCAACTCCATGCACCGCGTGACCCCTGTGCGCGGCGCCCGCACGCGCATGCTCGCGGTGCTGGCCTACAACACACAGCCGGGCATCTCGCTGTCGGAGTCGGCACGCTTGACGTTCTACGGGCGGCTGTAGGCGCCCGATGCGATCCCTGAAGGCGTTCCTGCGCAACCTGCTGGTTGCGCCGCTGGCATTGGTGCTGGTGTTCGAGGAATGGGGTTGGGAGCCGTTGTCCCGCGCCCTGGCGTGGCTGGCCAGGTTGCCGCTGTGGGGCCGCGTGGAGCGCCTGGTGCAGGGGCTTCCGCGTTGGGGTGCCTTGCTGGTTTTCGGTGTGCCGGTGCTCGCGTTGCTGCCCATCAAGCTGCTGGCGCTGGTCCTGTTCGGCACCGGCCACTCCGTGCTGGGCCTGGTGCTGCTGGTCGGTGCCAAGCTGGTCGGCACAGCGATGATGGCGCGCCTGTTTCAGCTGACACAACCTGCTCTGATGCAGTACGGATGGTTTGCCCGCTTCTACCCCCGGTGGAAAAACTGGAAGGACGCATTGATCGTCTGGATACGGGCGTCGCGCCTGTGGCGCCAGACGCGTGCCATCAAGCGCCGTGCCAGGGCCTGGTGGCGCTCTGCCTGAGGTCAGTCCGCCACGTTGCACTCACGGCGCAGCAGCGCCAACGCGTCCTGGTTCGCGTGGCGCAGGTCGCTGCACAGCGCGGGCTCGGCCTCGTCGGCAAAGCTGTCCCACAGCTGGATGTAGCCGTCCTGCAGCGCGTGCGGTGCATGTTGCCGGATGAATGCGCGGGGCAATTCACGGTCCAGGCCGGTTTTCTGGATCTTGCGGATCAGGCTCGCCGCCGCGGCCTTGGTCAGCAACGTCGCGTGGCTGCTGTGTGCTGCGATGCGCAGGAACAGCGTCAGCAGGGAACTGTCTTCCAGGTGGCCGCCGGTCGCCTTGTCCCACACGGCGGAATTGCGGCGCTCGAAGTGGTCGACATCGGCCAAAGCGTCTTCGCGCCAGAAATAGCGCCCCACGAAGGCCGGGGTCTGGGTGAAGAGCCGGCGTGCAGGCAATTCCGGATCAAGCAGCTTCGGCAGATCGGCCACCACGCTCGTGCGCACGGCCTGCACCACCTCCAGGTACTGCGTCGGCAGGCCGCCGGGAAGCGGCACCGCCACGCCGCCTCGAGCCGTTGCGGCAGGCCGGACGTTCTTCTTGCGCAAAACCGCCACCCACCGCTCGAACGCCGGCCAGTCGGGCATCGTGTGTTGGCGCGACAGGCGGGCCAGCAGCGCCGTGCGGATGACAGCGTCTGCCTCGACGCCGGCATCGGCGAGTTCGTCCGCGCCCAGGTCGAGTTGCTGCGCCATCCAGGTCGCCGCGCCCACCAGCAGCGCCACGTGCGTGCGTCGGGTCTTCTCCGCCCGGTAGTCGGCCAGGGTGCGCAAGGACCACTTGGCCAGCAACGGAATATGTTCGTCGCGGAATCCCGCGCGTTCCTGCATTCCGAAATGGCTGTTCTGTGGCATCGCGATCAGGGCCTTGAGCATGTCCGAGCCGCCCTTGGAGCGTGACAGCAGCGAGTGGTCGCGCAGGGCCTGCGCGGCCAGTTCCAGGTCGCCATCGCAACTGTCCTCCAGGTACAGGCTGACCAGGTTGACCATGCGCACCCTGGCCAGTTCCAGGTCTGGGCGCAGGTATTCCGTGCCAAAGTAGCGGGCGATCTGCACCATGCCCTTGGGCGCTTCCTGGTGCATGCCGGCAAGGCGCTCGGTCGGGATGGTTCCATGGCGCAGGCCGTGCTGCAGCGCCTTCTCGAAAAAGGGTCGCTGGTCGAATAGCGCGACGGCTGCGGGTGGCGGGGCCTGCGGATCGGGCATGGTGAACGGGTGCAGCAACAGCTGTGGCGAGGGGTCGGTCAGATGGCGGACTCTTCCTCGTCGTCGCGGGCCGCCGGGGTGGCGTGTCCGCGGTCGGTGTCGCCAGTTTCGACCTTGCCGTCGTCCTCGGACGGTTCCTCGTCCTGCTCCAGCGCCAGGTCGTGCGCGCGCGCCTTGGCACGCATCACCAGCAACATCTCGATGAACAGGTCGGGGCATTCGTAGCGCAGCAGCCAGGCCAGGTGCATCCAGTCCTGGTCGGCGACTTCGTCGAGCTCGATCCTGGCCTTGGCATAGGCGCTGGAGTACAGGGCGGTCTCCGACAGCATCTCGCCGTCGTCCTCCGCCGTATCGAAGGTGCCGGTGCGGGCGAATGCCTCGATGCGGCTCCACTTGTCCGCGAAGTAGTCGGCCACGGCGTCGCTGCCGCCTTCGAGATCAGCGATGGCGTTCAGGAACTCGACCGGGTCGGCGTCGTCGCGGAAGACGACCGAGTTGACCATGCCGCGCAGGTGGGTGTGGGTGAGATCGCGGTACTGCTTCTCGATCACCATCGCGCGGGCAAACTGCCCCGGCGTCACAAGCAGGTTGATGATCGATTCCTTCGACTGGTCGTACTCGCGGATCACCGCCAGTATGTCCTTGGGCGCGAGTTGCTCCAGCACCACGACCAGGGCGCCGTCTCCGTCGGTATCGGCCAGCGCCGTGAGCGCCGACTCGGCGCCGGCAATATCGCCGGCGGCGATCAGGCTGCGTGTTTTTTCGATCAGGGCCAGGTGGTTCATGGTGCGGTGTCGTTGGAGTCAGTTCAGTCTTTGCGGTCGAAGCCCTGCTCGACCATCCAGTCGGCGCCGGCATCCTCGCGCGCCTGTGCATCTGCCTCGCCGTCGTCGTCGTCGGCCGAGAGCCTGGCGCGCCCATCGGACGGGTCGGCGGCGTCTGGGTCATGCGCGTCGGCATCGTGATCGGCAGGTGCCGCCACCGCGCTGCCGTGCACGCCCAGCATGAACTCCGACGCGGCCGCGACGGTCATGAACCAGTCGCCGGCGGGTTGCTTGCGGATCGTGCTCACCATGGCCTGGGCCCAGGGTGCCACGGTGATGTCGCCGGCCACAGTCTCCCAGCCGGGCAGGTCTTCGGGTTCACAGCCCAGCAGTTGTTCCATCGCCAGTGGCGCGTGGAACGCGAACGCCTTGTGCAGCACCACGGCCACCATCTCGGGGCTGAGCTCCAGCATGTGCAGCAGGAAGTCCAGTTCGCCGCGCCGTTGCGCCAGGCGCTGTTGCAGGATGAATACGCCGTCCGAGTCGTGGCTCAGGTCATCCAGTTCGGCGACATAGGCGGAACGCAGGTGATGAAAAAAGGGGGATAGATGCATCGGGTCGGGGTCAGATCAGGCGGTTGAAATAGGCCGACCAGATCTCGGCGGCGGTTTCCAGCGGGTTGTCGAGCAGGTTGCGTTTGCGGTTGTCGTCGTAGGTGGCGCGTCGGTCCTCGCTCGACAACACCTCGTAGGCCTCCTGCACGGCGCGGAACCGCGCTGCAGCACCTTCGGCGGCGCTGCGGTCCGGGTGGTGCAGGGCTGCCTGTTGACGAAACGCCTTCTTGATGTCGGCCAGCGTGGCTGCACTGCTCAGGCCCAAAGCGGCATAGTGGTCCTGCATGCTGGGCTTTCGGTGGAGGCCCGGAACGCCGCCGGGCGCTCTGGCTGGACGGTGGGTCCTGGACGGACGGTTGCGGGGAGGTTACGCGGCATCGGGCGCCCAGCGGCTATCAGCGAATCGGCCACGATTGTATTACCGGGCCGGCGAACCCTGGTACCGGCCGGGTTGGTACACCCCGGACCGCACCGGTCATCAACGTGGCCTGGTGAAGCCGGACTCCACCCACGCCAGGGCGGTTGTGGCCGTCAGCACGAAGGTTGGCGCGACCGGGGAGCGACCGAGTTCCTCGCCGAAAGCGTCCTCGGCGAGCAGGGACGCGGTGGCGCCGTCCTCGTCGGGCACGATGGTCATGGATACCTGGACGCGGCGTCCGTCGCGCGTCACGGCGACATTCCGGTTGAGCCGGGCGTGCACCTGCTGTTCGTGCCGGCGCAGTACCTCATTGGCCGTCTTCACCAGCGTGTGGAACGCGGCGACGTCCAGCGGCTTGGGGTTCTTCTTGTCGCGACCCATGGTCCAGGGCCCGACCAGGGCGGGCTCCGACTCGCCATGCAGCAGCATCGCCACGGCCCAGCCATCGTCATCTTCGTTCTTGATCACGCGGGCAGTCCAGCGCTCGTCGCTCCATACACGGTCCCCGTGGATGGGTGCGGTCGGGTCGTCGCTCATCGTGGCCGGTCCACAGCGGGTAGCGCCGTCATGTCGGGCGGCGCTCGAAAGTCGGGATGCCGTCCGGGATGTGGTGGAACGGCTGCTTGTCGATCGTGAAGATCGCGACCGTGGCCTTGAAAACGGACGGATCGTCCAGCGTGCCCACCTTGACGATGATCGAGCCCGGCCGCTTTTGCGAGCGGGTACCGATGGCAGTGCCGCAGCGGGCGCAGAACAGCCGTGTGACCGGGTTGGCGATGTCGTCCCGAGCGAACGGCGTGGGTTCGCCCTTGACAAAGCGAAACCCCTCCTGGGGCAGCACCATCACCAGATTCGGGTTGCCGCCGGTAATGTACTGGCACTCCCTGCAATGGCATTGCAGGGAACCCTGGACGTCACCGTCGAACGCGTATTGGATGTCACCGCAGTAGCAGCGGCCGGTGAGTTTCATGGTCGGCTCCGGGGAGTGGGGGATGAGAGCGGTGATGATAGCGGGCGCGGGCGGCACCAGGAATCGGCAAGCGGCGGCATTTTCCCGAGCGACGTCGGCATCATCGTCGCTGGGCCGGCTTCACCGTGGTTTGCGGGGCTCGGAGTCCCGCCGGGTGATGCGATGCAGTGCCCTGCTCATGTCCGCGCATGCGGCGTGTCGGGCAGTTGGGGGCTGACGCAGGGAATGCGGGCGCGCCCCTTGACGAGCGTCGGGCTCGACTGCTTGCCGCCCCGAACGTATTGTTTCGTCGCATCCATGAAAGGTTGGAAATTCAATCCATCTCGGGTGGCGGCAAGGTCAGTGTTTCTGGTTTGGCCCCGCGTGAAGCGGTGCGGGTGGAGTTTGACTTCTTTAAGGCCAATTCCTCGCGTGTGAGCGCGGCGATCAAACCGGGTGAACACGATTTCCACACACACCTGGTCGAGCTGCAAAGCAGCGGCACTCCCCACGCCTTGACCTTGGCCAGTTTCATCGCCCTGTGTTCTGCGGCGCTTGGAAAACCAATGCAGTCACAGCTCGCTGTGATGGGCGACATGAGCCTTGGCGGCACGATTGTCCAGGTGCGCAACCTGGCGGACTGCCTGCAGGTGGCGTTCGACGCAGGTGCGAAACGCATCCTGCTACCGATGTCAAGCGTTATCGATATCCCTTCGGTGCCGGGGGAGCTTTTCGCGAAGTTTCAGACCAGTTTCTTTGCGGATCCAGTCGATGCGGTGTTCAAGGCGCTGGGAGTGGAGTAGGGCATGCAGATGGTTGTCGATGGTGGAGCTGGAGCCGCCACCGACCCCATGCAGAACCCCGGCAGGATTCCCGCTCAAGCCACCGCAGGCACCCCTTGCTCAACCCCACCGGCAACGCCCAGTGCCCAGACCTGCCATTGCTCGGCATTGGCCCGGGTGGTGGCGGACGCATTGACCGACAGGTGGCCCATGGTTACGGCGACCATGCCCTTGATGTGATCCGCAATTTGGGCGATGTCGGCTGCGTCTGAAATAGCGGCAACCAAGGCGAGGTTCTCTGCCCTGGCTCGGTCCGTCACAGAACACAACGCGGCAACGGCCTCCGGTGCAGCTGTGTCATGGGCCATGGTGGCGTAGTTGGTGGTCATGTGTGTCCCCGTGATTTTTCGTGGCATGGTCGCCACAAGGGGGCAGCGGAAGACCCGCCGGAAAAGAAAAAACCCACCATCTCGCGACGGTGGGTTTTTCAAATCTGGCTCCTCGACCTGGGCTCGAACCAGGGACCTAAGGATTAGCAGTCGGCAAGACGATCAGGGCGGGGGCCCGCATTGTCGCTCACTGTGCCCGGCCCCATGTCGTGTACCAGGGCTGCAGGGCGGCGCAGGACCACTATCCGTGACCGCGCCAGTCAGCGCACGTGCCATTCCTGCGTCAGCGGCTTGGCGCCGACCAGCTCGCCGTAACCCGCGCCGGTGGTGCCGCCCGGGTGGGCCCCGAAATAGCGCTCGTCCAGGGGCAGGTCTGCCGGTTGCCAGCGCACATCGCAGGACAGGCGCACGCGCCGGATCGGAGAATGGTTCTCCAGCGATCCATGCAGGATGTACATGCCGAAGATGACCACGTCGCCGGCCTCGAAGTTGCGCGTCAGCAGGCGGGTTCCACGCTCGCGCGCCAGGGTCAGCGCGTCCTGCGCCAGGGTGGCTTTGCGGGTGGTGTCGCGCGCCACGTCGAAGCCGATCATCGGGTCGATCAGGTCTCGAAAGTGGTGGGATCCTTCCACCATCACCAGCGGGCCGTCGCACACCGGCACGTCACCGATCGGCAACCACACTGTGTAGACCTGGTCGTGCGCTCGGGTGAAGAACGGGTAATCGAAATGCAGCCCGGTTGCGCGGCCGGGAGCGCCGGCGCGCAGGAAGATGTAGTCCTGCGGCCGTGCCGGCGCACCCAGCAGGGTCGCCATGATGCGGCGCATTGCGTCGCCGTGGCTCAGGTCGCGCAGCCGCGGGCCCTCGCTCACCGATTGCCAGAACTGCCCGCGGTCGGCGATCAGTTCGTCGCGGCGGCTGGTGCCAGTGGCGATGCCGGCGCTGGCGGGCTCGGCCACCTCGCCGACCGCGACCAGGCGTTCGAATACCTCCTGGCGCGCGGCCGTCACCAGGGCCCTGTCCAGTACGCCCTTCAGGTAGACAAACCCATCGGCCACCATGCGTTCGCGCAGCGCCTGCGGCCGTTCCAGAAGCGCCGCGCTGTCTGGCAGTTCACCGACCAGATCGGCGGGCACCTCCTGCCCCTGTACCCTGCAGCCTTGCATATGTGTCTCCTTGCCTGGCACGACGACTGGCGCCACCCGCTCACATCGCGGCCGTGAAGCCGCCGTCCACCGTCATGACCAGGCCATTGACAAACGCGGCTTCGTCGGACGCCAGGAACACGGCGGCCGGCCCGATCTCCCGCGGCTCGCCCCAGCGCCCAGTCGGCGTGCGCTTGCAGACCCAGTCGTTGAATTCCTGGTTGGCCAGCAGGGGCGTGTTCAATTCGGTGGCGAAATAACCCGGCGCGATGCAGTTGACCGTGACCTGCGCCGGCGCCAGTTCGACCGCAAGTTGCCGGGTCAGCGCATGCACGGCGCCCTTGCTGGCCACATAGGCCGAGACGGTGGGCCGCGCGGCCAGCGCGGTGATCGACCCCGTGACGATGATGCGTCCGCGCCGGCGCGGCACCATCTGGCCTGCCGCCGCCTTGCACAGCACCCAGACGGCGGTCAGGTTGGTGGCCAGCACGCGCTGGAAGTCGGCCAGGGGAAACTCGTCGATCGGCGCGCGGTGGTTGATGCCGGCGTTGGCGACCAGGATGTCGAAGCGGCCGTGCCGTGTGGCGATGTCCGCCACCGCCTGTTCGGCCGCGCTGGTGTCGCTGACGTCGAAGGCCATGGCCTCGCCGGACAGGCCCTGTGCCTGCAGTTCGGCCACCCGCACCGCCAGTGCGGCGCCGTCCCGCGCGTTCAGCACCACATGCGCGCCGGCCCGCGCCAGCGATTCGGCCATCGCCCACCCGAGCCCGCGCGAGGCGCCCGTGACGAGCGCCACCTTGCCGTGCAGATCGAACATGGGAGTGCTCACAGCCATACCGCCAAGCAGTTCGATGGTCTCACTGGAGTTGCATCGGCGTGCGGGCTGCGGTCCTCGGCCCCTGGGGACGGCCGTGCGGCGCTCACGCGTGGTACCCGTCGATTTGCCGCACCAGCCCGGTGAAGGCCTGCTGCAGCAGGCCGTTGTCGGTGCCGGCGGCGATCATCGTGTACCCCATGGCCTGCGCCCGCCGGACCCAGACCGGGTCCGTCGCCATGAAGCCCGGCACCTTGCCGTGGCGCTGACAGACCTCCACCACCTTGCGCATCGCCGCGTCGAAGCGCGGATCATCGAACCGGCCCGGCATGCCCATGAAATTGGACAGATCGAAATGGCCCACCCACAACACGTCGATGCCGTCCACGGCCGCGATCTCCTCGACGTTGGCCAGCCCGTGCTCGGTCTCGATCTGCGCGATGACCAGGGTGCGTTCGTGGGCGATGCGGATCTTCTCGCCCACGTCGCCGCCCAGGTAGTCGCACTGCGCGAAACCGAAGGCCGCGCCACGCCGGCCGACCGGCGGGTAGCGGCAGGCCTGGACGATGGACTCGGCATGCGCGCGCGACTCCACCATCGGGATCATCACGCCGGTGGCGCCGAGATCGAGTGCCCGCGCAAGCCAGGTGTATTCGCCGCGCGGCACCCGCACCATGGGCTCGATGGGCAGGCCGCGGCAGGTGGAGAACAGCCACTTGAGCGTCTCGAAGCCCAGCCCGGCGTGCTCCATGTCGTACAGCACGAAGCGACAACCGGCGTTGGCGAGGATCGCACTCATGCCGGGCGAGAAGAACTCGAACACCATGGCGCCGGCGACCACCTTGCCGCCCAGCAGTTCCTTCTTGATGGCGTTGGGTTTCATGCGTGCGCCGCCTGGCTGCCGGTTGCGGCATGCGCCCGGGTGCGGTCTTCATCGTCGAGTTTCTGCCAAAGGGCGCGCACCATCCGCATCAACATCTGTGACTCCTCCCAGCGGTCGGAGAGCTCGTAGCCGTCGGCGCCGGTCATCGCGTATTCGCGCGGGCCGAGTTCACACAGGAAGGTCAGCACCGCATCCTTCGGCGCGCGCCGGCGCCAGCTGCGAAAACCGTATTCCCACCAGCCCATGAACAGGTCGAGCCAGTCCTTCTGGTGCGCGAAGCTGATCTGCACCTGAACCTGTTCGCGGCTGGCGACCCGGCCGTGGAAGCCCCAGCAGTTGTCGATGATGCGGTGCATCAGCTGGTGGTTTTCATCGGAAATCGGCCAGGCAAACTCGCGCCCGACGACATAGTGCGACAGGTCTCCGGTGAGCCGCAGGTCGGGGTAGCGGTCGAGCAGGCGCAGCGTGAAGAACAGGTCCGTCGTCATGCGGTCGCGGTGGGTCTCCATGTGCAGGGCCACGCCCGCCTGCCGGGCCAGCGCGAGCCAGCCGTCGATCAGCGGCACACACTCGGCGACCGTGTGCGGCCGTACATCGGCCTGCAGGTTGAGATGGTCGGCGCCGAACTCGGCCACATGCGCCAGAATCGGCACCAGGTCGTCGACCGTCCTGGGGTAACACTGTGCTTGCCAGGTCAGGCCCCAGTCGCGCAGGCGGCCGGTGACTTCGCGTACATAGTCGCGGTCGAAGAAGCGCACCCCGGCACCGTCGAAGCCGGCCGCATGGATCATGTCGAGCTTGGTCGAGAGCGACCACTCGGCGCCGTCCGGGCGGCGCCGCTCCATGGCCCACATCGATTGGTAGACCCGCAACTGCTGCGTCACGAAGCTGCGGCCGCGATTTCGCCGGCGTCCTTGAAGAAGCGCGTGCCCAGGTCCCGCTGGTTTTCGTAGATGGACCCCTGCTTGGGTGCCGCGGGGTAGGGCAGGCGCACCGGAACGGCCGTCATGCGCGGCTCCAGCGTGTCAGTGCCGCTCACCAGCAGGGCCTCCCAGGCCTTCCAGTCCGTGGGCGGATGGATCAGCGGCCAGGCGTCCGCTGCGCGGTATTGGTGCAGCAGGAAGCGGCGTGGCTTGCCCGAGGTGTTGGCGGACGACCCATGCAGCAGGCGGACGTGGTGCACGGTGATCGAGCCCGCGCGGCCGGTGCACATCACGGCCTTCGAGAAGTCGATCCCGCTGGTGACCGGGTCGATTCCGCCGACAAAATGGCCGTTGGCGTTGTGGTCGTAGACCTTGCCCTTGTGGCTGCCCGGGATCACGAGCATCGAGCCGTTATCCGTCGTGAAGTCGTCGATCATGATGCCCACGGCGGCGAGGTCGTCGTTGGTGTGCGGGTAGAAGGCCCAGTCCTGGTGCCACTCGATCGGCGATCCGAAGCCCGCCGCCTTCAGGTTGAGCTTGGACAGGTCGAAACGCACATCGGGCCCCCACAAGCGGTTCAGCACCGCCACGATGCCGGGGTGGCGCACCATGCGGGCATAGACGGGATCGTGCTGGTGCGGGGTCTTGATGCGGCGCAGGCGCGGCTGGGCCGCGCTGTGGCCGGGCTCGAGGTCGAATACGTCGGTGTGCTGCAGGGTGCTGCGGGAACGCTCGACGAATTCGTCGGTCACGCGCCGCAGAGCCGCGATGTCCTGTGCCGACAGGACGTCGGGAACGACGATGTAGCCGTCGCGCTCGTAGCGCGCGACATCCTGGTCCGTGATCATCTTGTCTCCTCGGTAGCGTGGCGCGCAAGCGCGTCAGGGCATGGTTGCACTCAATTGACCCCTGCGAAATATTACATTAGTATGATCTTTGCCGGCCACCTTGGCAATGCGTGTTTGTGGGGCCGGGCAACCACAACCGTTGGCGACAGCCGACACACAGGAGACACCATGGCAATATCAAGACGTGCCGTTCTGGCCTATGGAGCTGGCGCCGCCAGCGTTCTGGCCGCTCCGGCGGTGACACGGGCGCAAGCAGCGCCGATCCGGCTGGTGTTCTCGCACCACCTGCCCACTTCGCATCTGGGCCACAAGATCACGGAGACCTTCGCGACACGGGTCAAGGACGCCACTGGTGGGCAGGTCACGATCGACATCCGCCCGGCCTCGCAGCTGTTCAACCTGCGGACCTCGGCCGAGGCGCTGCAGCTCGGCACGCTCGACATGTGCTGGAGCGACCTGGGCACCCTGGCCAACTGGCAGCCGCACCTGGGCTTCATCTCGCTGCCTTTCCTGTTCAACGATTTCGACCATGTCAAACGCGTCATGTACGGCCCGCCCGGCCGACAGGTGGCCGACGTGGCCAAGGAGGCGCTGGGCGTCGAGATTCTTTCCCTGGGCGCATCGGGCTTCCGGGTGTTCCTGTCGCGCAAGCCCATCCACAAGGCCGACGATGTGCGTGGCATCAAACTGCGGGTGCCGGAGATCCCGACCTGGGTGGCGATGGCCAAGGCGATGGGCGCCAACCCCACGCCGATTCCGGCCGGCGAGATGTACACCGCCCTGCAGACCGGCGTGATCGACGCGATCGAGGTGCCGGCCGACTACATCGTCACCGCCAAGATCTACGAGGTGGCCGGTTTTGCCACCAAGACGCACCATATCTTCACCGAGGTCTCGATGATGGCCAGCGCCAAGCGCATGGCCGCGCTGCCTGCCAACGTGCAGAAGGTCATTCGGGACGAGGCGGTGCGTGCGGTCCAGAAGGACATGTGGGACGCCAACATCACCGAACAGACCGCCGCCTGGAACGAACTCGCGGGACGGGTGAAGGCCGATGCCGCGCCGGACATCGACAGCTTCCGCTCCAAGATGGGGCCGGTATTGACCGACTTCGTCGCCAAGACCGGGCCCAAGGGCAAGGCACTGGTCGACGCCACGGTGGCGGCCGCCAAGGGCTGAGCACCATGCCGGGTCCGCACACGGACTCGCGCGAGACACCTCCCCACCGCTCGGCGGTGTTGTACCGGTTGGACCGGCTGGCGGGTGGACTCGGCGCGACGCTGAAGGCGCTGTCGGTGGCACTGCTGGCGAGTTATTTCGTCCTGGTATTGCTGCAGGTCTTCTTCCGCTATGTGATCAACGAGTCGCTGTTCTGGGCCGAAGAACTGGTGCGCGGCCTGATGGTCTGGGGCGTCATGGTCAGCTCGGCCCTGGTGGCCGGGTCGCGTGGCCACATCCGGGTCGAGGTGCTCGAGCTGATATTGCCGCCACTGGGCCGCCGGATCGTGGTCTGGATCGCCGATGCGCTGTGCATTGCTTTCAGCGTGCTGCTGTTGTACGCCGCGATCGAACTCATGAGCCGCTCCTGGCTCCAGCGTTCCCCGCTACTGGAAATCCCGAAGTGGTCGGTCTACATGGCCCTGGCGATCGGCGCCGGTTGCGAGGGCCTGCTCGTACTGCTCACCTGGAACCGTCCGCTGGCGATCGAGCACCCCTTGGACACCACCCTGTGATCCCGGCCCCGTGAAGGTTTGCGCATGACGATTTCCCTGATGTTGGGGCTGTTCTGCGGCTTCATGGTGCTGGGCCTGCCGATCGGCTACTGCATGGGCCTGGCCGCGATTCTGGCCATCCTCTACGACGGACAGCTGCCGGTGCTGATCCTGGCGCAGCAGTTCTACGAGGCACTGGACAACTTCTCGCTGCTGGCCGTGCCGCTGTTCGTGCTGGCCGGCGAGCTGATGAGCGTGGCCGGCATCACCGAGCGGCTGGTCAACATGTCGCGCGCACTGATCGGGCATTTCCGCGGCGGGCTGGCGCAGGCCAACATCATGACGAACATGTTCATGGGGGCGATTTCGGGATCGGCGCTGGCCGATCTCACCGCGATCGGCTCGATCATGATCCCGGCGATGAAGCGCGAAGGTTACAAGCCGGCGTTCGCCGTGGCCGTCACGGCCTGTGCTTCGATGATGGCGCCGATCATTCCACCCAGCGTGATTGCGGTCATCTACGGTTCGGTCACGGGCGTGTCGGTTGGCGCATTGTTCCTCGGCGGCGTGTTCCCCGGCATCCTGGCCGGTGTATCGATGCTGCTGCTGGCCTGGTACATGGCGCCGGGCGCAGGCGCCCATCCGTCACCACGCGTGGGATGGGGCGAGCGTGGCACGGCGACCTGGCGTGCGGCGCCCGCGATCCTGATGCCTGTCATCATCATCGGCGGCATCCTTTCGGGTGCCTTCACCCCGACCGAGGCGGGCGCGATTGCCGCGCTGTATGCCTTGCTGTTCGGCCTGGCGGGGCGCCGGCACGGATTCGCCTCGCTCTATCGCAACTTCGCCGCGGCTGCCAGCATGACGGCCGGCGCGCTGGTCACCCTGGCCGGGGCCGGGCTGTTCAGCTGGGTGCTGAGCCGCGCCGGCGTCGGCCAGAGCACCCTGCAGCTGATGCTGGCCATCACCAGCGACCCGAAGCTGGCAATGCTCGTGCTGATCGTCTTCTTCTTCCTGCTCGGCACCTTCCTGGAGCCTGTCCCGGCGCTGATCATCGTGGTGCCGATCATGGGGCCGTTGATCGCCCACCTGGGCTACGACCCGGTCCACTTCGGCATCGTCACGATCATGCTGCTGGTACTGGGGTCGGTGACCCCGCCCGTGGGTGTGCTGGCCATGGTGGCATGCAAGATCGCGGGTATCCGGTACAACCAGTCGCTCGCCATGTTGTTGCCTTTCACCGGGGCCTGGCTGGTGGTGATTCTCCTGGTGGCCTATGTGCCGGACCTGGTGTTGTGGTTGCCGCGCATCATGAAGGGCGCGAACTGACGCGCCTGCAGGCGCATGCAAGGAGGCGGGATGGAGAAGTTTCTTGTCGGCATCACCAGTGACGTGCGGATGTCGGATGGCGCGCCGATCTTCGGCAGCGCGGTGCTGCAGGTGCTCGACGTGCCGGCCGTCGAGTGGGAATACATGGGCCCGGACTCCGGCCACATCACGCCTGCGCACGCGGCGCGCTACGACGCCATCTGCGCCATGACCACGCGACTGACGCCGCAGAGCCTGGCCGGCGCCGACCGCCGGCTGAAGTTGCTGGCGCGCTTCGGTGTCGGCTACGACAGCATCGATGTCCCGGCCTGCACCGCCGCGGGGGTGCTGCTGACGATCGCGCCCGACGGGGTGCGCCGGCCCGTGGCGAGTTCGGCGCTAACACTGGTACTGATGCTGGCCCACAAGGTGCTGATCAAGGACCGCCTGACCCGCGCCGGCCGCTGGGCCGAGAAGATGGACCACATCGGCACTGGCCTGACCGGCCGCACACTGGGCTCGGTCGGCATGGGCAACATCGGCGCCGAACTGTTTCGTATCGCCAGGCCGCTGGACATGCGCCACATTGCGCACGATCCCGTGGCCGATCCGGCCCTGGCAGCGGCGATCGGCGTACGGCTGGTCGACCTGGACACGCTGTTCCGCGAGTCGGACTTCCTGACCGTCAACTGCCCGCTGAACGCCCAGACGAAGGGCCTGGTCAATGCGCGCCTGATCGGCCTCATGAAGCCCACCGCCTACCTCATCAACACTGCCCGAGGGCCGATCGTGGATGAAGCTGCGCTGGTGGCCGCGCTGCAAGGCGGGCTTATCGCCGGTGCCGGGCTGGATGTGTTCGAGCAGGAGCCGACACCGCACGACAACCCGCTGCTGGCCATGGACAACGTGGTCGTCACCCCACATGGGATCTGTTTCACAGACGAATGCATGCACGGGCTGGCGGAAAGCGCGTTCCGGGCCGTGCTCGATGTGGCGGCCGGGCGGACGCCACCCTTTGTCGTCAACCCGGACGCCCTGGGCCGGCGCGCCTGAGCGCCGGTGATTCCGATCGCCCTGTCGCCCGCAACTGTGCCCGCTGGTGAACCCGGCGTGCTGGTCGTCACCGGGGCGTCACGCGGCATCGGCGCGGCGTGCGCGGCGCTCGGTGCGCGCTCGGGTTACCGGGTGGTGGTCAACTATGGGCGAAGCCGTGAGGCGGCCATGGCGGTGGTGGCCGGCATCGAGCACGCTGGCGGCAGCGCCCTCGCCGTGCAAGCGGATGTGTCGGATCCGGCCGACGTGGAACACTTGTTTGCGCAGACCGACAGGCATTTCGGGCCGGTGACCGCACTGATCAACAACGCCGGCATCGGTGGCGCCATCCGGCCGATCGAAGAGCACACCAGGGAAACGCTGGACACCTTGTTCGCGACCAACATCTACGGCTGCATCCACTGCGCCAGCGCGGCGATCCGGCGCATGTCGCCCCGCCATGGCGGGAAGGGCGGCGTCATCGTCAACATCTCCTCGGCGGCGGCTCGGCTCGGCGGCATCCGGGGCATGGTGGCGTACGCGGCGAGCAAAGGTGCGGTGGACAGCTTCACGGTGGGGCTGGCCAAGGAAGTCGGCAAGGAGGGGATCCGGGTCGTGGGCATCCGGCCCGGAATGATCGCCACGGACATCCTGGAGCCCATCGGCGGTGCGGACCTGATGCGGGAGACGGCGCCCACGATCCCGATCGGGCGCGTGGGCGAGGCGGAGGAAATCGCGCAGGCGGCGATCTGGCTGCTGAGCCCGGCGGCGTCTTATGTCCACGGGACCACGATCGACGTGTCTGGCGGCCGCTGAACGACCGCGCCGCGGCCGGCGCTGCCGGCCCTGGGTGCACCAGGCCCTGTGTCAGCGGTCCACCAGGGTGTAGGTGCGGATGGCCCGGTGCAGGATCCAGGCCGACACGGTGCGGTCGAACGCCACGAAGTGGGCTTCGCGCTTGTGCTGCGCGAAGGCAGCGGCATCGCGGTAGATCTCGTACAGGAACACCTGGCCGGGTTGCGCCGGATCGGTGCAGACATCGAACACCAGGCAACCGGGTTCATGCTCGCGCGAACTGCGGGCATTCGCGACCATCTCGCGCATGAATGCGTCCCAGTGGACGGGGTCGATGCCGAACTGGACGGTGACGACGAAACCGGACGTGATCCCTGCGGTGGGGGGGAAGGTAGTGGTCGACGTGGACATGTGGCGTTCGGTTCGTGGAGGAGATGGCTTGCATGGGGCCCGATGGGCCAAGCTGTCAGGGCATGACGCTGCCGCCGTTGACCTCGATGGTCTGACCGGTGATGTAACTGGCGAGCTTCTCGCTGGCCAGGAACAGAATGGCGCCAGAGCATTCATCGGCCCGGCCCAGGCGCCCCATGGGGATCCTGGCGCTCAGCTGGGCCAGCAATTCGGGGCTGGTGTGGCCATCATGGATCGGTGTGGCGATCACGCCGGGCGCGACCGCATTGACGCGGATGCCATCGCCGACCAACTCCTTGGCCAAGGCGCGCGTCAGCGTCGAGATGTAGGCCTTGCTCGACGAATACAGCCCCGCGCCCAGGCTGCCGCCTGTGCGCGCCGCCTGCGATGTCAGGTTGATGATGCAGCCACCACCCTGCCGGCGCATGTGCGGCACGACGTGGCGGCACAGCGCAATCATGGAGCGTGCGTTGAGGTGGAACACCTCGTCGATCAGCGCGTCACTGGCCTCGACCAGGGGCGCCCTCCTGACAAATCCCCCCGCGTTGTTGACCAGCACGTCGATGCGGCCGAAGTGCCGGTGCACCTCCGCGGCCAGCCGTTCGAGCTGCGCGGTGTCGGACACATCGGCACGGAAGACCGCGCCGTCGCCACCGGCGGCCCGCACCTGAGCCAGGACCGATTGCGCCTGCTCGGGGTGGGAGTGGCAATGCACGGCGACCCGCCCCCCCTGCGACGCGAAATCCACGGCCGCGGCAGCGCCGATCCCGGAACTCGCGCCGGTGATCAACACCACCTTGTCCTTCAGGTCATTCATGAACGGGGCGCTGCGTGTCAGTGGCTGTGGGGCCGGTGCAGCTGGCACTCCGGATTGAGTCGCACACCGAATCCGGGCTGGTCCAGTGCCGAGGCCTTCATGCGGCCGCCTTGCGGCACCGGCTCATCCAGCAGCAGCGGATGGAACATCGGCACCACCTGGTCGGCCTTGGGCGCCATCATCAGGAATTCGGCGAACGGGCTGTTGTGGCGCGTGATGACGAAGTGGTAGCTGTAGACCGAGGACCCGTGCGGAACGACCATGCTGCCGTGGGCGTCGGCGAGCGCCGATATCTTGATGAGTTCGGTCATGCCCCCGCACCAGCCGACGTCCGGCTGGATCAGGTCGCAGCAACCCATCTCGAGCAGCAGCCGGAAGCCCCAGCGAGTGGCCTCGTGTTCCCCGGTGGTGACCATCATGCCGTGCGGCACCTGGCGGCGCAGTTGCGCATATCCCCAGTAGTCATCCGGCGGCAGTGCCTCCTCGATCCACTTCAGGCCATGGGCATGCGCGGCCTGTGCCAGTCGGGTGGCGTAGTTGAGGTCGAGGCTCATCCAGCAGTCGTACATGAGCCAGAAATCCTTGCCGACACGCTGGCGCATGTCGGCAAGCTTCTCGATGTTCTTGTGCAGGCCTTCATCACCTTCCGCCGGACCGTGCTGCAGCGGCATCTTGCCGCCGATGAATCCCATCTGCTGGGCCAGGTCGGGACGGGCCCCCGTGGCGTAGAACACCAGTTCGTCGCGCACCGGGCCGCCCAGCAACTGGTGCACCGGCTCCTTGCGCACCTTGGCCAGCAGATCCCACAAGGCCAGGTCGACACCGGAGATGGCGTTGATCACCACCCCCTTGCGGCCGTAGTAGAGCGTGGAGAAATACATCTGGTCCCACATCTTCTCGATGTCGGTGACGCGCTGCCCCTCGAGAAAACGCGCCAGGTGTTTCTCGACGATGAACGCCCCGATCTCGCCACCGGTCGTGACGGCAAAGCCGACCGTGCCGTCGCTGGCCTCGATCTCCACCACCAGCGTACCCAGCACATTGATGCCGAAGGCCTGGCGGCTCTGGCGGTACTCGGGGTAACGCGCCATCGGCGTGGCGATGTGGTCGTCGATCCAGTGCTCCTTGCCCTGGTCGTGGTAATCGGCGCCACCACCCCGGACAGTGAAGGCGCGCACATGCCGGATGCTGGGAATGCCCATGGGTTTGTCTCTCTCGTTGTCGGGGTATGGAGTGCGGCGCGCACGCGCAGGCCCACTGCCACGCACAATCAGTTTAGCAAGTTTGGCGCGCTTGGCCGGGCGTAAGCCTTGTCCAACGAGGTTTGAGCCTGAAGGGGGCGCGTATTTCCAACGAGAAATGAGCCTGAGCTGGCATGGGGCGCGGTGCCGTCCGGCGTCAATGCGCTGCTGGCGGACGCGACCGAAACGGGTTGATGCACGGGCAAGACATGGCAATGCAATGCCAGGGTCTGAAGGCAAGTATGCGGTTCCGATGCTGGTGCGAACCAGACGCGCCGCAAGAGCCAGTGGCCTTGTCAGGGCACTCCAAGCGGCAGCGAGGCCGAACGCATCGGGCCCATGCTGGCATCCCGAGCCACTTTGTTGATCGCGCCCAAAAACCCCGCCGCTCGTAGCGCCCCGCCCACGCATTGGCCCTGGCATTGGCCACGGCCATCATGCCCGGCCGGCGCGCGGCAGCGGATGCGAAGCCTGGACTCTTACCGGTAACTGGGCAAAATAGCGAGTGCGATTCTCCCCGGCATCTGTTTGCTAACGCACAGACTGTCTGGCAGGTCGAATCTACGGTTAACGCGGGTGCTCGATCCCGGGCTCCCAAGGTTTAACAACAGTCAAAGACCAGGAGTCCAATCATGCAATCCACCTTCATGCGTACCTTGTGCCGTATCTTGATCCCGGCGCTGCTTTCCCTGTCCTTTCAGTCGGCACACGCGGGAATCATCGGGACTGATAACGCAGCGGCAGTCAGCACTGTGCAGTCGGACCGCGCGGTCGTGATGGATGCCCTGAGCCGAACGGACGTGTCCAGCCAACTGCAGGCGCTGGGGCTCGATCCGTCAGTGGCACGTGAGCGGGTCAACGCCATGACCGATGAGGAGGTTCACACACTGGCCAGTGACATCGCGGCGGCACCGGCCGGCGCCAATGTGGGATGGGGAGCGATCGTTCTGATCGGCCTGCTGGTCTGGTTTTTCTTCTACCGCAGGTAGACGCCGGAAACGGCTCTTGATGCCCTGCCAGGATGTCGATGTCGACTGTGAATTGCGGTCGCTGGTTCGCAAGGCTCGCGGTGACATCATTTCTGGCATGGCTGGCCGGGTGTGCACAGTTCGTACCCCAGACGATCGACCTGCGCGCCGATTGGCCAGCTGGGGTGCCGCGTGCAGCCGAGTTGGCTGGTGTACCTTACTTTCCCCAGACCCAATTCGATTGCGGGCCGGCCGCGCTCGCGACGATCATGCAATCGGCCGGTGCCAGCATCTCGGTGGACCAGCTGGTGCAGGAAGTTTACCTGCCCGCCCGGCAAGGTAGCCTGCAAGTGGAAATGCTCGTGGCGCCGCGGCGCCACGGACTGGTCGGGTGGCAACTTCCGCGAACATATTCCGGTTTGCTCGAGGAAGTGGCGAATGGGCGGCCGGTGCTGGTACTGCAAAACCTGGGGCTTTGGCCCATAGACCAATGGCACTACGCCGTCGTCGTCGGCTTCGATTACGAGCGTGGCGAGTTGTATCTGCGCTCGGGCACAACGCAACGATTGGTGCTACCTTTCACGATCTTCGAAGTAACGTGGCGGCGCAGCGGCTACTGGGCCATGGTCGCAAGCCGTCCCGAATCCATACCCGCAACTGCCAGCGCAACAACTTATCGGCCGGCCCTGCTGGCATTTGGCCGGGTGGCAGCGCCGGCCCGGACGCAAGCAGCCTGGAGGGCCTACCTCGCGCGCTGGCCCGGCGATGCCCTGGCGAGCATCGCACTGAGCAACTTGCAATACCAGGAGCGTGCGCTGGGGGAGGCGGAAGCCGTTCTGCGATCGAGTTACCAACGCAATCCGGAGTCGGTCGAGGTGCTCAACAACTTGTCTCAGATCTTGTCGGAGCTAGGACGCGACGAAGAGGCGCTTGAGTTGATCGACCGCGCCATGCAACTCAAGGGGCCATTCCAGAACGAGGTGGCCGCAACCCGAAGCGGCATACGCAAGAGGCTCGGTCGCTGAATACACCTGGCGAAAAGAAGTGGCGCCTGTGACCCACTATCGGGTGTCCAGACCTTGTACCCAGTTGTCCCAGTGGTATTGGTCATGCCCGAGCTCCGACCCCAAGCCAAGTCTCTGACGATTTCTCTCCAGTCGCTGCTGTGGCCGAGCGGACGACCCCGGCAGCAACGCCGAGAGCGCATTCCTGCCATTGTTCGGCATGCTTCCGGGTGTTGACCGATGCGTCGGATGACAAGTGGTCCATGGTCACACCGGCACCCACCAATCCGGGCGCATGAGGTTCAAGAACCAGCGCAGCGAGCTGGTCTGGCGCCTGCGTGAGGCGTTGGATCCAGCGCACGACACCGGTGCACCGCACAAGGTCGGGTGACCGAACGATCAAGCCCCTTCGATGCCCAGTATTCGTGTCGCCGCCGGCAAAGCCGATGTCCAGTGGATGGCCACTGGCGCGATATTGGGGATCACGGGATTGAATTTCCGGTGCTTGGGGCCCTGGTGAATGCAGCACGGGCCTCAAGCGCACGGATGGCCAAGGCCACCGCGGTGTTGAAGGGCACGGGCAGGCCCAGGACACGGGCGCGCGCCAGCAGGGCTTCGTTGAGGGCGCCGATCTCGGTCGGCTTGCCGGCCAGCAGGTGTTGCAGCATCGAGGGCTGGTTCATGCGTTCCCGGCAATGGTTCAGGATCTCGCCGCGTGTGTCATGCTCGGGCAGCACGATGCCCGTCGCATCGACCACCTGCAGGATTTCATCAATGACATGTTCCATCAGAGCCTGCGCCGGTGGCGCTTGCATGATCTGCGCCGGTCTCAAGCCAGTCAGGGCACTGATCGGATTGATGGCGCAGTTGTGCACGAACTTGCTCCAGATCGCAGCTTCGACCTGGCCCGTGACTTCGACCGCCATGCCCTGGGCGCGAAACCGCTCGGCCAGGGCCTGCAGCCGCGGCGTGATGGCGCCAGTGGCTTCGCCAATTGTGGTCAGGCCGAGGTCGGTGTGCCAGGAGCGTGCCGGCCCCTCGCCGGTGCCGCTGTTGTAGGTGACGCCCGCCATCACGCGTTGCGGGCCCAGCGCCTCGACCAGGGCCTCCAGGTTGCCAATGCCGTTTTGCAGCGACAAGGCAAAGCCGTCCTCCCGCAGGCAGGCCACCGCTATTTCAGCCGCAGCGGGTGTGGCCGCCGCGTCCACCAGCACCAGCGCCATGTCGGCCGGCCCAAGTTGCGCCGGGTCAGAGGTGGCGCGCACCGCAATCGTCTGCTCCCCCAGCACGCCACGCACGCGGATGCCGTGCTGCTGCAAGGCGGCAACTACATCGCTGCGCTGATCAAGGCACACCAGTTCGGCCCCGCTGCGCGCCAGCGCGGCGCCAAAAATGCAGCCCATGGCACCAGTGCCGATCAGGGCGACTTTCATGGCTGAGGTGACTGGGCCGGTGTTGCATCGACCGCCAGGAATGAGGGCAACCTGGCACCTGCACGCACCGCCGCATCGGCCTTGGCCTCGGCAGCCCGGATCTGCGGCAGCCGGGCCAGCACCTCACCGATGCGCGCCCGCGGCACAACCACCACGCCGTCAAGGTCCGCGACCACGATGTCGCCCGCAGCCACCGGATGCCCGGCCACGGCAATCGTGAAGCCGATGGTGCCGGGTCGATGGCGCTGCGGCGAGTTCGGCGTGACGCCGACGGCCCAGGCCGGCAAACCCACCGAGCGCAGGCCCGCCAGATCCCGCACACAGCCGTCGGTGACAAAGCCGACGGCGCCGCAATTCCTGGCCATGCCCAGCACCAGGTCGCCGGTGATGGCGCAGCCGGTAAAGCCACCGGTGGCGGCGATCAGGACATCGCCCGGCTGCACATCCTGCAGGGCATGCACCAGTGCCAGGTTGTCGCCGGGCCCCGCATCCACCGTCAAGGCTACCCCGCAAAACGCGTATTGCTCGGCGATCGCTGGCCGCAAACGGTAGTCCAGCGCACCGCTGCCGCCCAAGGCGTCGACGATGAAGCCGGTGGGCGTGCCGCCCAAGGCCTGCACCTGATCGGGCGCGGGGCGGGTGAAGGGTTGGCGCTGTATCAGCGGTGGGACATCAATCATGAGCAACCTCGTGGCACCGACTTTCGGGCCGGGCGATCGAACCCGGTTCTGGTCGCCGGCAGTATAGGGCGACACGGCCGCTGACCGACGAGCGGATCAGCCTGAGTACCAGCGTGCTGGATATGAAGTTTGTCGATATGGGACAGCGCCGATCACCCCATCGCCAATGCGGCGGGCGGTGGGTCCGTTGCGTGGCGGCGCGAATCTCAAGCCCATCGCAGTCGCCGGGCCTGCCACGTCGCATTGGCATCGCTGGTGCTGACCGCCACCTGGCTCGCGGGCCACAGCAACGTGTGGAGCAGGTCGACAGTTTCGGCCAGCGTGCCGTCGTCAATGCGGCCCTTGCGGAGGAACGCCTGCCACTGGCGTTGCTTGGCATCGTCCCGTCCGAACTCGCCAGTCAGCGCCACCGGGGGATGCGTGGGCAGCGCCGTCCCGCGGCGCGCGAAGGTAGCGCCAATTGCGCGGGCCAGCGTCGCGCCGTCGAGGTCTGTTCGCCGCGCGATGGTGGCGATGTCGAAGAAATCCTTCATGCGGCTGTTGGCCAGGCCCAGGATCGTCATCGCGTGGTACTTCTCGGAGATCACGGTGTAGACCGGATAGACCTTCAGCGCGGGCGCAGGCAGGTCGCCAAGCAGGACCGGGAACACAACGGTCTGCGGCTCGGGTGTGACGGCGTCACCGAAACCCACGTCGACCTGCAGCGCGCAGCGCACGTTGTCGATGCGTCCGTTCAGCCGCACGCGGAGCCCGCCATAGCGGTTGTCGTCGCGTATCGAGTCGGCGCGTACCGACTGCGGATCGAAGGCGATGCCGTCAATCATGTCGATGGCGGTGATGTCACGGAAAGTGGCGATCAAGGTCTGTGCGTCGTCGGGGCCGAATCCCAGCAGGTCGGCGTCGCGCGTGGGGCGGTGGGGCTGGTCGTACCAGAGCGAGAAGAGCAGCGCGCCCTTGAGCAGGAAGCGATCGGCATGGGGTGAGGCGGCAATGCGGCACAGCAGCCGCTCCAGCGCGAAGCGGTTCAACAGAATGCCGTAGTCGTCGCCGCGTTGCCGGGCGAGGTTCAGCAACCGGGCCAGGACCGAGGCGCT
>JANMZX010000348.1:0-3472 GCA_031383745.1 Rhodoferax sp. | reverse complement strand
CTCGAACTGCAGCCTGCCAGCCGCAGCGGCCGTGCACAGTTGCAGCTGGCACTGCCCGGCGCCCAGGGGCGTGTCGACGGCCAGCTCGCTGCGCTCGACGGCGGCGGCAACCTGGCGCTGGACGTGTCGGACGCCGGACGGCTGTCGGCATGGGTGCGCCGCCAGCCGCAGTGGCCGCGCGAATGGACGGGGCCGGAACTGCAGGGCCGCGCCGACCTCGCACTCCAGTGGCAGGGCGGCTGGCAGGCGCTGCAAACCGGCAGCACCGCGCAGACCAGCGTGCAGGCCCGGTTGCACATCCCCGCGCTGACCATCCACCAGGCCGGCCAGGACAAGATCAATGACTGGCAGGTGCAGGCAGCACGCCTCGAACTCTCAGGCAGCCCGGGCGCGCTGACATTGGCGTCCAGCGGCGATCTGTTGCATGGCGTGCGGATCTTCCGTGTACAGGTACAGGCGCAGGGCGGCCGGGTGGCCACCGGCCACTGGCACATGGACGTGCAGGCGCTGAAGGTCGACCTGCGCGACACAGCGCGTCCCGGGCAGTGGAGTCTGGTGCTGGGGCCGCCGGTGGCAGTCGATTGGCTGGCCGGAGCGTCTGGCGGCAACCTGCGCACCGGTCCGGCCCAGGCCCAGCTGACCGGGCCGCTGCCGGGAAGCGCCACGCTGCAGCTGCAGCCCGTCGTCTGGACCCCGGGCGCACGTGGCAGCCTGAGCAGCCAGGGTGAACTGCGCGGCCTTCCGATGGATTGGTTGACCCTGCTGGGCAACACCGAGCTGGCGAACCTGGGGCTGAGCGGCAACCTGGTGTTCGATGCCACCTGGGACCTGGCGGCCGCCGACACGCTGCAGCTGCGCGCCACACTGGCCCGACGCAGCGGCGACATTCGCGTGCTGGCCGACGCCTTGCCAGGCGGCCTGGATGCAGGCACGGCAGTCGACGCCGGCGTGCGCGACGCCCGCATCACGCTGGCCGTGGCAGGCGACGCCGTGACCGCCAGCGCACGCTGGGACAGCGAGCGTGCCGGCAACGCGCAGGCCGACATCCAGACCCGCCTCGCGTCCACCGCACAAGGTTGGGACTGGCCGGCGACGGCACCGCTCAGTGGCAGCGTGCGGGCACGTCTGCCGCAGGTCGGCGTCTGGTCGGTGCTGGCGCCTCCTGGCTGGCGCATGCGCGGCACCCTGGACGCCAACCTGGCCGTGACCGGCTCGCGTCAGGCGCCGCAATGGAGCGGCGAGCTGCTGGCCGATGGCCTGGCCCTGCGCTCGGTGGTCGATGGCATCGAATTCGGAAACGGCCGCCTGCGCGCCCGCATGCAGGGGCAGCGGCTCGCCATCGAGGAGTTCAGCCTGCAGGGCGCCGGCGGCAGCGCGGGTGGCACGCTAAGCGCCAGCGGCTTTGCACTCTGGTTGCCGGCCGGCGGCGGGACCACCGGCATCCTGCCGCGGATCCAGATCGACCTGGACGCCACCGCGCGCGCGCTGCGCGTATCGGCGCGCGCCGACCGGCGCATGGTGGTATCGGGCACCGTGCAGGCGCGGCTGCGCAACACCCGGCTCGACGTGCAAGGCAGTCTCAAGGCCGACCAGGCGTCGTTCGTGCTGCCCGAAGAGACCGCTCCGCAACTGGGCGATGACGTGGTGATTCGGGGCAGCAAGGGCGCCAGCCCGGCGCCCGCCGCGCGGGCCCCCGCCGCCAGCCCGCCACCAGGGACGGTAGTGCAGACCACCATTGCGCTGTCATTGGACCTGGGGCCCGACTTCCGGGTGCAGGGCCGCGGCATCGTGACGCGCCTGGCCGGTACCCTGCAGTTGCGCGCACAGGGCGGCGAGCCGCCTCGCCTGAGCGGCGAGGTGCGCACAGTGCTAGGTAGCTACAGGGCCTACGGCCAGTTGCTCGACATCGAGCAGGGCGTGATGCGCTTCACCGGCGCCTACGACAACCCGGTGCTCGACATCCTGGCGCTGCGCCCCAACCTGACGCAACGCGTCGGCGTGCAGATCACTGGCACCGCGTTCGCGCCACGGGTGCGCCTGTTTGCCGAACCCGAGTTGCCCGAGGCCGAAAAGTTGGCCTGGCTGGTGCTGGGCCGCTCTGGCGCGAATGGCGGCGCCGAGGCCGCGGTGCTGCAACAAGCCGCGCTGGCGCTGCTGGGGCGCGACGGCCAGGGCCTGTCGGGCGGCCTGGCCAGTGCCCTGGGCCTGGACGAACTGTCGATTGCGGCAGCCGCCTCGCGCACCGACGGCAGCACATCGGCCGCCACCGTCACGCTGGGCAAGCGCATCTCGCGCGACTTCTATGTGGCCTACGAACGCAGCCTGTCCGGCACCCTGGGCACGATCTCGATCTTCTACGACCTGTCGCGGCGTTTCACCTTGCGCGCCAGCACCGGCGAACAAAGCGCCATCGACCTGATCTTCACGATCCGGTACGACTGAGCTGGCGTCGGCGCGCAGGGGCGACATCGCGACTGGCAGATCACGTGCCACGGGTTGCGCTGACCCGTTCAGCGGCGTGGCAAGAGGCTGTCAGGCGCAGGCCGCACCGCGGAACCGCGTGAGCGACTGCGTGTGGAGTTCGCCCGGCGTCAACAGGAGTGCCCGCCAAACCCGGCCGAACGCAGGATTCCTACTGGCCCGAGCCCCCGCCTGCCCCCTACCCCGGCCCTACAATCGCGCGTCCCTCGCCATAGTTCAATGGATAGAACGAGTGCCTCCTAAGTGCTAGATGCAGGTTCGATTCCTGCTGGCGGGACCATCTTCAAAGCCGGAACGGTGCAAAGCCTTCCGGCTTGCTTCTTTCTTCACTCTCAGATGCTTGCTGGTTCGTGCAATGCCGTGATACGACTTGCCTGTGATAGTCGGCGTACGGACACCCGGATCTTGTTTGTCGAACACGTAGACTTTCAAGACAAAGTCATCTGGCACGACCTTGCCCTGACGCAACCTCACCCCAACGCCGGTAGCATGCACATTGCTCATCGGCGTTGCAAGGGCTGAAAAGGCCCCCCGCAGCGCGGGTCCGGCAGCTGCGGAAGCCGCTGAATATGCCGAGGCCGTGGAATGAGCCTGTGGCAGCTCGCTTTGGAGCGAACTCCGGTATTCGTCCAGGGCAGCGTACGCGTCTTGAAAACTTGCCATAGCGTGATCCTTTCGTCGTAGCGCTTGCAGCCAGCAATCTTGAATTTTTTGTCGGTTCGCCCACGGCGGCGCGCAATCGCCAATTCTTGCCATCGTCCGCAAACCTGAGGACTCGTCGAACGCTGGGGGTTGGCGTTTCCGTTGCCGGCTTCAAAGGGGGTCTGACAGGGCATGGGGCACCCTGGCAGGCGCTTCAGATCGTGTCGGCGTCGCCGGTGCTGCCGGGCGTCCCGTTGCATTCGACAAAGAACGCCTCCTCATGCGCCTTCGGCTCCATCGGGTTGTCGTACACGCGCTCGACGTGGCGGATCAGCAGCAATTCGTCGGC